>DATNIJ010000189.1:0-17698 GCA_035604475.1 Alphaproteobacteria bacterium
TCAGCACGCCGCTGCCGCCTTGCGCGCCCACGATGAAGGCGCCCTTGAGCTGGTTGGGAACGATGAGGACCGCCTTGGCCAGCTTCATGTGACGCTTGAGCTGGGTATAGTTCGGGTCGTTGTACAGATCGAGGAAGGTCAACCGCGCCTTCTCGACCAGCGCCTCGGCATCGGAGTCGGCGCGTGCCGGCCGGCCGGTCGCGAGGGCTACCGCAAGGGTGAGGGCTAGGAGGGCGAAACGGGCGGCAATGGCCATTGGCGGGACTCCTTGCAGGACATGGCTCGTTCTGTCGGCAGATGTTGGCGCGCGTGACGCGTTCCGCAAGTCGGGGAGCATAGCATCGCCGCCGCCCTGCCGTCACACCTCGAGTACCATGCGGTCGCAATCGCGGACGAAAGCGGCCCGGTGGCGCTGAAGCCGCACGCGAATCCTCAGCGCGGCGGCAGATTGACGCCGCCCACGCGCCAGGCCTCGCCTTCTCGCTGGGCTATGTGGTCGATGCGGGTGAGGGCGAGGTTGTCGGTCGAGAAGGCGAGCGCCATTTCCGGATCGAGCCTGAGGGCAATGGCAAGCGCCGCGCGGATCGTGCCGCCATGCGCCACCGCCACAATGTCACGTCCGGCATGCGACTCGTTGAGACGAAGGATCGCCGCCTGGGCACGTCGTATCAGATCGACGAAGCTTTCGCCGCCCGGGGGTGCCGCATGCGCGGGGGCCAGCCAGAAGCCGCGCCAGTCGTGCCGCTCGGCGTAGACTTCGTCGCGCACGCGGCCCTGCCATATGCCGAAATGCTGCTCGGCGAGAGCCGGCTCGACGATCGGCTCGGGAGCCGCGAGTCCCGCCTCGCGGATCGCGCGCGCGGTCATTTGGGTGCGCTTGAGGTTGCTCGCCACCCATACCGCGTTCCGCGGGAGGGTCTCCGCCAGTGCCGAGAAGGCCTCCCGGTCGGAGACGTCGCATTCGATATCGGTCTGGCCATAGATGCGCCCGCCGTCGCTTGTCACGGCGGCGTGCCGGATCCACCACCAGCGGGTCGTCAGGACCATGCTCGCACCCGTCGGGCCATTCACGCGCAGATCGCGGCGGCGAGCAGGACCGCCGCCTCCGCCGTCTGCTGGGCAGCGCCCAGCACGTCGCCCGTATAGCCGCCGAGACGGGAGCGGGCAAGCACGCCGATGCCGCCAGCGGAGGCAAGGGCCAAGGCGAGCGCGGCTAGGGCCGAGAGAGGTCCGAGCAGGAGCACCGTGGCGAGCACGCCGAGCGCCCCTGCTGCTGCGACCGTCTCCTGGCGGGGGCGTGCGACCATGGCCCCGAGCCCGTCGCGGCGGGCCGGCTCGAGAAAGAATGTCAGCAGTGGAAGCAGGCCGCGCGATGCCGCCGCCGCGGCGATAAGGGCGGCCGCGGCGGGCGCGGGCTCGGCGAGCTGGGCAAGCGCACCCACGCGCGTGCCGACGCTGAAGAGGAGCGCCAATGCGCCATAGCTGCCGAGCCGGCTGTCGCGCATGATGGCGAGCCTCTCGGAGGGACTGGCGCCGCCGAGCGCATCGGCGAAGTCGGCGAGCCCGTCCTCATGGAAGCCGCCGGTCGCCGCGATGGTGAGGGCGAGAGCGAGAAGGGCCGAGAGGTATGGCGAGAGGCCGAAAAAGCTGGCGAGGCCGTAGCCGATCCCCCCTGCGCATCCGATGGCGAGCCCGATGAGGGGTGCTGCACGCAGTGCGTCTGCCGCCTCCCGGTCCGCAATCTCGCCCTCGCGGCGGATCGGCAAGCGCGTGAAAAGGATGGCGGCGATGCGCAGATCGTCGCCCCAGCCGCGCGTGAGGCTCGACCAGTCGAAGCGCTGCCAATCGAAGTGTCCCATCTCGCTTCCCCCGGGCATCCGCCGGCCCTGCCCATCACGTCCTCGTGCGCGCGAGCGCCTCCGCGCGCGCCCTCACTCCCCCATTTGCAGAAGCAGCCCGTGCCGTCGCGCAATGCGGAAGAAGCCGAGGAACGCGGAACCGCCTGCGACGAGATAGACCGCGTTGAGCGCCAGCGCGGAAAGGATCAGATCGGTGCGGAAGATGTGCTCGAACATGACGGCGCGCATGCCCTCGAACACATATGACATCGGCAACGCCCAGGCCAGCGGCTGCACCCAGTCGGGCAGCGTCGAGATCGGATAGTAGACGCCGCTCAAGGGCGCGAGCGCGAAGATGGCGAGCCATGCGAGACTCTCGGCACCGAGGCCGTAGCGCATGATGCAGCCCGAGACCGCGAGGCCCATTGCCCAGCCGAAGATCATGAGATTTATGAAGAAGGCGATGAGCGGCAGCCCCATGGTGAAGATCGAATAGGAGTAGAGCGGGATCGCGATAAGAGCCGCGGGCACCACGCCGATGAGGGTGCGCAGCAAGCTCATCGCGGCGAGCGAGAGCATGAGCTCGTAAGGCTGCAAGGGGGTGACGAAGAGCTGACCGACATTGCGCGCCCATACCTCCTCGAGAAACGAGACCGCGACGCCAAGCTGACTGCGGAACAGCACGTCCCACAGCAACACACCGGCGATCAACACGCCGCCGGCCTGCGCCAGCCACGAGCTGTGGGTCACGAAGAACCGCGTGATGAGGCCCCACAGAATCACCTGCACGGTCGGCCAGTAGATGAGCTCGGCAATCCGCGGCCAGGAGCCGCGCAGGAGGTAGAAGTAGCGCAACGCCATCGCCCAAACGCGCCGTGCCGAGAAGAAGGCGGGGGGTGCCTTCGCGTGAGCTCGCTCGCCCGTCATTGCGCCGCCGCCTCCGCCGACCTGCGCGCGATGTCGAGAAAGACCTCTTCGAGGTTCCGCCGCCCGTAGCGCGCGATGAGATCGGCGGGCGAGCCGCGGTCGACGATGCGCCCCGCCTTCATCATCAGCACATCCGAGCAAAGCCGCTCCACTTCCAACATGTTGTGGGAGGCAAGCAGCACGGTGGCCCCCGTGCGCACGCGGTAACGCTCGAGGAAACCGCGTACCCAGTCGGCGGTATCCGGGTCGAGGGAGGCCGTGAGCTCGTCGAGCAGCAGGAGCTCGGGCTCGTTCAAAAGCGCCTTGGCAAGGGCCACGCGGCTGCGCTGGCCGGCCGAAAGCGTGCCCGTGGGGCGCTTCAGGAAGGGGGTCAGCATGAGCTCCTCGGCGATCGCCTCGACGCGTCGGCGCACGTTCGAAATGCCGTAGAGATGGCCGTAGACCGTGAGGTTCTCGAACGGCGTCAGCCGCTTCGGCATCTCGACATAGGGGGAGGAGAAGTTGATCCGGTGCAGGACGCGATGGCGGTGATGAAGCATGTCCTCGCCCAGCACCTCGACCGTGCCCTCGCTGGGCAAGAGCAGGCCGAGCAGGATCGAGATCGTCGTGGTCTTGCCCGCCCCGTTGCCCCCGAGAAGCGCCACGGTGGCGCCCGCGGCCAAGCTGAAGCTCACGCCATCGATGGCCGTCACGGCGCCGAAGCGCTTGGTGAGGCGATCGACGCGAACGACCGTTCGACGGAGGGGTGCTGCGGGCATCCGGCCAATATGGTTCGTACGCGCTGCCCTGCCAAGGCCGGAAAGACCCGCTCCGGCCCCGGCCGCGCGATAGGCCTCGGCGTTGGCCGCGGGGCGCCGCCACGGTAGAATTCGTAACCTTTGCCAAGCGGCGGGGCGGGAGAAGGGACGATGGTCGCGGCGCACGACATGGGTCACGCGGATTTCCGCAACAATGACGGCCGCGGCCGCCTCAAGCAGCGCACCTTGGTCCTGATCCGCTGGATCGCGGTTGCAGGTCAGTCGGCGGCGATTTGCGTCGTACAATTCGGCATAGGGCATCGCCTGCCCCTCATCCCCGCCCTCGCAGTCGTGGCCGCCTCGGCGGCTCTCAACATCGTGGTGGGGCGCTGGCGCAACTTGCGCAGTCTGCTCAGCGACGGGGAGGCGACCCTCTACCTCGGCTACGACATGGTGCAACTCTCCGTGTTGCTCTATCTCACGGGCGGCCTGGTCAATCCTTTCGCCGTTCTCATCCTCGCCCCGGTCATCGTGTCGTCGACCGTGCTGTCGCGCGCCAGCACGATCGGCCTTGGCCTCCTTGCCGGCGCCTGCATCTCGCTCCTTGCCGTGGCCCATCTGCCGCTGCCGTGGCGCGAAGGGTCGTTCGAACCGCCCACGGTCTACGTGCTCGGCATCTGGTTGGCGCTCGTGCTCAGCACGCTCTTCATCGCCGCCTATGTCGGCAGCGTTTCGGAGGAAGCGCGCCGCATGTCGCAGGCGCTGACGGCGATCCAGCTCGCACTTGCGCGCGAGCAGCGCTTGGCCTCCTTAGGGGCGCTCGCCGCGGCGGCGGCCCACGAGCTCGGCAGCCCGCTCGCCACGATCGCGCTGACGAGCAACGAGCTTGCCCGCGAGCTGCCCGAAGGCAGTCCGCTGCGCGCGGACGCCGAGCTTCTCATGAGTCAGAGTGCGCGATGCCGCGACATTCTCGCCGAGCTCGGGCGGGCGCCGGGAGCGGAGAAGCGGCTGCCGTTTACGCGGCTGCCGCTCTCGGCGCTCGTCGAAGCGGCGGCAGAGCCGCACCGCAACCCGGCCGTCGAGCTCATTCTGGATGCTGCCCCCGCCGAGGAAGCGCCCGAGGACTCGCCCGAGCCCTTCGTCACGGGCGGCCCCGAGATCCTCCATGGGCTCGGCAATCTGATCCAGAATGCCGTTCAGTTCTCCCGCAAGGAGGTGGTGGTACGCCAACGCTGGAACTTTTCGGAGGTCACCGTCGAGGTGATGGATGACGGCCCGGGAATTCCGCCTTATCTTCTCGAGCGCATTGGCGAACCCTATCTCTCAAGCCGCGCGCAAAGGGGCCTCCATATGGGGCTCGGGATCTTCATCGCGCAGAATCTTTTGCAGCGTACCGGGGCCGAGCTCAGCTTCACGAACCGGCCGGAAGGCGGCGCCAAGGTTACGGTGCGCTGGCAGCGGTCCGCGATAGAGCCCGTCGCCGCTGAAGAGGAAAGGCGATGATTCCGACACGTACGGATGGCCCGCCCGATGTGGATTCCGGTGAGCAAAGGGGGCGCTTGCTGATCGTCGACGACGACGAGCCGTTTCGCACCCGCCTCGCGCGCGCCATGGAGCGCCGCGGCTACCAGGTGACATCGGCAGACAGCGTGGAGAGCGGCATCGCTGCCGCGCGGACAGCACTGCCCGCCTTCGCAGTCGTCGACCTGCGCCTTGGCGAAGGCAGCGGATTGGATGTGGTCAAGGCCTTGCGCGAGGCGCGCAACGATGTGCGCATCGTGGTCTTGACGGGGTACGGCAACATTGCCACGGCGGTGGCGGCGGTCAAGGCCGGCGCCATCGACTACTTGCCGAAGCCCGCGGATGCGGACCAGATCGAGGCGGCACTCAAGGCCCATTGCAGACCCTTGCCGCCGCCCCCCGACCATCCCATGACCGCGGACCGGGTGCGCTGGGAGCACATCCAGCGCGTCTTCGAGCAATGCGGTCGCAACGTCTCGGAGACGGCGCGTCGGCTCAACATGCACCGCCGGACGCTCCAGCGTATCCTCGGCAAATACGCGCCGCGGGAATAGCGATAGCCGGCTCAAGCACCGCTCGCGGCCGCGCCTGCAGTTTGCGACTTCCTTTGCAGATTGCATTTGCAGAATGGCAAGCGCAGGGATCGCAGCTCCAGCCCGACTCCGGCAAAACTTGCCCGCCCCCGCGCAGCCAAGCTCCCCCGAGAGCTGTGCCCCGTCGGGGGCAGGTCATCGCATAACGCTATATCTAGATTATGATAGCTGGTTAACACAACATATTGTAGCTCAACTTCATATTCAGACTATTATGCGTGGCTCGAGTGGGCGCACACGCTGCTCGCGAGCAAGGCTGACGGGGTCTTTTGCCTTCCCCGGCACGCATGGTGCAAAGCAAGGCTCGCGGCCCAAGCTCTGCAAGGAGCTTGGGCACGTAAGCTGCCGGACCGTGAAAGACGGGCTATTCTTGTCATGAGTCTTGGCAACGCGTATAAAATAGAGATGCGCGAGAAATAGTTAGCCAAGGAGGCCATGGGGATGGTCGAGAACTTTATCCGGAACAATCGCGCGCTCGGCGGATTGGCCTTTGGCGGAATGCTTGGCCTCGCTCTCGCGCTTGCAGGGCCGGCCTTGGCTACGGACGCGCCGGCCGGCGCCCCTGCGGGTGTCGCCCCTGTCACCGCGACCGATATCCCCTCCGGCACCGCGGCCGGCACGGGCACGAATGCCGCCCCCAACGCTGCCCCGGAGAATGGGGGCGCGCCTGCGGGCGCGGCCGCAGCGGCCCCGGAGAAGCCGCACATCGGCCCGATTGCCAAGCCGACCGACATCCCGGCCGGGGCGGTCGTCCCCAAGGCGGCGGCGCTGCCGATTCCGCCGCCGGCGCCGACTTTGGCCGAGCTGCCGGCAATCCAGATTCCTCCGGAAGTGGCCCAGGCGGCCATTGATGAGAACCCCGCCGGAGATGCCAAGGTGCGGGATTTCCTCGTGGCCGACCACGCGGACGCCCAGGCCATCACGGAGCGTGCGCGGGCGCTGGTGCGCGACCTCTTCAACAATCCTGCCGCCCAGGACAAGTTCCTGGACATCTCCCAGCACGTCGCCGAGCTCGCGGGTCATGTCGTGAAGGAGGTCGCGGGCGGCCAGGTTCAGAAGGTGGCGGTCGACAAGCGTTACCTGCCCGGGCCCAACGACAAGGCCGTCAAGTTCGGCGCCGCCGATACGTCGTTGCCCTCCGGTTTCGAGCTGCTGACTCCCCAGGATCCGCGCGTCAAGGGGGTGAACATGCGTGTCATCGCCTTGCCGCATGGCGACCCGATGACGGGCAGCGGGATCGTCGGCGTGCGCAGCTTTCAAATCGATGTGCCGAACGGCGACTATCGCGTGATCCTGTTGACGGCCGACTCGGGGCAGCCGGATACCGCCGAGGCTCCATTCGGTGCCGAGGTCACGGTCAATTCGGTGGCGCAGAATGTGACCCTCAGCGAGCCGAGCAAATGGAGCGGAAACGGCACCCTCTCGACGCCGCCTGCAGCAGCGCCGGCGGAGACGCTCCCGGGCGCGCCGGCGGCCACGGACAAGCTGCCCGGCACCAACAACCAGGGTGGGGTCACCACGCACCAGGCCAACGGTTCGGTCTCGGCCTCGGGCGGCGCCATCATCGTGACGACTCATGTCGACAACAACCGGCTCGACGTATCGTTTACCCCTTCGAGCGATCACCCTGACCAGCAGACTTTCATTGTCGGGTTGATCGCCGAGTCGACGACCCACCCCTCCGGCCTGCAGGGGGTGACCAATCCTTTGGATGTCCAGAACGCCATCATGGGCGATGCCACCAGCTTGTTTAACCCGCAGGCGGGCGGCCCCGGCGCGGGCGGCACCACCGGGGCGATCCTCGACCCGCAGGGCACCACCATCCCGCCCTACCACTTCAGCGTCCCCCCGGGCAGTCCGTCCTGACGCGCGACCCGGGTATCGACGCCCTCCTCTGACGCTTTGGGCCGACGGCTGGGAAACAGCCGCCGGCCCGAACTTTCAAGAATATCATCACGATGTGTTGTGGTGCCGACACAATGCCCGGGATTCGGCCGCCGCCGCCCCAGGCGGGTCCAATGGTCATTGCGGCCCGGGTTTCGAAAAGGCATAATAAAATGAAAGGAATGGGCGCGATCTTATGAGGAGGGGTCGTGAGGCGGGGGGCAGTGCGCGGGCGTTTAGGGTTCATCATAGGCGCGCTATTGGCGCTTTTCGTGACGAACGCCGCATGGGGACAGAGCCCTGATTTCCCGAGCGCCCAGGTCGAATCCGTCACGGGTCGGCAGCGTACCGACTTTCAGTCACTCGGAATCGAAGTCGGAAATTTCATTCTCCACGGCGCCCTCCAGGGCGAGGGCGAATACGACAGCAACGTCTTCCTAACGAAGAGCGCGCAAGACGATTTCGTGCGGCGCCTGAGGCCCAGCCTCGGCTTGGCCGGCGAGGTCAGCGACACGACCATTCAGGTCAACGCCGACGCCGAGTCGACGTGGTACAAGAAGTTTCACGCCAACAACTACATCGACTTCAATGCCGTCGCCAGCGCCAAGCACGACATCACGGATGAAAGCAACATCACGCTGACCGCCCGCGAGGCGCGCATCCACGAGATGCGCGGCACGGTCAACGATCCCGGTACGGCGTGCGGGCCGAACCAGTACGACCTCACCGTGTTCACGGCCCAGCCGCAATTCAGCGCCGCTCCCTATATCGGCTCGTTCAAGCTCGAGGGGCGCTATTTCGATTGGCTCGCCAATTGCGGATTCTCAAATACGGACCGCAGCAATCGTCAGCTCTACGTGAACACGCGCGAGGGCTACCAGTTCGACAATGGCCTGACGGCCTTCGTCGAGCCGAGCTACGAGGTCCACCAGTTCATCAAGCGCTTCGACCGCGACCACATCAACCACGACTCCCAGACCTATCAGGGGCTCCTGGGGCTGAGTTACGACGCGCTGCAGAACGCCAATATCGAGTTCAGCGCCGGCTATTTCTACGAATCGTTTTTCACTCATAACCAGTTCCTGGGCACCCAGAGGATCCCTGGGACCTTCAGCGGCTGGTCGGTGCAGGGCACGGGGCTGTGGAATTTCACCGAGGATATGACGCTCACCGGGTCGGTCAGCCGGACGAACTCGGACGTGCTTCCGTTCAACTTCACAATCGACACGACGATCGACGAAACGACCGCGGCCTTGCTGCGTCTGGATTGGGAGACCACCGACCATCTGGTGACCTACGTGGGCGGCAATCTGGCCTTCGACGACTACCCGGGGACCTCGCTCAGCGAGAACACCCTTTCATTGAACGTGGGCGGTACCTATTATGTGAATCAGTACCTTTCGTTCGAGCTGCAATACGTTTACGCCATCCGGAACTCATCCCTGTCGACACGGAACTATACAGACAATCAGGTCTTTTTCCGGGTGAATGGGCAATATTGAGCGCGAGTTTCAGGCGCTGAAGCCAGGCGAGTCCATGACAAGGCGTACACCGCTCATCGAGTCGGTCCGATCGGCCCTTCTGCTCGGGGCCTTTGCCTTGGCGCTCATCGCCGGCGGCTGCTCCGGGGGTGGCCGTTCCAGCGCCTCGGCGTCGCCTGCCGGTGACGCCAAAGGCGATGACAGCGGGCAGAAGGCTGTGGCGGAGTACAAGCTCCAGGAAGGCGACGAGCTCGCCATCGCGGTATTCGGCCAAACGGACCTTTCCGGCAAGTTCGGCATCGATAGCAACGGCAACTTGAGCCTGCCCCTCGTCGGTCAACTCCAGGCCGAGGGCCGCACGGCGCCCCAGGTGCAGGAGGCCTTGACCGAGGCCCTCAAGGCCTTCTTGGTCAACCCGAAGGTCACCGTGCAGGTGACCATCTACCGGCCGTTTTACATCCTGGGCGAGGTCAATAAGCCCGGCAGCTATCCCTTCACTTTCGGCATGACGGTGCGCCAGGCCGTCGCTACCGCCGGGGGCTACAGCAAGCGGGCCAGGACCGGCACCGTCCAGGTCTTCCACTCGGGCGAGACCGACAAGGATGCCACGGAAGCCCCGGAGGATTATCAGTTGCAGCCAGGCGACACCGTGCAAGTCGAGAAACGCCTGTTCTAATTTTTCCCCATTTGACATATTCTTTCGTTCCGACCGAGGCCCTGGCAGACGCCCTTTTGGCATGCCGATTGTATGGAATCCGGCCGCGGAGAGGGTCAGACCCCGCGGCGTCAAGGGATGCCGGCGGGAGGGAGAGCGGGCTTGCATCCTGCATTGCAGAATGCGACGGCGCCCGGCTCTGCTTAGGGAGGGCTCCTGACTACCCGCCCGGCCGGGGGCCGGGAAGGACGCAAAGACGCGCGAGCAGCCGCGGCGCGCGGAGAGCGAGGACAGGCGCGGCTTTCATGCAGGTATGTCGATGACGACGATTACCCGTCTTCCTGTGCCCAGCGGCGAGGATCCCGGTCCGGAGAGCGGCTTTGGCCTTACGACGCCCGCGGATACCGCGCTCGACCTGCGGCGCATCCTCTCCATCCTCAAGCGCCGCAAGGTGATGATCCTGGGCGTGATGTTCGTCATCACCAGCCTCGCCGCGCTGGTCGTCTCCCAACTGACCCCGCTCTACCGCGCCGAAGTCAAGCTGGTCGTGGAGGGCAGCCGCCAGAACATCGCGCCGATTCAGGCGGTCGTGCAAGGCCTCAATCCCGATGTCATGACCAACGAGACCGAAGCGGCGATCCTCACCTCGCGCGAGCTCGCGGCCAAGGCCGTCGAGCGTCTCAACCTGGTGAACAACCCGCTCTACAACCCGGATCTGCTGCCCAAGAAGAAGGGCCTCTTGAGCGCCATTTTCGATCCGATCACGGAGGCGCTTTTTGGCGGCGCGGGCCCCTCTCCCGAGGCCGCCGGCATAGCCCCGGAGGAGAAGCGCCGCGAGCTCGTGCAAGCGACGATCGACAAATATCTGCGCGCCCTCACCGTGACCGCGTCCGACCGCAGCCGGGTGCTCGCGCTGCAGTTCGTCTCGCCGGACGCGCGCGTGGCCGCACTCGGTGCCAACACCACCGCCGAGCTCTACATCCTCGATCAGCTTGCCGCCAAGGGCGAGACCACCTCGCGCGCCTCCGATTGGCTCAAGCAGCACGTCGAGGAGCTGCATGAGCGGGTCATCGAGTCCGAGCAGAAGCTCGAGGACTACCGCCGGCAGTCGGGGATCATCGATACGGGCGGCGCGTCGGTCTACCAGTCCCAGTTGGGACGCCTCGATGAGGAGCTGGTGCTCGCCCGCACCAAGCTCGCCGAGTCCGAGGCGCGCGCCCAACAGGTCCAGGGCCTGGTGAAGAGCGGCAACCTCGACACGGCCGCGGCGGTGCTCGACAGCAAGATCATCCAGAGCCTGACCGATCAAGAGGCTCAGGTGTCGCGCAAGCTCGCCGAGCTCAAGACCCAGCTCAAGGATACCCATCCCCAGGTGAAGCTGACCGAGCACGAGCTCGCGGACATCAAGGGCAAAATCTCGAGCGAGGTGGAGAAGATCGCGGCCAATCTCAACAACGAGCTCGCCATAGCGCGCGTGCGCGCCGCCAACCTCGCCGGGCAGGTGGCCGATATGCAGCGCAAGGTGGGGCAGCAGAACGAGTCCGAGGTCACCCTCCGCTCGCTCGAGAGCGAAGTGAAGGCGAACAAGACGATCTACGAGACACTGAATGCCCGTCTCAAGGAGACCAATATCCAACAGGACGCGTCCATGCAGCAGCCGGATGCGCGCATCATCTCGCGCGCGACCGTGCCGGGCACCCCCTTCTATCCGCGGCGCGACCTGATGATCTTGGCGGCGCTCGTCGTCTCCGCCGCCTTGGGCATGGCGTTGGCGCTCGTCGTCGAGTATCTCGACTCGGGCTTCCGCAGCCTCTCGCAAGTCGAGAGCCTTACCGGCATGCCGACCTTGGCGCTGGTGCCGAAGCTCAAAGACGTGGCGGGCGAGAACGCCCGGGCGCACCAGATCGCGGTAGAGCGCCCGAACTCGAGCTACGGTGAGGCGATCCGCACGATTCGAACCGGGCTCCTCTTGAGCCACCTCGATCACCCGCCGCGCACGGTCATGGTCTGCTCATCGGTGCCGGGGGAGGGCAAGTCGTCGGTCGCACTCTCGCTTGCCTGTGCCGCCGCGCGCTCGACGCAGAAGGCGATCATAATCGATTGCGATCTGCGCCATTCCAGTCTGCACAACTATCTCGGGTGCCCGAACAAGATCGGGATCACCGACTACCTTGCCGGCCAGGCGAGCCTCGAGGACGTGGTGGAGATCGACCCGCACTCGGGCGTGCACTTCATCACGGCCGGCTCGCGCGCGCCCAACCCGGTCGATCTCCTCGGCTCCCAGGAGATGAGGAAGCTGCTCACGCGGCTCTCTTCGCTTTACGATCTCGTGGTGATCGATTCGCCGCCGCTGCTGCCGGTGTCGGACGCGATGGTGCTCGCGCGCGCCGTGGACAAGACGATCTTCCTCATTCGGTGGGAGAAGACCAAGCGGGAGACGGCACTCTCCGGGCTCAAGCTCCTGATCGAGGCGGGTGCGAACATCGCGGGCATCGCGCTTACCCAGGTGGACGTGCGCAAGCACGCGACCTACGACTATTCCGACTCCGGCTACTACTATTCGAGCAGCTACAAGAACTATTACATAGAATAGCCCGGGCCCCGGGGGCGCTTGTGCCGCAACGAACGCATCTGGCATCGACCGCGCTCACGCTCGCCGGCGGGGCGCTGCTCATAGCGCTCTCGCTCCCGCAGCTCAGCGGCGGGCTCGAGCTCTTTTCGCAAGAGCGCACGCTCGACAATATCACGGGCGGCAATTACACAAGACGGCTTTCGCCCGCGGAGATCACCTATGCGGCCGCGCGCTGGGGCGAAGCCGCGCCGCTCATCGAGGACAGCGATACCTGGGCCGGCTACGGCTACGTATTGCTCGCGGCAGCCGCCGCCTCGGGGTACGACCGGGAGAAGCGCCGCCAGCTCGTCGAGGCCGCCGGCGATGCCTACCGCAAGGCGCTCATGCTGGGCCCGGCCAATGCGCCCGCCTGGACCATGCTGGCCTTCACGCGCTTCGCGGACGGTGCGGCACCGGCAGAGCTCTTCCCGCTCCTGCACATGTCGCTGCGCACGGGGCCGCGCGAGCCAGGCCTCTCCTTCCCTCGCCTTGACATCGCGCTCTATTACTGGCGCCTGCTCGATCCGCCGCTCAAGGTCGCCATGCAGGACCAGACCCTGATCGCGGCCAACGACAATCCCCGACGCCTCGCGGAGCTCGCCCACCGCCGCTATATGCTCGGGCCCGTCCGCGACATGCTTGATGTCAACCGCTACCTCAAGTGGCGCTTCGACGACATGTACTCCCGCCTTTACCCTTGAGCGGTCCGGGAGAGCGAGAGATCGCTCAAGAGCTCGTATCCGCGCGGCTCGCCCGGCGCGTCCGGCGCGCATCGCCTCTGTGGGCGATTTGCCTGCGCCCGGGACGGAAGAAGAGGGCAATGCGACCCAAGAGCGACCCCCCCTCGGCCCTCCCCGCCTCCCTCTCTGCGCTCCGGCGCGTAGGGAAGGACTGGGCGTAGGCGGTGCCCATGAGAAGCGCATAGCCCACCGCGATCGCCGGCATCTGCAGGCTGAAATCGACCGCGGAATGAAGCGCCATGAGTGCCGTGGCGCCAAGGCCCGCGGCGGGGTAAACGAAGTCGCGTTGGCGCGTGAGCAGCCCGCGCACGCATACCACCACGATGCCGATCAGGATGGCGAGCATGAGGAAAAACGCCGGCAAGCCGATCTCGAGGGCCAACTCGAGGTAGGTATTGTGCGCGCGGTCGAAGGTGGCCACGAGGAAGTCGAGCCGATCGTCGCGGTACATCTGGAAGGCGTCGTGGAAGCCCCCGAGGCCGACGCCGAGAAGCGGGTGGTCGCCGATCGCGCGCAAGGTGAGCGCGTAGATGATTCCGCGCCCGGTCTCGTTGCCGGCATAGTCGCTCAGCCGGCCGATGAGGCCGCTGCCGCTGAAACTCACCAGGATCACCGCTCCGATCACGAGCGAGAGGGCGAAGACCGGCAAGCGGCCGGCGGCCTTCCGCTGGCGCCCGGCCAAGCGCATCGAGAGGGCGAGAGCGATGGCACCCGCGAGCGTCGCGCCGAAGCCGCCGCGAGACTGAGTGAAGAGCAGCGCCGTGGTGATGACGACCGCCGAAACGAGCAGCAGATAGGGGCCGAGTGTCGCCGTCTCGACGAAATGCAGCAAGCCGAAGCGGCTGAAGACTCCGTGGCGCAGGCTCTTGTCGGATAAGTGATAGAGCAACGCCAAGGCGGCGATCAGCGTCATCCCGCAATAGGCGGCGAAGCTGTTGCGATTGACGAAGGTCGAGGTGAGCGAGCCCGGATAGGCCCATTTCTGGTACCACAGCACCATGTCGAAATGGCCGAGCTGAATGACGAGCCCGTAGACCGCGTAGATCGTCCCGGCGACGGCAAGCGACCATAACGCGATTTGCGCATGCGCGCGCGCGCGGCAGAGCTGAATGGCGAGAAAGAAGACGCCCGCATAGGTGATGAGGCGGAGGATGGTCTCGCGCGCCGCCCCCGGATCGATGGCGATGGAGCCCCTGAGGGGCGTGCCGAGCAAGGCGCTTGCCTCGCGCCAAAGCGGGTTATGCCAGGAATCGGGCGTCATCGTGCTCTGCTGCACGAAAAACCACGCGACCAGCACCGCGAAGGCGACGAGAGCGGCGCCGTAGCGGCGCCATTCGAGCTGAATGAGACTCCTGTCGAAAAGGGCCGCGAGCGAAAAGGCGACAAGCTGGATACCGACGCTGATGCCAAGCAGACCCCAGGCCCACGGCCGATTGCTGGCAAGGGGCAGCGGCGCCAGCCCAACGGTGATCACAAGAGCCCAGAAAAGTATGTTCGCCATGCGGGGAGCGGGTGGCCTCACGGATGGGCGCCTACTTGAACAGCTGGCTCAGTTGCTCCATGAGCTGCGCTAAGAAGGAGCCCGAGCCTCCGCCGCCCATGCTGAGCGCCGCTTGCAGCAGATAGAGCGATAGCAGAATCGGGATCCCCACCACCAGGCAAAAAATGACGGTGATGATTGCATTCCCCAGGTTTGCGAAGGGGTGGCGATCGCGCTCCTGGGCGCGGCGCTCGGGGGGGCGCTGCTCCCGGCCGGCCAGGAAGACGAGGTAGAAGCGACGCCAAAGCAAGGGAAACGACCAGCGGATATCGATCGTATGCGAGCCCCAGGTGCGGGCGCCGAAGGCCAGCTTGATCGCGGCGAGTTGGGCCGGCGTGAAGCTCTGGGCGACCGAAGGGTGGATGCGGCTGAAGAACTTCTCGAGGAAGGGATCGCTCGACTCATCCTTGACCATGCATCGTACTCCAGCTCGTCTTGGCCGTAGTAAGGCCGTCGCCCCCGGCCGGTGTCGCGATTTGTTTAGTAGGCATTCTCATGAACGAAGCCCACGAAGAGGGTGAGAAAGAGAATCTTGAGGTCGAGGAAGAGCGACCAATGATCGATGTAATAGAGATCGCATTGCACGCGTAGCTGCATCTTGCGCAGACTGTCCGTCTCGCCCCTGAGCCCGTTGACTTGCGCCCAGCCGGTGATGCCGGGCTTGACGCGGTGGCGGCCGATGTAGTCGTCGATGGTCTTGGCGAACTGCTCGTTGTGCTGGACCGCGTGGGGACGCGGGCCGACGAGGGACATGTCGCCCTTGAGCACGTTGAAGAGCTGAGGCAGCTCGTCGAGGCTCGTGCGCCGCAGCAGGGCGCCTAGGCGCGTGATGCGCGGATCGTTGCGCGTCGCCTGCCGCAAGTCGCTCTCGCGCGCCGCCTCTGCCACCATGGTGCGGAACTTGTAGACGGTGAATTCGTTGTTGTTGAAGCCGTAGCGCTTCTGCCCGAAGAGCACGGGTCCCGGGCTGTCGAGCCTGATCGCGATCGCAATCAGCGCCATCAGCGGCAGCACGAGGATCAGGATGATGCTGGCGATGATCCTGTCCTCGAGGGACTTGAGCACCAGATTCCAGCCGTGGAGCGGCCGCTCGAAGACCCCCAGCATGGGGATGCCGCCGAGCGTCATGAAGCCGCGCGTCGGTATGTCGAAGCCGGCGGCCTCCGGGCACAGCCGCACATTCGCCGGCAGCGTCTTCAGCTCCTTGAGGAGCGAGGTGATGCGCTCGCTTTCGTGCCAGGAAAGCGCGATCACCACTTCGTCGACCGGATCTTGGCGAAAGCGCGCGAGAAGGTCGGCGATGGTTCCATTCACTCTCACCTCTTCGTCGCCGGCTTGCGACTTCGGCGGGCGGTCGTCATAGACGCCGACGAACTCGTATTGCTCATCCTCGCGGGCGAGCAGGCGGCGGCGCAAACGCGCGGCGAGCGGCGTGGCGCCCACGATCGCGATCTTCACGCGCAGCAGGCCGCGCCGGCGCCATCTCGCCAGTTGCCAGTAGACGGCGACGTGTGCAAACACCATGGCGAGAAACGCCGTCACCGCCCAAAGCGCCAGCCAGACGCGCGAGAACTCGTCCGAGCTCTTTGTAAAATAGGCGAGCACGATAAGGGTCAGCACGACGCCGACCCAGCAGGCGAGAAGTTGGCCGATTTGGAAGCCGAGCTGCTGGAGGTTCGCGAGCGTATAGACCTTGCCGACGTGCATGACGTTGAGGGTGAGGATGCCGCCTGTAAGAAAGGCGATGATGTAATAGCCGGGCACATCCCACGTGTCGTGGCGCAGCCAGTAGCCGATCGCGCCTGTGAGGATGACCAGCGCCACGTCCACGACGCGCAACGCCCCCATCAAGAACGTCGGCGCGTCCGATGCCATCGCCATTCCGCGCGCGCTCACGCCATCTCTCCTTGAGGAGTGCCATGGCCACGGGCCGGGGCCTCGCGCGCCCGCTGCCGCGGGCGCCCGCGAGCTTGCGTCCGGCCGCTGCCCCGGCTGCTGGCAAGTGTCGAAAAGAGTAGCATTAACAAGACCAAAGCACTAGCCGCGATGGATCCACAAATACCGCTCGTTGATCGAATAGGTGGGGCGGTAGTGCACGATGCTCCTGGCGTTCACGACCTGGTTCTTGATCTGGTTGTCGAGAACAAGCGCCTGTCCGTCGACGTAGACGACGAGAATGGCGTGATCGACCCTGAGGTTGAGATCCTTGAGCACGACGATGCGCAGCTCGTCAACAGGCCAGCCGAGAAAGCGCAGCGACCAGTATTTCGCGACTGCGTAATCCCGGCACATGCCGCGCTTATGGAGGAACTCGAGCGGAGTCTCCCAGATGAGGTCCTGGAGATAGGGGACGTTGTTCATGAAGTCGTTGACCTGCTTGAGCTGGCTCATCTTGTCGAGGGTCTTGATGCTCAAGAGGAAGGGCGTCCAGCGCTTGAGCTCGCACAAGTTGAGGGGGGCATTCTCGCAGACGTTGGTGAACGGCTCCGGGGTCTCGTTCATCCGCTCCATCACCCCACCCCATTGCGGCAGCATGGTGCGCACGTTGGCGCTGTCCATGCGGGTCTCGGTGGAGCCGAAAAGCTGGGGATAATCGACGGCGCGGGCGGCTTTAGGCAGTGCCGCCGCGAGGACGAGGGCGGCCGCGACGCCATATGCTGCAATGCAGCATAGAGGTCTCCTTGCCGTCGTTCTGAGCGCCGCCTGAAAGCCCAGCATGACCCTACCTTGCTCTCCTTCG
This sequence comes from Alphaproteobacteria bacterium, assembly GCA_035604475.1. GTDB lineage: Bacteria > Pseudomonadota > Alphaproteobacteria > JACZXZ01 > JACZXZ01 > DASPPM01. The sequence goes on from DATNIJ010000189.1 coordinate 17,268, forward strand.
GGGTGCCGGAGCCCCTGAGCGCACGGGAGGGGTCCGCGCGTGTCACCGGGCGTACGCACCTTGGGCGCCGCCGCGGACCGTGCCCGTCCCCCCGCAACAAGGTCAAGCGAGCAAAATCCGCGCCGCGGCGCCGCTCTCCCTGGGTCGCGGCAGGTGCCAGCGGCGGCGCCGCAGAAGCGCCCTCCGGCTGCCGGGCTTTGCCCATCCATAAGCGCTGAAAGTAAAAAGATGATAACGAAATGACGCGGCCCCGCGAGGCCGGGTCATCCGCGACGATAGAGCCAGAAGGTGTGCTCCGTGACCGCGTATACGGGGCGATAGTCGACGATGCTTTTCGCATCCACGACGTAGCCTTTGTGCAGATTGTCGAGCACGAGACTCTGACCGTTGATGTGGACGACGAGAACGGCGTGGCTGGTCGGCCTCCCCGT
>DATNIJ010000190.1:0-2806 GCA_035604475.1 Alphaproteobacteria bacterium
CACCCCCATCATCAGGCGCTTGGCGTGCCCGGGATAGGCCTTGCGCATGGCGAGGACGGCGATGCGGTAGGAGCAGCCCTCGGGCGGCAGCCAGAAATCGGTGATCTCGGGGAACTGCTGGCGCAGGAGGGGGAGGAAGACCTCGTTCAGCGCCTCGCCGAGGACCGAGGGCTCGTCCGGCGGGCGTCCCGTGAAGGTCGAGAGATAGATGGGATCGCGGCGCATGGTGATCGCGCTCACGGTGAAGACGGGGAAGCGGTCGACCGCGTTGTAATAGCCGGTGTGGTCGCCAAAGGGCCCTTCCTCGCCATATTCGTCGCGCGAGACGTGGCCCTCGAGCACGATCTCGGCCGTGGCCGGCACCTTGAGCGGGACCGTGCGGCATTCGACGAGCTCGACCTTCTGGCCGCGCAAGAGACCGGCGAACTGGTACTCGCTGAGCGTGTCGGGCACCGGCGTCACGGCGGCGAGGATGGTGCCGGGATCGGCGCCGATCACGACGGCGGCGGGCAGCGCCTCGGCGCGCTCGGCACTCCAGCGCGCGTGATGCTGGGCCCCGCCCCGGTGCTTGAGCCAGCGCATGAGCGTGCTGTTCCGCCCGGTGATCTGCATGCGGTAGATGCCGAGGTTGTAGTCGTCCTCGCGGCGTTTGCCCGGACCCTTGGTGACCACCAGCGGCCAGGTAATGAGAGGTGCCGGCTCGCCCGGCCAGCAGGTCTGCGCGGGCAAGCGCGCGAGATCGACGCTCTCGCCTTCCAGCACCACCGCCTGGCACGGCGCAGCGGAAACCGTCCTCGGCTTCATCGCCATGACCTTGCGCAGGAGCGGCAATAGCCCGAGCGCCTCGCGCCAGCCGCCGGGCGGCTCGGGCTGGCGCAGGAAGGCGAGCGTCTCGCCGAGCTCCCTGAGCTCGCTCGCGACGCGGTCCATGCCCCAGGCGACCCGCTCGACCGTGCCGAAGAGATTGACCAGGACCGGCATGTCGTAGCGCCGGCCGTCCGTGCCGACCACGTTCTCGAAGAGCACGGCCGGTCCGCGCTCGGCCAGAAGGCGGGTCTGGATCTCGGTCATCTCGAGCACGGGCGAGACCGCTGCGGCGACGCGCACGAGGCGGCCCTCGCGCTCGAGCCGCGCCATGAAGTCACGGAGGGAGCCGTAGGGCATGGCCGACTATTGCCATCGCCCTTTCGCGCGACAGTCACCGCCACTCCAACCCTCCCCCTCAAGGGGGGAGGGGGAAATTAGTGAGCGTGCGAACGTCTTTCCCTCCCCCCTTGAGGGGGAGGGTTGGGAGGGGGGTGTGGGATAACTGCGGAAGTCCATCCTTGCGCGCTCGAGGGATAGAATGATGCCGTTCAGACTGCCGTTGCGAAGATACCCCATGGCCGTCGCTCCGGCCATGGCCTTCGTGCGTGCGCGCCGGCCTCAGCGTGCCTCGAGGCGGTAGATCGCGACCTCACGGCGCTCGCGATCCTCGAGTTCGCGCGTGGTCGCGACGCTATAGCGGGCGAGCTCGACGAGGCCCGCTTGCGGCAGGTAGGCGCGCCCTGGATCGCCGAGGAGTACGAGCGCACCCTCCCTCGCCGCGGCCGCGAGCCAGGCCGCGACCCGCTCCGCCATCGGCCGCTCGTAGCAGACATCGCCCGCGAGGATGACGTCCCAGCCGCGCGCCGGGCTTTCAGTCAGATCCTCGCTCAAGGAGGAGAGCGTGACACCGTTCTCGGCCGCGTTGAGCGCCAAGGCGGCCAGTGCCAACGGATCGAGCTCGGACGCCGTGACCTGCCGCGCGCCCGCCAGCACGGCCGCGATGCCGGCAATGCCCGAGCCCGCCGCGAAGTCGAGGACCCGCCTGCCGCGCACGGACTGCGGTCGGTCGAGCACGTAGCGCGCGAGCGCTTGGCCGCCCACCCAGGCAAAGGCCCAATAGGGCGGCGCCACCCCCCGCACCTCGAGCGAAACCTCGGTCGCCTGCCACAAGGGCGTGATCTCGCTCGCGAGATGGAGCCTGATCTCGGGCAGAAGTGGGGTGGAGGCAACGACGGTGTGCGCGCGCACGAAGGCGAGTGCCGCCTCGCGCGAGAAGGGCCTCACCACCCCGCCGAGGCGCGGCCGGCGGCGACCGCGCCCAGCACCAGCCAGCCGAAGAGGCGGTTCGACTTGAATTTAGCCAGGCAATCATCGGGATCGTCCAGATCGATGGCCGCGACCTGCCAGAGGAGCTGGAGCCCGCCCGCCAGGAGGCCGAGATAGAAAAGCGGGCCGATCCCGAGGGCCGCTCCGCTCGCCGCGAGGAGCGCCAGTGCAACGCCATAGAAGCCGTAGAGCCAGGGGCCCGAGCGGGCGCCGAGCTTGAGCGCCGTCGACTTGAGGCCGAGGAGCGCGTCGTCCTCCTTGTCCTGGTGGGCGTAAATGGTGTCGTAGCCGAGCGTCCAGGCAATGCCCGCGAGATAGAGAAGGAGGGGAGCTGCCGAGAGCGAGCCCTTGATCGCCGCCCAGCCGAGCATGGCCCCCCAATTGAAGGCAAGCCCGAGCACGAATTGCGGCCAGTAGGTGATGCGCTTCACGAGCGGATAGGCGAAGACGACGACGAGGGAGGCGCAGCCAAGCTCGATCGCAAAGCGGTTGAAGCTCGCCAGTATGAGAAAGCCGGCGAGAAGCTGGAGGGCGAGGAAGACGAAGGCCTGCCAGAGCTTCACCTGGCCGCTCGGAAGCGGCCGCGTGCGCGTGCGCGCGACGCGGCCGTCGTACTCGCGGTCGGTGATGTCGTTCCAGGTGCAGCCGGCCCCGCGCATGATCAGGGCACCGA
>DATNIJ010000191.1:0-24438 GCA_035604475.1 Alphaproteobacteria bacterium
GGGAGGCGAGATAGACCCCCGCAACGACACCGACCACGACCAAACCGGCACCCAGGCCGAGCCCGCGCACGAACGCTGATGTCGTCGCTTGCAATGCTATTTCCTCTGCAGCCTGCGCCGCGCGGAGGGAGCTTCTGCGGGCCGCATCGGCCTTCGCCCCGAGAGCGACAATACTGCCCTCGGAGCGAGCCGCGAGCTCGGCGCCGCCGGCCGCTGCGTGTGGCTTCCGCTTTCCCCCACCATGTCGCGAATATAGGCGGCGGCGGCCGGATAGGGAACAAGGAAGCAGCGCGAGGCCGGGAGACATGCGGGAAGGACAAAGCGCCGGGCCTCTCCCTTGAGCGCCCTGTTGAACTGTGCCATTGCTGCGCGACGATGAACGGGCGAGCTGCCGTTGTTCTCTTACTCACCGCGCTCGCGGCCTGCGCGCGCGGCGGTCCCGTGCCGAGCTTCGCGACCAAGCCCTTCGAGCCCTTCAACCGCACCGACTCGGTGGCGATCGCGTTGCGCGAGTGGCGCCTCTTCGGCCAACCGGTCGAGGACGCGCCGCCCGCCGTGCGGCCGCGACCGCAACCCGACGAGAAGGCGGAGCGCTTGCCGGGCCTATGGCAACGAGTCGGCGAATATTGGTGGATCGGGCTCGGGGCCGAGGCGCCGGACGCCTTGTGGACCGGCAAGCACGATCAGAACGGCAAGGTCTTCCCCGCGTCCAAGGACGGCGACTACGCCTGGTCCGCCGCCTTCATCTCCTACGTCATGCGCATCGCGGGTGCGGGCGAGCGCTTCCCTTACGCCGCCGATCACGCGGCCTACGTCAATGCCGCGGTGGCGGGAAAGTCGCCCATCCTCCGCGCCGAGCGGCCGGAGAGTTATGCGCCGAAGCTCGGGGACCTGATCTGTAACGGGCGCAAATGGGCCGCCGGGCTTCGCTTCGCCGATCTTCCGACTCGGGATTACTGGCCCGGCCACTGCGCCATCGTCGTGGCCACAGCACCGGGGGAGCTGAGCGTGATCGGCGGCAACGTCAACGATGAAGTGGCCATGACCCACGTGCCGGTGACCGAGGCGGGGATGTTGGCGCGGGCGGACGGCACGGTCGTCGATCAGCGCTATCCGTGGCTCGTCGTGCTCGAGGTGCTCTACGATATGGAGGCCGAGCCCGCCGCCGATGAGTGAGCGGGCGGGGGCGGGCCTCAGTTCGAGGGCTGGCCCGGCTGCCCACGCCGCGCCGCGCGCTCCTGAAGCACCGCCGCAATCGCCGTCTCGCGCTCGAACTCGACGCTCTTGGCGTCGAATATTCGGCGCGCCTTGCGGTCGAGGCCGCGTCCATAGGTCTCCTGGTAGGCGGAGAACTGAGCGGCGCAGAGCGGCTCTATCTCCTCGGCAATGCTGGCGGCGTCGACATTGCCGATATCGACTAGTCGCGCCGAATTGCGCAGGCACGAGACGTAGGATTCCTCCGCCTGGCTTTTTTCCTGATCCGTCGCCGGAGGCGGCGTCGACGAAGCGCATGCGGCGAGGAAGCACGCGATGAAGCCGCAGGCAGCGCCGAGGCGCCCGCAGCGGCGGAATCGACGCTCCGCGCTCACGATCGTGACACCCATGGAGCCGTCATGCCGTGCGTTTGCATCTGGCGGCATCATACGCCATAGCCGGTAAACTTAGAACCGCCGCCCGGCCTCGGCGTCTTTTTATTAGCAATGAAGTTTGTCACAGACGACGTTAAACGCGGCACTAACGTGCTTACATACAAGCCCCCGTCGTGAGATATTTCTTCGCCGTCAAGTATTTGTTGGTAGCGGAGGAGGGACTTGAACCCCCGACACACGGATTATGATTCCGCTGCTCTAACCAGCTGAGCTACTCCGCCCCAGGGCAAGCTACGCGCTCCTAAATGGCGCGCGGCGGCAGCGCCGGCAAGGCCTATAGGGCGAAAGGCGAAAGCCTGTCAAGCAGCGCCCTGCGAGCAGCGCCGCGCCGCGGCACCTCAGCCGCCGAGGAACGTCGACAGCTTCATGGCGACCCCCATCTTGCCCTCGACCTTGAGCTTGCCGAGCATGAAGGCCACGGTCGGGTCGAGCGTGCCGTTCATGAGCTGCGCGAAGTCCTCGGCCGAGAGGCGGATGACGGTCTCGGCGTCGGCGTCCGCGTTGCTGACCGCGGCGGCCGCGCCCGTGCCGTCCCAATGGATGATGCCCTCCTCGCCGAGGTCGAACTTGATCGTGTGGCCGAGCGGCGGGCTCTCGGCGGTGCGGCGGCGCAACTCATCGGTCAGGCTGACGAGGCTCATGGTCCGCTCCTCTACGCGCGATCCTTCGGGATTTTCTTTTGCCGGGCGAGCCTAAGCGGCGCACCGGCTCGAGGCGGCCGCGACGATCCAGCCCCCGCCCAGGACCCGCGTCCCCTCGTAGAGCACCGCGGCCTGGCCGGGTGCCACACCCTCGTAAGGCGTATCGAGCCTCACCTGCGCGCGCCCTCCGGCCTCGGGGAAGACGGTCGCTGCAAGCGGCGCCTGCGCCGAGCGCAGCTTGACGGTGACGCGCCGGCCCTCGCTCCCCAACGCTGCCGGTGCCAACCAATTGAGCTCTCTCACCTCGACGATGTCGCGCGCAAGGGCCGAGCGCGGGCCGACGACGACGCGGCGCTCTTGGGCTTCGAGGCGCACCACAAAGAGCGGCTCCGGCGTGCCGCCGAGCTGGAGGCCGCGGCGCTGCCCCACCGTGAAATGGATGATGCCCTGGTGCCGGCCAAGCACGCGGCCCGCGAGATCGACGATCTCGCCGGGCTCGGCGGCACCGGGCCGCAGGCGCTCCACCACGCGCGCGTAGGAGCCTTGCGGCACGAAGCAGATGTCCTGGCTGTCGGGCTTGTCGGCGACGGCGAGGCCGAAACGCTCGGCGAGTGCCCTGGTCTCGGCCTTGCGCCGCGCGCCCAATGGAAAGCGCAAATGCTCGAGCTGCAGCCTCGTGGTGGCGAAAAGGAAATAGCTCTGGTCGCGCGCTGGCTCGGCGGCAGAGTGGAGCTCGGGGCCCTTCGGCCCCATGAGCCTCCGAGCATAATGACCGGTCGCAAGCGCCTCAGCACCCAACTCGCGCGCGAGCGTGAGCAGGTCGCGGAACTTGATGCGCGCGTTGCAGCTGACGCAGGGAATGGGCGTCTCGCCCGCGAGATAGCCGGCGGCGAAGGGCTCCATCACCTCGCTTCGGAAGCGGCCCTCGTAGTCGAGCACGTAATGGGGGATGCCGAGACGGGCGGCGACGCGGCGGGCATCGTGGATGTCCTGGCCCGCGCAACAGGCGCCCTTGCGTCCGATCGCGGCACCGTGATCGTAGAGCTGGAGTGTCAAGCCGATCGTCTCGTAGCCTTCGGCCGCGAGGAGGGCGGCCACGGTCGAGCTGTCGACGCCGCCCGACATGGCGACGACGACGCGCGTCTGTGAAGGTGCCTTGGCGATGCCGAGCGAGTTGAGCATGGCCGGGACTATAGGCATTTGACGGCGAAGTGCAATCGCGACGAGACTACCAAGCGAGCACCGGGGGAGAGCGAGCATGGCCGAGCCGGAGAAGGATATCCCGCACGTCGTAGCCCCGCCGCCCCTCCTCTTCTTGGGCTGGCTCGCGGCCGGCTTGGCACTCGATTGGCTGTGGCCGCTCGGCCGGTTGAGCGCGGGGCTTTGGCACTACGTCATCGCCCTTCCCCTGGTGCTCGCGGGCCTCTTGATCGGTCTCTTGGGCGCGCGGCAATTGCGGCGCGCCCGCACCGAAGTCTCGCCCTATAGACCGGCCACGACGCTCGTCACCGGCGGCATCTATGGGTTCAGCCGCAACCCGCTTTATTTGTCGCTCACGCTTCTCTTTCTCGGCATCGCCGCCGCGGCCAACGGGGTATGGAGCCTGCTCTTCGTCTTGCCCTGCCTCCTCGTCATCCGCTACGGCGTGATCGCGCGCGAGGAGGCCTATCTCGAGCGCAAGTTCGGCCAATCCTACCGCGCGTACAAGGCGCGCGTGCGCCGCTGGCTCTAGAGCATTTCCCGGATAAGTGGAAAAAAGTGCCCCCTCACCCTCCACTCTCCCCCTGAAGGGGGAGAGGGTTGCGAAGGGTTGGCGAGGCGAAGCCGAGCCTTACCCGGAGCTGGGTGAGGGGGTGGCGATTCCGCTCAGAGTAAAACTGCTCTAACACCCACGGGAGCATCCCGCTTGTCGAGGAGAGATTTAAAAAGGGCGGCCGTCAGTCGCCCAAGAGAAGATTGCGGCTGCCGGGCGGCAGGCGCACGGTCAAGCCGTCGAGCTCCTCGGTGATCTTGATCTGGCAGCCCAGCCGCGAGGTCTCGGTCAGGCCGAAGGCGAGGTCGAGCATGTCCTCCTCGTCCTCGCTCGCCTCGGGCAGGAGATCGTACCATTCGGGCTCGACGATGACATGGCAGGTCGAGCACGAGAGCGAGCCTTCGCAGGCGCCCTCGAGGTCGACCTTGTTGCGATGCGCGATCTCGAGGAGCGACAGCCCGAGCGGCGCCTCCACCTCCTTGCGCTTGCCGTCTCGCTCGATGAAAACCACACGCGGCATCGCCACAACGCTCCGTATTGCAGGGCGGGACTCCTGCCCGGTGCCCGCTTTCAAGAATTCGAGCGTCACCCCCACCCCACCCTCCACCCTCCACCCTCAAGGGGGAGGGGGAGTTTCGATGCCAGGCAATGAATTTCCCCCCCTTGAGGGGGATCGGCCGCCCGTTGAGGAGCGGCCGATGGGAGGGGGGTGTATCACGTATCCATCATTCCGGGTACCGGCTCAGCCCCTTTGCGCGGCGGCGGGGCGATCGGCCCGCGGCACCTCGCGGCGAAGCTGGTCGACCGCAGCCGCGATCGCCTCCACCGCATAGTCGATCTCGGCGGTGTCCGTAAACCTGCCGAGCCCGATGCGCAAGCTCGCCCGCGCGACCGCGTCCTCCAAGCCCAAGGCGCGCAGCACGTAGGAGGGCTCGATCGAGGCCGACGTGCAGGCCGAGCCCGAGGAAAGGGCGATGTCCTTGAGCCGCGCCATCAGCACCTCGGCGTCAACACCCGGAAAAGCGAGGTTGAGGTTGCCGGGGATGCGCCGCTCGAGGTCGCCGTTGAGCGCCAGGCCGGGGACCTTTGCCGCGAGCCCGCGCCGCAGCCGCTCGCGTAAGCGCTTGAGCCGCTCGGCCTCCGTTGCCATCTCCGCGGCCGAGATCTCCGAGGCTTGACCGAGCCCGACGCAAAGCGCCGCCGGCAGCGTGCCCGAGCGCAGGCCGCGCTCCTGGCCGCCGCCGCTCATGAGCGGGGCGAGGCGCACGCGCGGCCGCCGCCGCACGTAGAGCGCGCCGACCCCCTTGGGCGCGTAAAGCTTGTGGCCGGAAATGCTCATGAGATCGATCGCCATGTCCTCGACGTCGAGGGGAATCTTCCCCGCCGCCTGCGCCGCGTCGGTGTGGAAATAGGCGCCGTGCTCGCGGCAAAGCTCGCCGATCTCGGCGAGCGGCTGGATGACGCCGATCTCGTTGTTGGCCGCCATGATCGAGACGAGGAGCGTGTCGTCGCTGAGGGCCGCCGCCAGGCGGGCGAGGTCGACGAGGCCGTTCGGCTCGACCGGGAGGACGGTCAGGCGGAAGCCTTCGGCCGCGAGCGCCTTGCAGCTCTCGAGCACGCATTTGTGCTCGGTCGCCGCGGTCAAGATATGGCGCCGGCCGTCGCGCGCGAAGTATCCTGCGCCCTTGATGGCGATGTTGTTCGATTCGGTGGCCCCCGAGGTGAAGACGATCTCGCGCGCCTCGGCGCCGATCAAGGACGCCACTTGCTCGCGGGCGCGCTCGCAGGCTGCCGCGGCCTCGCGTCCGAAGCTGTGCGTGGCCGAGCCCGGATTGCCGAACTTCTCGCTGAAGTAGGGCAGCATGAGCTCGAGCACGCGCGGGTCGACGGGCGTGGTCGCCTGATAGTCGAGATAGATCGGCAGCTTGGGCCGGTTGGTGAGCGCTTCGGGCGCCGTGGCCATCGTGCTTGTCCGCTCTTTTGGTGTGTCGCTCAGGCTGCTTTAGCCCCGAGACGATTATAGAGCGTACCCCAGGCCTCGATGAAGCGCTCGATCTCCTCGGGCCGGGTGAGCCAGCCGAGGCTGACCCGGATGGCTGAGCTGGCCTCGGCCTCGCTCGCCCCCATCGCGCGCAGCACATGGGACGGGCGCACCTTGCCCGAGGAGCAGGCCGAGCCCGCGCTGACCCCGATGCCGGCGAGGTCGAGAGCGATGAGCTGGGTCTCGCTCGCCACCCCCGGCATGGTGAAGCACGAGGTATTGGCCAGGCGCGGGCCCTCCCGGCCGAAGAAGCGCGTCGCGAGCGAGAGTGCTTCGATGCCCTCCTCGAGCCGCCCGCGCAGGGCGGCAAGACGCGCGTAGCCGGGAAGCCCCTCACGGGCTGCTTTCGCGGCGGCGCCGAAGCCGGCGATGCCGGCCACGTTCTCGGTGCCCGCCCGCAAGCCGCGCTCCTGGCCGCCGCCCTTGAGCTGGGACGCGATGGCGAGGCCCTCTCGCAGCAAGAGCGCTCCCACCCCTTGCGGCCCGCCCAGCTTGTGGGCGGAGAGCGCCATCAGATCGGCGCCGAGGGTAGTGAAATCGATTCTGATCTTGCCCGCCGCCTGGACCGCGTCCGCATGCACGAGCGCGCCATGGGCGTGGGCGAGCTCGACGAGCTCGGCAAGCGGCTGCTCGACACCCGTCTCGTTGTTGGCGAGCATGACCGCGACAAGGGCCGGGCGCCGGTCCGCCTGCAACAGTGCTGCCAGCGCATCCAGACGAACGACGCCGTCCGGCCCGACCGGAATGCGCTCGGCCGCAGGTGCCGCCGCGAGGATCGAGTCATGCTCGATATCCGAGACCAAGAGGCGCTCACGGCCAGCACCCGCGAGTGCGAGATTGTTGGCTTCGGTGCCCCCGCTGGTGAAGACGACGGCTGTGGGGGCGGCACCCGTGAGCGCCGCGACCGCCTCGCGCGCGTCCTCGACGCGCTTGCGCGCGCGCCGGCCGAAGCGGTGCACCGAGGAGGCGTTGCCCGTCTCCGCCAACGCCGCCGTCATGGCGGCGAGCGCCTCCGGCCGCAGGGGTGTGGTGGCGTTGTAATCGAGGTAGATGTCGCGGCTCATCGTCTGCTCTTCTCGGCGTCGGCGGAGCCGGCTATGCCGTCCAGCGCGCGCCGGTCGAGCCCCCGCTCACGGCTTGCCCGAGGAGACGACGTGCTGACGCTGGCGCGTCTCGCCCGCGGCTGCGCGCTCGGCGAGCTCTGCCTCGAGCTCGGCCACGCGCTCGTTGAGCGCCTGGACGCTGCCGCGCAGGTCCTCGATCGCGCGCAGGAAGGGGTCGACGATATCCCCCGTGGGCGTGCCGTAGGCGAGGAAATCCTTGCTCCCGCGCTTGTCCTTGGGCATGACGATGCGCGCGGGATTGCCCACCACCGTCACACCTTCGGGCACGTCCTTGGTCACCACCGCATTGGCGCCGACCCTGGCACCCTCGCCCACCGTGATGGCGCCGAGGATTTGCGCACCCGAGCCGATGATCACGCCGTTGCCGAGGGTCGGATGGCGCTTGACGCCGATCTGGGCGGCCGAATCGACCGAGGGCAGCACCCCTCCCAAGGTCACGTCGTGATAGAGCGTCACGTCGTCGCCGACCTCGGCCGTCTCGCCGATGACCACACCCATCCCATGGTCGATGAAGAGGCGCTCGCCGATCCTGGCCCCCGGATGAATCTCGATCCCGGTCAGGAAGCGGCCGATGTTGGAGATGAACCGCGCCGAGAGGCGCCAGCCGCCGAGCCAGGCCCAGTGCGCCACGCGATGGAAGACCAACGCAAGGAAGCAGGGATAGGCGAGCACCACCTCAAGCCGCGAGCGGGCGGCCGGGTCGCGCGCCATCATCGAGTCGATTTGATCGCGTAAGCTCTTGAAATTCATGGCCCGACTGCGATATGTCTCGGCATGCCCCGGGGCGCCTTCGCCGGTCTCCGGCGACGGGCCGCCCCGGGGGTGCCACTGCGGGCATATAATTTGCCTGGAATCATCGGTCAAGTTAAGCGGCTCGTGTGGCCGCCATGAAGCAATTTGGCCCCGCACCCCCCATGGGGTCCGCTTTTGCCCGAGCGAGGGTGTCGTGGAAGGAAGTATCGGCCAATGCCTGAAGTGATCTTCAACGGACCCGATGGCCGCATCGAGGGCCGTTACCATCACAGCAAGATGCCGAATGCGCCGATCGCGCTTTTGCTGCACCCGCATCCGCAGCACGGCGGCACCATGAACAACAAGATCATCTATAACCTCTTCCACGCCTTCGTCCGGCGCGGCTTCTCCACGCTTCGTTTCAACTTTCGCGGCGTGGGCCGTTCCCAGGGCAGCTTCGACCGGGGCGAGGGCGAGCTCTCGGACGCGGCCTCGGCCCTCGACTGGCTGCAGACCTTCAATCCCAACGCGGCGAGCTGCTGGATTGCGGGCTTCTCCTTCGGCGCCTGGATCGGCATGCAGCTCCTCATGCGGCGGCCGGAGATCGCCGGCTTCATCTCGATAGCACCCCCCGCCAACATCTACGATTTCTCGTTCCTGGCCCCCTGCCCCGCCTCCGGCATGATCATCCAGGGCAATTCCGACGAGGTCGTGCCCATCGAAGCCGTCAACAAGCTGGTCGACAAGTTGAGCCAACAGCGCGGCATCAAGATCGACTATCGGGTGATTCCCGGCGCCAACCACTTCTTCAACGACCAGCTCGAGGCCGTCATCTCGAATATGGAGCGCTATCTCGACGCACGCCTCGCCCAGGCGGCCGAATAGGCTCCGCGGCGAGGGCGGAGCCGCCTCGCCGCCCGCCCCATTCCCCGCTCATCCCGGGCTCTCGGAGGCGCTGTGAAAGCGGCCGCCCGAGAGCGGGCGGCGCACGCCGGTGGTCGACGGCAGGCTGAGCGGCAAGCCCAGGCGCGAGCGCACGGCGAGCCAGGCGAACGCCTGGGCCTCGAGCGCATCGCCCTGCCAGCCCACCCTCTCGACGGGCTCGACCGGGGTAGTGAGCGCTGCCGCGAGTGCTGCCATCAGGGCCGCATTGTGCCCCCCGCCGCCGCTGACGAGCCAACGCCGTGCCGCCGCCGGAAAGTGCCGCGCGCCCGCCGCCACCGCCTCCGCCGCAAAGGCGGTGAGCGTGGCCGCCCCGTCGGCGAGTGCCAGGCGCTCGACCAGGCGCCAGCCGAAATCGTCGCGGTCAAGCGATTTGGGCGGCGGCCGCGTGAAATAGGGATGGTCGAGAAGCCTCGCGAGCAGCTCGTTATCGACACGGCCCGCGCGCGCCACCCGACCGTCCGTGTCCATGGCGCGGCCGGTATGCCGGCTCAGCCAATCGTCGATCGGCGCATTGCCCGGGCCGGTGTCGAAGGCAAGCACGGCGCCGTCCTCCCCGATCCAGGTCACGTTCGCGACCCCGCCGAGATTGAGCACGGCAAGCGGCCGTGCTAAGCCCGCGGCCAGGGCTGCGTGATAAAGTGGGGCGAGCGGCGCCCCCTCGCCGCCCTCGGCCACGTCGGCGCTGCGGAAATCGTTCACCACGTCGATTCCCGTCGCGCGCGCGAGCATGGCACCATCGCCGATCTGCCAGGTGCGCCCTTCGCGCGGACGGTGGAGGATGGTATGGCCATGAAAGCCGATGAGATCGATGGCGCGCGCTTCTAGCTTTTGGCTCGCGAGGAAGCGCTCGACCGCCTGCGCGTGGGCGAGCGTGAGCAGCCTCTCCGCCTCGGCCGTGTCGCCCTTCCCGCCGAGCACGCCGCGCACCGCCGCGCGCACGCGCGCGTCATAAGGGTAGGTCGCCCACGGCCCGGCCGTGATACGGCTCTCGCCATCGGTCGTGACACAGGCCAAGTCGATGCCGTCGAGGGAGGTGCCGCTCATCAGGCCTAGGACGGTGGCTGGCAAATTCATGGGCCCCTCTCATCGGCCGGGCGGCTGCCGCCGCGGCCTCGCTCCCCTGGCGTTTCCCCTCGCATGTCCCCTGGCGTTGTTCGGGGGGGTCGATTGTGCTAAAGCACGGCACTCCCGGCAACCAGAGTCGCGCGCTCAGGCACCTCGCCCTCGTCCGCACCGCACATGAAAAAATTTCGCTCCGACTTTCTGCGCAACATCGCCGAGCGCGGGTTCGTCCACCAGATCAGCGATCCCGAAGGGCTCGACGCTCGCCTCGCGGGCGGGCGCGTCGTCGCCTACATCGGCTTCGATTGCACGGCACCCAGCCTCCATGTCGGCAACCTCGTCGGCATCATGTTGCTGCGCCATTTTCAACGCACGGGACACAAGCCGATCGTGCTCATGGGCGGAGGCACGACGAAGGTCGGCGACCCTTCCGGCAAGGACGAGGCGCGCAAGCTGATGAGCGAGGTCGACATCGCCGCCAACATGGCCGGCATCAAGGCGGCGTTCGAGAAATTTCTCGACTTCGGCGACGGCCCGGGCGACGCCGTCATGGCGAATAACGCCGAGTGGCTCGACCGCCTCGAGTACATCCCCTTCCTGCGCGATGTCGGCCGCCACTTCTCGGTCAACCGCATGTTGACCATGGACAGCATCAAGCTGCGGCTCGAGCGCGAGCAGCCGCTCTCCTTCCTCGAGTTCAACTACATGGTGCTGCAGGCCTACGACTTCCTCGAGCTCGCCCGGCGCTACGGCTGCGCGCTCCAGATGGGCGGCTCGGACCAATGGGGCAACATCGTGAACGGCGTCGAGCTCGCCCGCCGCGTCGAGGGACGCGAGCTCTTCGCGCTCACGACCCCGCTCATCACCGTGGCGTCGGGCGCCAAGATGGGCAAGACGGCGGCGGGTGCCGTATGGCTCAATGAGGAAATGCTCAGCCCGTACGACTACTGGCAGTTCTGGCGCAATACGCACGATGCCGACGTCGGACGCTTCCTGAGACTCTTCACCCATCTGCCGAGTGCCGAGATCACGCACCTGGAAAGGCTCCAAGGCAGCGAGATCAACGAGGCGAAGATCGTGCTCGCCAACGAGGCGACCGCACTTTGCCACGGCCGCAGCACCGCCGAGCGCGCGGCCGCGACCGCGCAACGCACCTTCGTCGAGGGCAAATTCGGCGACGCTTTGCCGGAGAGCGAGGTGAGCCGCGCGCAACTCGTCGGCGGCTGGCCCCTGCTTCATGCCCTCGTCGACACCAAGCTCGCCTCGAGCAACAGCGACGCGCGCCGCAAGATCCGCGAAGGTGCCGTGCGCGTGAACGACGCCGTCGTCAGCGACGAGATGCGGCAGCTCAGTCTCGCGGACCTCGGCGCGGAAGGCGTCATCAAGCTCTCCCACGGCCGAAAGCGCCACGCCCTCGTCAGGCCTTCCTGAGCGCCGAGCCCCGCCGCGGCGGACGCGCCGCCGTTTCAGTCACGGATAGGGCTCCTTGCGCAGATTAAAGGCGATGGAAATGCGCGCCCGGTCTCCGCGATGCGAAAACACCGTATGCGGGATATAGCTCGGGAAAAGGATCATCAAGCCGGGGACGGGGTGGACGAAGATGCTCGGCCGGAGGAGCCCGGGGAAGAACGTGCTGGTGCGGCCCTGGCAGGGATCGAAGAGCTGAAGCAGCGTGCTCTTCTCGGGATCGCCCGAGGAATCGCCGGCATCGACATAGTAGGTGCCCGACCAGGTGGCGCCGGGATGGGTGTGCGTCTTGTTGAAGTCGGCCGTGCGGCTGACATTGGCCCAGGCCTGCAGCGTCCAGCCGAACTCCGTCGGCTTCACACCTTGGGCCAGCATGACCTCTGTGGTCGCATGATTGGCCATCTCGACCATGCGCCCGACCAGCGTCTTGCCGGCGTCCTCGCACCATTCGAGCATTCCGGTCTCGGAATGCCAGCCGCCGATGTTGCTTTTGGCCTGCCCTCGTCTTTCCCGCTCATGGGCGAGGATATGGCGCCGGAGCTCCTTGTTGAGTCCGGCGCAGTCCGCCCAGACGTGGCGCATGACCGGGCTCGGAAAGCAATAATCGAGTTTGACGGCATCGAGCTCGGACATGAACCCATCACCGATTTGCGGCGGTCTGTTGCGGGCCTACACTACCACTGCCCGAACAGGCCTTGCAGCAGCTTCCGCCCGCCCTGACTGACGAGGATGAGCGCCTCGCGCCGCGAGCTCGCCCCCTGCCCCCTCCCGCCTAGATCGGTCGAAGCGGCTACCCCCCGCCTTGCATCGGCTTGGCCTGGTCGCTCGGCTCCGGAGTGAGGTCCGAACCGCCGCCGAACAAGCCCTTGACCAGTTCGCGCAGGATGCCGGGAGCAAGTGCGGAGAGCGGGTTCACCGTCACGTCCGGATCGTCGAGCTTGCCCGTCGCCTCATAGGTCGCGGCGAAGGTTCCGCCGCCCTTGGGCCCGACGAGAACCTCGTTGAGCCCCGGGATGTTCCCCAACAGGCTATTGAGCGTGTAGATGGGCACGATCGTGCCCTCGAGGCGGAGCTGGTTGGCGTCGGGATCGAGCCAGCCCTCGAAGGTGAGCCCGAGCTCGGAGCCCACCGTGCGCCCCTCCTTGATCGCGACGCGCGTGCCCGTCCTGGTAAAGGGCGCGATGAGAGCGCTGAAACTGATCCCTTCGCCCGAGAGCCTGTCGCCGGCGCCGGCGGGCGAGGTAACGGTCAATAGCTTGACCGGGAACGGAGCCTGCAGCAGCTTGAAGTCCGTCATGCGCAAGGTGCCCGAGAGCGGAGGATCGGCTTTCGTGTCGTCATAGGTGCCGGCGATCCTGAGCTTGCCGCCTACGACGTTGTCGGCGAAGTCGACGGCCCTGAGCACGTCACCGGCATTATCGGTGCTGATCGCGAGCCTGCGCTTGCCGTCCTCAGCGACGATCTCGAGGTGAAAAGGGGCTCCGCTCGCGGTCTTGGCATCGAAGACCGCGCGCGAGGCCCGCCGGCCGTCATAGTCGATGGTCGCCGAGGCGTCGCTCAAGGGCACGTCCACCGACTGGCTGAGCCACAGTTTCTTGACGCGAAACGCTATCGCAAGCTTGGCCCCGGGCTCCTTCGGCTCATTGCCTTTGTCCTTGATGAAGGGTGCCGCGTCGAATGCGTCGCCGCGGAGCTCGATGGCATAGCCGTCATCTTGACGGCGCGTGACGGCGACCGCCAGCCTGTCGCGAAAGACGGCGACGCGATCGAGCCGGGCGGCGCTGAAGGCGCCGCTTGCGGCATCGAAGCTCACCTCGCCATGCACCGCGAGCTCGGGGGCCTCGACCGCGAAATCGGAAATGGCGCTCAGTTTTTCGCCGTTCAAGATCAGCGTGGCATGGGCCTTCCCGGAGGCACCCGGCAGCTTTCGCCAATCGATCTGCGGAAGCGTGAGGGTCGCCTTCGCCAGGTCGAGGGCGAGATCGGCCCGGGTGGGGCCGCGCTGCGTTCCCTTGAGGTCGAGTTCGACATGCACGGGCCCCCTCAGGATCCCGGCGACATCGAGGCCGAGAGCCTTGCGTGCCCGATCGTCGAGGTCGCCCGTGAGCCGTATGCGGTGCTCCGGCGACTTGCCGAAGGTCTCGCTCCACGAGAGCGAGACCGGAACGGGTCCGATCGTGGCCTCGCCCGTCGCCAGCATGCCCGCCTTGTCGACCTTCAGCGCGACGCTGCCCCGGCTCAAATCACGACCCAGGAACATGGATGCCATGCTTATGTCCTTCATCTCCGCGGACGCCGAGGCATCGATCTGAGCCAAGCGCAGGTCATGAAGAAGCGGGAACTTGAAGGCGAGGCGGATGACCGCGTCGCCCGAGACCTTCTTAGGGTCGAGGCCGAGTTGCGAGACATAGTGGAGCGGCTCGTGGTCGGCCAGCTCCGCCGCCGCGCGCAGCGGACCGTGAAGCGCCAAGTCGATGGCGATACGCTGGTCCTCGCCGTCGAGGCCGGTGATCGCGATGGTACCGGAATCGACGGCGAGGCCCTCGGCGCTGCCCTTGTCGATGGCGATATTGAAGCTCTTCTCGTCGAAATGCACCTCGCCCCCGGCACCCCGCACCTTCGGCATCTTGTCGAGATAGCGCACGTCGATGCCGGAAAGACGCATGCTGCCGTTGACCCTATCGAAGGCGATATCCTTGAAATCGGGGCCGTGGCCGTGGGCTTCGATCGAGGCGTAGAGATCGTCGACCGTTCCGGCGGAAAGGTTGGCTGTGATCCAGGCCCGCGGGTTCTCGGCGAAGCTCGCCGGCCAAAGCTTCGGCAGGTCATCGACCTTGACGCCCTTGCCCACGACATCGACCGTCGCCGTGGTGTTGCCGTCGAGCCCATGTGCCGTGCCATGAAGCGTGAAGGTCGTGCCGCCGAGATCGATGTCTGCCTCATCGAGCGTGAGGGCGGCGCCATGCTCGGCAAGCGAGCCCTTGGCCGCCAGGCTCTTCACGTCCAGGTCCGCGGGATAGAGCTCGCGCAGGACGAGGCGGCCTTCGCCGGCGGAAACGTCGAAGTTGAGCGCGTCGAGCGAGCCGTCGAGCGCGAACTGCGCGTGGATTTTTCCGCCGAAGGGAAGCGAGAAGTGCGCCATGGGCGCAAACTCCGGTGCCGCCTGGGCGAAAGTCGCCGGATTGAGTCCGCCGAAGGCAACATCGAGACTGAGCTCCTGCGTCGTCGCGTTGTAGAGTCCGCGCGCGTCGAAATGACTCGTCAGGTCCTGGACATGAAGATCGAGGACAGCGGCCGCACGGACGCCGGCCGCGTCGCGCTCGAGCACGAGCCGCGAGAGCTGCACCTTCCAGGAGGTGTCCCAGCGGCTGCCTTCGACTACGAGGTCGGCGCCCGTGATGGTGATGCGGCGCAGGAAGCTGATCGGCCGTTCGCGATTGGGCAGCCCCAGCATGTCCTCCAGCATGACCGGCAGCACGTTCGAGCGGACCTCCGAGGCCGATTGGTCGGCAAGCTCGAGATCGAACTTTCCGTCCGCATTCCGGCGCAGATGGAGTTGCGCGCCGCTGATTTCGAGCGAGGTGGGTGCCACGACTCCCTCGACGAGGGCGCGCGCGCTCAAGCGCAGCGAGATTTCCGGAAGCGTGAGGAGCGGCCGTCCCGCGGGATCGATGACATGGATGCCGATGCCCTGCAAATCGAGCGTGCGTTCCCAGCCGCCCCAGGCGAGCACCGTGCGGTCGATCTTGAGGATGAAGCCGCGGTCAGGGGCCGAGAGCGCCTCCTCGACATAAGGAGTGAGCAGGCTGAGCGTGATGGGGCCTTGGGACAGCCGCCACGCCGTAACGGCGACAAGGATGGCGATGCCCGCCACGATCGTGCCGAGCACTTCGACGAGAATCCTGGCCGATCGCCTGACCACTAAAGCGCCGCCTTGACAAGGGTCACGGCCGCCCGGCTCGCCGGAGGGGATGGGGCCTCCGCCCCCTCGTCGCCAAGAGACGATCCCCGCGAAGCGCTGCGCTTCGCCCCCCGCGGCGATGCTCCGCCTCCGCGCAAAGAACGAATGGCTGCGATTACGCCCCTCTCAGGTCCCACGCCCCACCCTCGACAAGACTTGACCGTTACCCGGCGTTCGCGCAGTTTTGCTGGCTGGCGGGCCGACGGGAAATGAAACATTCGACCTTCTTAGCCGATTTGCCGGACCTACCCAAGCCGGCAGATCCAGCCCGTGCGCTCATCGGGCTCGAGCATTGGGGCGAGCGAGCCGCGGCGAGCGGCGAGCGGCAGCTTGCGCTCGACGCGGCCGGCATCGCCCGGGACCCGGCCGGGCGCCGGCTGCTCGAGACGATTTTCGGCAACAGCCCCTTCCTCACTCACTGCGTCCTCGTCGATATTCCCTTCGCCCGCGAGCTCTTTCAGAGTGGCGTCGAAGAAGGCTACGCGCAAGTGCTGGCTTCGCTCGACCGCATCGATGCGCGCGAGCGCTCGAGCGACGAGGTCATGGCGGCGCTCAGGACCGCCAAGCGCCGCGCGGCTCTCGCCATAGCGCTTGCCGATATCGCGCAGCTTTGGCCGCTCGAGCGAATCACGGCGGCATTGAGCGGGCTCGCCGAGAAGTGCCTGCAAATTGCCGTGCGCCACCAGCTCTGGCTTGCCGCGCAACGCGGCTGGCTCGAGCTCGCCGAGAAGGATGCGCCGGAGCGCCACTCCGGCTTTTTCTGCCTGGGCTTGGGCAAGCTTGGCGCGCGCGAGCTCAACTATTCGAGCGACATCGACCTCGTCGTCCTTTACGACGACGAGAAGGTCGCGACCGCGGACCCCGATTCGCTCAACCACAATTTCGTGCGACTCACGCGCAACCTCGTGCGCATGATGCAGGAGCGCACGCCCGACGGCTATGTCTTTCGCACCGACCTGCGCTTGCGTCCCGATCCGGGGGCAACCCCCGTCGTCGTCTCGAGTACCGCGGCCGAGCTCTATTACGAGAGCCTCGGCCAGAATTGGGAGCGCGCCGCCTTCATCAAGGCGCGTCCCATCGCCGGCGACCTCGAGGCCGGCGAGGCCTTCCTGCGCAGCCTCAAGCCCTTTCTCTGGCGCCGCCATCTTGATTTCGCCGCCGTCAAGGACATCCACTCCATCAAGCGCCAGATCCACGCGCACCGCGGCGGCGGCAAAATCGCGGTCCTGGGCCACAATTTGAAGCTCGGCCGCGGCGGCATCCGCGAGATCGAGTTTTTCGCCCAGACCCAACAGCTCATCTGGGGCGGGCGGGAGCCGGAGTTGCGCGTGCGCGGGACCTGCGAGGCGTTGCAGGCACTCGTCGAGCGCGGGCATGTGCGGGCGCAGGTCGCGGATGAGCTCATCGAAAGCTACGCCTTCCTGCGCAAGGTCGAGCACCGCCTGCAGATGATCGACGACCAGCAGACGCAGAAGCTGCCCGACCGGCCGCAGGAGCTCGGCAAGCTCGCGGTCTTTCTCGGCCACGCGGATGGGGCTGCGTTCAGCGCCGAGCTGGTGGGCCACTTGAAGCGTGTCGAGGGGCACTACGGGCGGCTCTTCGAGGAGGCGCCGGAGCTGGGTGCCGCCGCCGGTAATCTCGTCTTCACCGGCGCCGACCACGATCCCGAGACGCTCGAGACGATCGCCGCCCTCGGTTTCAAGGAGCCCAAGGCGGTCTCGACCACGATCCGCGGCTGGCACCACGGGCGCTATCGCGCGATGCGCAGCACGCGCGCGCGCGAGCTCTTGACCGAGTTGACGCCGGCCCTCTTGAAGGCGCTCGGGAGCACGGTCAATTCCGACGCGGCCCTCATGAGCTTCGACCGCTTCCTCTCGCGCCTGCCGTCGGGCGTGCAGCTTTTCGCGCTCTTCTACTCGAACCCGGGGCTCTTGGCCCTTGTCGCCGAGATCATGGGGAGCGCTCCCCGGCTCGCGGCACAGCTCGCCGAGCAGCCGCTCCTTCTCGACGGCGTGCTTTCCGGCGATTTCTTCGCACCTCTGCCGGGCGAGGCAGCACTCGCCGCGGGCCTCGCCGCGGCATTGCGCCAAGCCGGCGATTTCGAGGACGTGCTCGACATCACCCGGCGCTGGACCAACGACCGCAAGTTCCAGGTCGGCGAGCAGATGCTGCGCGGAAACCTCGATCCCGAGGCCGCCGGACCGGTGCTCGCCGACATCGCCCAGGCCGTGATCGGGACCCTCGTCGAGCCGGTCGAGGCCGAGCTCGCCGAGACGCATGGCCGCATCGCGTCGGGGGCGCTCGCCGTGGTCGCTCTCGGCAAGCTCGGCGGGCGCGAGATGACGATGACCTCGGATCTCGACCTCCTCTTTATCTACGACGTGCCGGAGGAGATCGAGGCCTCCGACGGGCGCCGACCCTTGGCCCCCAGCCACTATTACGTACGGCTCTCCCAGCGCCTGCTGGGCGCCCTCACTTCGCTCACCGGCGAGGGACGGCTCTACGAGGTCGACATGCGCCTGAGACCGTCCGGCGAGAAGGGGCCGCTCGCGACCAGCCTCAAGGGCTTCCTCGACTACCAGAAGCAGAACGCCTGGACCTGGGAGCATATGGCGCTCACCCGCGCCCGCGTGGTCTACGGCCCGCCCGCACTCAAGGCGCGCATCGAGGCCGCCTTGCGCGAGGTGCTGACCGCACCGCGCGATCCCGACAAGCTCCTCCTCGACGTGGCCGACATGCGCGCGCGCATCGAGCGCACGCATCACACCGACAATATCTGGGAAGGCAAGCGCGTGCGCGGCGGCCTCGTCGATCTCGAGTTCATCGCCCAATATCTCGAGCTGCGTCACGCCGAGCGGCACCCCGGCCTGCTCAGCACAAACACGACGGAGGCCTACGAGCGTCTCGCGGAACGCGGCTGCCTCGAGAGCCAAGCGGCGCGCGAGCTCATCGCGGCGACGCGGCTCTGGCGCCGCGTGCAGGGCATCCTCCGCCTCGCCGAGGAGCGCGTCTTCGCGGAGGAAAGGGCACCGGACGGTCTGCGCCGCGTGATCGCGCGCGCGTCGGGTGCCGCCGACTTCCGCGAGCTCAAGGAGCGGCTCACAGCGACCGCTCTGCGCGTGCGCCGGCACTTTGCCGCCCTCATCGAGACGCCGGCGGCCGAGCGGGCGGCCGCTTTGAGCGCGGAGAGCGAGGCCACACACCCCGCGCGCGGCGACGAGACATCAGAAGCATCGAAGGAGGCCTAGCCATGAGCGTCGGGATCGGAGATCCGGCACCCAACTTCAGCGCACCCAGCGACGGCGGCGGCAAGCTTGCGCTCGCCAAGCTCAAGGGGCAGAACGTCATCCTCTATTTCTATCCCAAGGACGACACCTCCGGCTGCACGAAAGAGGCCTGCGGCTTCCGCGACGCGCTCTCCAAGTTCGGCAAGGCGAACGCCGTCGTGCTCGGGGTCTCGCGCGACAGCGTCGCCTCTCACGACAAGTTCAAGGCGAAATACAAGCTCCCCTTCGCCCTCCTCTCCGACGAGGACGGCCGCATCTGCGAGGCCTACGGCACCTGGGTCGAGAAAAGCATGTACGGGCGCAAATACATGGGCATCGAGCGCTCGACCTTCCTCATCGACAAGGCCGGCAAGATCCGCGCTGCCTGGCGCAAGGTGAAAATCCCCGGCCACGTCGAGGAGGTGCTCGCCGCGGTCAAGGCGCTGTGAGCGCGAGTACGTCTCACGCCGTGCCGCTCCTCACCCTGACCCTCTCCCGCTTGCGGGAGAGGGAGGGACCCATTGCGCAGCAATGGGAGGGTGAGGGACTACACCGACGGCAGGTGATCCCTCACCCTTCCCATCCCTTCGGGATGGGCCCCTTCCCTCTCCCACTTGCGGGAGAGGGAAGCAAGAAGGCTCGCTCAGGCGCCTGCCACAGCACCGACGCCAGCCGGACAGGCGACCCCCGTGCCGCCGAGCCCGCAGTAGCCGTGCGGATTCTTGGCGAGGTATTGCTGGTGGTAATCCTCGGCGTAATAGAAGGGCGGCGCCTGGCGGATCTCGGTGGTGACGGCGCCGTAGCCGGCGGCGGCTAGCCGCTTCTGATAGGCATCGCGCGAGGCCTCGGCGGCGCTCTGCTGGGCCTCGCCGTAGGTGTAGATCGCCGAGCGGTACTGCGTGCCGACATCGTTGCCCTGGCGCATGCCCTGGGTGGGGTCGTGACTTTCCCAGAAGAGCTTGAGCAGGCTGGCGTAGCTGATCGCCTTGGGGTCGTAGACCACGAGCACCGCCTCGGTATGGCCCGTGCCGCCGCTGCACACCTCCTCGTAGCTCGGATTCGGCGTCTGCCCGCCGGCATAGCCGACGGCGGTCACGTACACGCCCTTCTGCTGCCAGAAGCAGCGCTCGGCCCCCCAAAAGCAGCCGAGACCGAAGACCGCCTGCTCGAGCCCCGCCGGGAACGGCGGGGTGAGCGGCCGCGCGCTCACGAAGTGCGGCTCGTGGAGCGGCATCGGCGTGGCGCGACCCGGCAACGCCTCTCCGGGCGCCGGCAATTCCAGCTTCTTCCTCGCGAAGGTCCACATGACGGTCTCTCCCGTTGAACGGCGCGCTGCGGGGTGCCGCACCTTGATCGCACGCCTTTGAGATGTCATGGCGGGACCGTGCTGACAAGTCCCAGCCTGGCGAGCTCGCTTCGCCTGCACGTATCAGGCCGCCAACGCGGGCACGCGCGCGGCGCGGCGCCGGGCGATCAGCCACAGAATCACGAAGAGATTGGCGATATTGAAGGCAACCCCGACGGCGAAGGCCGGCGCATAGAAGCCGAAATAGTCGTAGAGGGCGCCGGCGAGCCAGCCGCCCACGGCCATGCCCCCGAGGCTGGAGCAGAACCATACCGGCAGGCGCCATCCCGCTTCGCTCATCGGGAAGAGCTCGCAGATGGCGAGCACGTAGGCCGGCACGATGCCGCTGAAGCCGAGCCCGAAGAAGCCGGCGACGGTGAAAAGGCCGACCTCGTCCTGGGTGAGGAGGAAGGCCGCGAGTGCTGCACTCTGGCAGGCCGAGCCGGCGAGGACGCAGGCGAGGCCGCCGATCCTGTCGGAGAGCCAGCCCCAGAACTGCCGGCTGACGAAGGCGCAGCCCAGCAGCAGCGAGAGCATCAAGGCGCCATGCGCGGGCGTGATCCCGATGTCGCTGCAGAAAGCGACGAGATGCGCTTGCGGCATCGCCATGGGTACGCAGCAGAGGAATCCCGCGAAGCAGAGCAGCGCAAAGGCGGTGCCCGGATGCCACGCCGTCGCGCCCGCGGCGCGCAGAGTGTCCGCGGCGGGTGCCGCGCGACCGGCGGCCTTGGGCGCATCGCGCAGAAAGAGTGCCGCCAGCGGCAGAATGGCGACGACGGCAAGTGCCCCGAAGAGCTCCATGGTGTGGCGCCAGCCGAAATGGGCGACGGCACGCTCGAAGAGCGCCGGCCAGACCACGCCGGCGACGTATTGACCGCTCGAGATGAGCGCCAGCGCCGTGCCGCGCCGCCGGTCGAACCAGCGGCTGATATGGGTCATCAAGGGCACATTGATGCCACCCATGCCGGCGAGCCCGACCACGACGGCATGCGCGAAGACGAGGAGCCAAACGCCGCCCGCGGCCGAAAGCGCCAGGCCGGCGCCCATCATCACGGCGCCGATCATGACGGTCCAGCGCACGCCGATGCGCTCCGCAAGCCACCCCATAAGGATGCCGCCGAGGCCCGAGCCGAGCCAGGCCAAGGATCCGGCAAGTGCCGGCAGCGAGCGCGAGCTGCCGAGGTCGGCCGCGATGGGCTTGAGGGCGACCGCGGTGACGAGAGGGGCGCCATAGGAGAAGGAAAGGATGACGAGGGCCACGCTCGCGACGAGCCACGAGGCTCTCGTCTCGACACTTGCGCCCGCGAGCTCGGTGAGCCGATCGGGGGAAGAGCCGCTCATGGCGTGAATTGCCGCAACAATGTCCGCAAGGTGATTTGTCTCATGACGCCTTGTCTGGCAAGGAAGCCGTCCGATCGTGAGAGATTGCGCACGACGGGCTGCAAGGATATATCGCGGTTCCGGCCGGGTCTCGCTCGGCATTGCCGCTACGGCCACGGGGACAGTAAAGAGCCATGCCGAGCCGAGTGCCTCCCCCGAATGCGCACGCTCAAGCCGCCGCTGACGCCGCAGCACCCGCTGCCATGCGGCGCGCGCCGGTGCTCGCGGCCTGCATCATCGCGACCTTCATGGCTGCTGTCGAGAACACCATCGTCGCGACCGCGATGCCGACCATCGTCGCCGACCTCGGCGGCTTTCGTTTGTTCAGCTGGGTTTTCGCCGCCTATCTTTTGACCCAAGGCATCAGCATCCCGATCTATGGCCGCTTGGCCGACCTCTACGGCCGCAAGCGGGTCTTCTTCGCGGGCACCGGGCTTTTTCTCATCGGCTCGACGCTCTGCGGCTTCGCCTGGGGCATGGTGCCGCTCATCATCTTCCGCGCGCTGCAAGGCCTGGGTGCGGGTGCCGTGCAGCCGATCGCCTACACCATCGCAGGCGACATTTATACGCCGGCGGAGCGGGCGCGCGTGCAGGGGCTGCTCTCTGGCACCTTCGGCGTGGCGGCGGTCATCGGCCCCGCACTCGGCGCCTTCCTGGTCGAGCAGGTGAGCTGGTCGGTCGTGTTCTGGGTCAACCTGCCGATCGGTGCCGCCGCGATCGCGATGATAGCACTCTTCCTCCGCGAGGAGCTGCACAAGCACCGGCATCGAGTCGACTATCTCGGCTCGCTGCTGCTGGTGCTCGGCGTCGGCGCCTTGATGCTGGCGCTCGTGCAAGGGGGCAGCTTGGACCGCGCGACGCTCGCGCTCGCGGTCGCCGGTGGCGTGGGCGCGCTCGCCGCACTTGCCTTCTACGAGCGGCGCGCCGCGGAGCCGATGCTCCCACTCCGGCTCTGGCGCGAGCGCGTCATCGCGGTCGGCAGCCTCGGCGGCTTCACCATCGGCGCCATCATGATGGGTATCGCCGCATTCCTGCCGACCTATGTGCAGGGGGCGATGGGTCTCGGCGCCGCCTCTGCCGGCTTCACGCTTGGCGCCATGTCGGTGAGCTGGGCCTTGGCCAGCGTCGCGGCGGGACGCTTGATGGTGCGCACCTCCTACCGCCTCACCGCGGTGCTCGACGCGCTTGGCCTGATGCTCGGCTGCGCCGTTTTGATCGCGTTGACGCCCGCGCGCGGGCCGCTTTGGGCGGGCGGCGGTGCGTTCCTCGTCGGCACCGGCATGGGCTTCTGCAACACGACCTACCTCGTCTCGGTGCAAGCCAGCGTCAGCTGGCAGGAGCGCGGCGTCGCCACCTCGGCCAACATGTTCATGCGCATGGTCGGCCAAGCGCTGGGGGCCGCGGTGTTCGGCGCCGTGCTCAATCTCGGCATCGCCCGCGCGGCACCGGAATTGACGGACGCGGTCAACCAGCTCTTGGATCCGGCAGGGCGGCAGGCGCTCGGCGCCGTCAAGATCGCGCGGCTTACCGACATCATCGCAGGCGCGCTCCACGAGGTGTATCTGATCGCGGGCGCGTTAGCGCTCGTCACACTCGTCTTGGGGTTGGCCCTTCCTCGCGGCCTGAGCCCCCTCAGCAAGGCCGCGGCCGAGTGAAGCGCCGCGTGCCGCCTAGCGCAAGGTCGCGGGCTTCCCCGCGTATAAGGGACAAGATGAAGGCCCTCCGCACGCAGCTCCAACACCGCGACTGGTACATGATCCTCCCCATGGCGGCCATCGCCGTGGGCGTGCTCTCGCTGCTGCTGGCCTCGGTCCTGCTCTGAATTGCTTTCTGCTGCAGGCTGTTAGCACGCTCATTTGAATCATGCGACATTCGCGGCGAGGGCGAAGCCCCGGCAGCCGACGGGACGCGCCGAACCCCCCTATTTCGCCGCGGGCTCAGCGCCGGCAGCCGCACCAGGGCCGGCACTACCTGTGATGCGTCCTGCGAGCGAGGCCGCGAGGAAGGGATCGAGGTCGCCGTCGAGCACGCCCCGCGAATCGCTCGTCTCCACGCCGGTGCGCAGGTCCTTCACCATCTGGTAGGGATGCAGCACGTAGGAGCGGATCTGGTGGCCCCAGGCGATCTCGCTCTTGGCCTCGTGCTCCTTGCGGATTGCCGCCTCGCGCCGCCTCAGCTCCTCCTCGTAGAGCCGCGCTTTCAGCATGGCCATGGCCACAGCACGGTTGCGGTGCTGCGAGCGGTCGTTCTGGCACTGCACGACGATGCCGCTGGGCAGGTGCGTGATGCGCACGGCGCTGTCGGTGCGGTTGACGTGCTGGCCGCCCGCCCCCGAGGCGCGGTAGGTGTCGATGCGCAGGTCCTTCTCCTGGATGTCGGTCTCGACCGCCTCGTCGATCACGGGATAGACCCATACCGAGGCGAAGCTCGTGTGCCGGCGCGCGTTCGAATCGAAGGGCGAGATGCGCACCAGGCGATGCACGCCCGACTCTCCCTTGAGCCAGCCGTAGGCGTTCTCGCCGGAAATCTTCACCGTGGCGGACTTGATGCCCGCCTCCTCGCCGGGGCTCTCCTCGATGAACTCCACCTTGTGGCCGTGCTGCTCGGCCCAGCGCATGTACATGCGCAAGAGCATCTCCGCCCAGTCCTGGGACTCGGTGCCGCCCGCACCGGCATGCACCTCGAGAAAGGCGTCGTTCGCATCCGCCTCGCCCGAGAGCAGGCTCTCGAGCTCCTGCTTGGCCGCGCGCGTCCTGACCGAGCGCAGGCTCGCCTCGGCGTCGGCGGCGACGCCCGCGTCGCCCTCAGCCTCGGCCATTTCGATGAGTGCCAGGCTGTCCTGGTACTCGCGCTCGAGTGCTCGGTAGTTGGCGAGCGATTTCTCGAGAAGGGTGCGCTCGCGCATGACGCGTTGGGCCGCCGGCGGATCCCCCCACAGCTTGGGGTCCTCGGCGCGCGCGTTCAGCGCCGCGAGCTTCCGCTCGGCGTTCTCCAGGTCAAAGATGCCTCCTCAGCAGCTCGAGGGACTGCTCGATTTGGCCGGCCAAGGCTTGGATCTCGGTGCGCATGCGC
>DATNIJ010000192.1:0-9588 GCA_035604475.1 Alphaproteobacteria bacterium
CCCCGCCATTTCCGCGAATGGATTCCCGCTTTCGCGGGAATGACGAGACCATGCAGCGAAAGATGTGTGAATGCGATAGCCCTGAAGGGGGAGAGGGCAGGGTGAGGGGGAACGTTTTGACCACTTATCCAGGAAATACGCTAGCTTGCCGCATATGAAGGACGCGTCGGACGCGGGCCCGCAAAGCGCCGGAGCGGGCGCTCTCGTTACCCGTTGGGCTCCCTTCCTGCTCTTTGCCGCAGGGAGCGCTTATTGCGTCTTCCACCACGACCCTTCGCGCCACGAGCTGCAGGCCTTTCTGATCGCCCGCGCGTCGAGCGGTCTCCCGAGCCTCTATCATAATCTCGCCCACGAAGGTCATCCGGGACTATGGCACCTGCTGCTCCTCGCAGCGGTGCGCCTTCACGACGACCCGATCGTGCTGAACGTGCTTCAGGCGCTCATCGCCGCGGCGACCCTCTCGCTCATCTGGCTCGCCGCTCCTTTCAACGGGATCGAGAAGGCTCTTCTATCGGCCAGCTACTATATCGCCTTCGAGTATGCGCTCCTGGCGCCGGGCTACGGTCTCGGGGTCGTCCTCTTCTTCGCTTTCGTTGCCTTGCGGCGCTCGCCGTGGTCCTGGCTGGCGCTCGGCCTGATGGCCAATATCGCCATCCACTTCATGGCTCTCGCGGCCGTCGGCGGCGCTCTCCTCATTTATCGGGGGCAGCGCTCGCGCCTCGGCATCGCCGTTTTTCTAGCACTCCTCGCCATCGCCGTGGTCACCGCTTTTCCGGCCCCGGATACGATCGTGGCAACGCAGCCTCAAGGGTTCGCCTTACGCGCGCTCCTTTCACTCGCGCGCTTGTCCGCGGCTCTGTTGCCCGTGAACGCGTCTGCACCGCTCGGCCTCACTTGGAGCCAAGTCTGCGCCTCGTGCGGTGGGCTCGCTCCGCTCGTCCTCGGCCTGCTCGTCCCGGCACTCGGTGCCTATTCGCTGCGCACGAGGCCGGCACTCTGCAGCACCTATCTCGCGGCCTGCGGCGCGCTCTTCCTCATCGGCGCCGCGATCTACCTCGGCTACGACCGACATTGCGGGCTCGCCTTCGTGGTTCTCGTCGGATTGCACTGGATGGCCCGCGATGACAAGCCGCAGCTCGCGCCGAGCTCGACGTTCTTGTGCTGGCTCATCGTCTCCGCGGCGACGGGCGCCTGGTCGATTTTCGGGTCCCTCCAAGCCGATGGCTCGAACGGACGCGCGGCGGCGCGATGGCTCAGCGACCATGCGGAGCCCACTGCGGTCGTGGCCGCCTACCCCGGATGGATGGGCATCGAGATCTCGGCCTATCTGCGGAAGCCGATTTACAACCTCCAGGCGCATCGCTATCAGAGCTTCGTCAGCTGGAACTACGCAGCGGAAGTCGAGCCGTCGCGCGACGATGTCCGGTATTGGCTCGAGACCGCACCGAGGACGGGAACGCTCTATCTGGTCTCGGATCCCGATTCCCTCGCCTCCTCTATCGAGCGCGGCACGAGCGAGCGTCTGGGCGCAAGCGGCATCCGGCTCAAAGAGGCGGCACGCTTTCAAGCCGGCGGCGACGGTTACGTGATCTACCGCGTCCGCTTCCCGGAGCCGTAAAGCGAAAGCGGCGGCTCAAATGCGGCCGGCTCGAAGATCATCGATCAGCGCTTGCAGCGCGTGGCGCATGGCTTCGCGGCTGCCGTGGCGGCAGCTCCAACCCAGCGCCTTTATCCGGTCGGTGTTGAGCCTGACTACCGGCACGTCCCCCTTCCAGCCGCGATCGCCGCCGGAGTATTCGAAGCGCGGACGAACGGCAAGGCCCAGAGAGGCGACCGCGAGCTCCGCGATCTCCGTGACCGTGATGTAGTCTCCCGTCGCGACGTTATAGACCTCGTAGGGCTTTGCGCAATGACGGTGGGCGTGCAGCACCGCCGCCACGACATCCGAGACGTGGATGTAGGACTTGCTTTGCGTGCCGTCGCCGAGGATGGCAAGACGACTCGAATCCGCGATCAGGCGGCGGGCGAAGTCCAGGCCCACGCCGTGCGTCTGGCGCGGTCCGACCACGTTGCCGAAGCGGAAGACGCAAGCCGTCAAGCCGAACATGAAACAGTAGGCGGCGATCAGCGCCTCGCCCGCCAGCTTGCTGGCGCCATAGGTCGAGATCGGCAGCAGCGGCCCGTGGTCCTCTCGAGCCTCGCGCTCGCCGAGCTCGCCGTACACGCCGCTGCCCGAGGCATAGAGAATGCGGGGCACCCCGCTCCGGCGCATCGCCTCGAGCACATTGTTGGTGAGCTCCGTGCCCTCGCGGAAGTCGATCTCCGGCTCCTGGGCGGCGCGCGCGATGTCGGGATTGGAGGCGAGGTGGATGACGACATCGTGGCCCGCCACGACCGCCGCGAGCGCGTGCACGTCGTGAGCGTCGCCGCGCACGACGCGGAAGCGCGGGTCGCCGAGATGGCGCCGATAGTGCCATTCGCGGCCCGAAGAAAAATTATCGTAGAGGGTGACCGCGGCGACCTCGCGATCGGCCAACAATCGATCGGTGAAGTGGCTGCCCAGGAAGCCCGCACCCCCCACGATCGCATAGCGGGCTCCGACATCCTTGCGGGCGGAGGGGTGAGGCATGGTTTTGCGCTCGATGTGGCCGCGACGTTGTCTTGCCATTGATCGCCGCTTCTATGGTCCTAGGCGAACCGGCTGCGCCAAATCCGCTTCAGGGTCCACCAGGCACTCTCCAAGGGACGCATGGTGCTCTCGCCGATCCTCGGTCGATAGGGGATATGGATGAACTTGATCTTCCAGCCTTCGCGCAGCGGACGCAACAAGAGCTCGACCGGCAGGGCGGCACCCTTCCCCTCGTAGCGCAGCCCTTCGATAAGCTCCCTTCGATAAGCGCGCATTCCGCTATGCAGGTCGTCGAGGCGGCGGAGGAAAAGCACCGATGCGATCAGCGCAAATCCCCGGTTCGCGAGGAAATTGAGCCATGGCATCGCCGCCGGCTTGCGCGCGAGCCTGGAGCCGTCCACGAGATCATAACCCTCCTCGAGGACCATGCCTGCCATCGTTTCGATGAATTCGACCGGATAGGTATCGTCGCAGTCAAGGGTCACCACCACCTCGCGCGCGCTCGACCGCAACGCCAAATCCATGGCCGGGCCATAGCCCGTGGGCGGAAACTGCCTGACGACACGCGCGCCGAGCGAGCGTGCGATCTCCGGCGTGGAGTCGCGGCTGCTATCCACGATCAGGATCTCGGCATCGGCTACCGCGCGCCGAATGTCGCCG
This sequence comes from Alphaproteobacteria bacterium, assembly GCA_035604475.1. Lineage (GTDB taxonomy): Bacteria > Pseudomonadota > Alphaproteobacteria > JACZXZ01 > JACZXZ01 > DASPPM01. The sequence goes on from DATNIJ010000192.1 coordinate 3,290, forward strand.
ATCACCTTGGCGACGGCTTCCGCCTCGTTCATGGTGATCATGGCGACGGTGGTGCGAGCTCCGAATCGGCTCAAGTCCGCTCCTTGCAAGTTGGCGACGCTGATGCGCGCGCATCGGCTCTTGTCGGGCGGCCGGTCACGCGCGCGCCGCACGTTTGGGAGTGCTTCGGTCGTAAGCAATCCGCCGGCAAATGACAGAGAGGAAGGCTGCGATCAGGAAGGCGCCGACTTGCATCCCGAGGAGGGCTGCAAGGGGGATTACGAGGCCCGGCAAGAGCCAGGCGAGGAGAAGTGCTAACTTCTCGCCGGGCAGCCAGCCATGCCGCGCGCCGTGCCAGCCGAGCCAGGCGATCGGAAGAATCAGCAACACCAGGTCGTAGTTGTAGACATAAGGGGTGACCAGCAGGTTGGCGACCACGAGAACGGACGACTTGAGCGTCCGCGGCGCCGGGCTCCGCCATGCCCACACGACCGCGACGGCGGCCGCGAGAGCGAAAACGCCCTGGGCGAGGTAAGCGAGCGGACTGCCGAGGCCAAGCTGGCGCACCATCACGAAGGCGGACGGTTGCCAGTTCCAAAGAATGAAGACATCGGAGTTCCGGCCATTCGTTCCCGGGAGCGGCGTTTGCGCGTGTCCGAACGAGCGGATGTTGTCGAACAAGGCGAGCCAGATGTCCGCACCGAAGACGATCGAGCTCGACGCGATCAGAAAGAGGACGCCGACCGTGGCGGCAGAGAAGACGGCCCAGCGGCGCGAAACGAGGAGTGCCAATGGAACAAGCAGGAAAAGATGGGGTTTCACCGCAAGCAAGGCGATGAAGGCACCCGCGAGCAGCGGCCGCTCGTCGAGCAACAGCAAGCCCCATCCGAACGCAGCCACGAGCAGCAAGCCGAAGTGGGCCGTGTGAAGCGTGAGGAGCGCGCCGGGAAAGGCGAGCCCGAGCCACAAGAAGCGCCGCTCGCGCGCGAGCCGCTTCAACAGCGTGAGATAGGCCGCAAGCCCGGCCGCATACCATAGCGGCACGGCCCAGAGATAGGGCAGCAAGGCAAAAGGCAGCAGAAAAAGCAGCAGCACCGGCGGGTAGTGCCATGGATAGAGCGGCCGCACCGCGCTGATCACCGCCTTCTGCATCGCGTAGAACGAGGGGAAGTCGTAGATGGCCGAGGGCGTCGGACCGAGGGCCGCCTTTGCCGCGGTCCAGAATTCGATGAAGACGTGGCCGAAGGGTATGCCCACGGGATCCATCATCCCGTGCGTAATCGTGAGCGCGGTCCACAACCCCGCGAAGACCAGATAAAGCGCGAACAGCGCCGCCGGATAGAACGTGAGCCGCTCGCGATTGAGCCAAGGAAGCTCGAGCCAGCGGACGAACCGCCCCGGCGCGGTCATGCGGCCCTCTCATCCGACGTGTCCCAGACAGCCGACCGAAGGGACCATCCCATTCTGAGGATAGCGGCAGCAGCGCCGTCGTTCAATGCGCCGGCGAGAAACGCCGGGCCCATGGGCGCGCGCGAGAGAGAGAGCACTAGAAAGGCGGGAGGCCCCGCGCCGCCCGCTCGCGGCAGTCGCCGGCGATTTCGGCGTAATTGACCGTCAACTCCTCGTCGATCTCGATGTCTCGCGCCGCCACCACCACGCCGTCCCCATTGACGACGACATCGTCGCGGGGAACCAGATTCGGCGTGGACGAGTGATTGATGAAGAGGGTCTGGTCGCCGGGGATGCTGAGCTGCGTCTTATCCAAGCTCAGGACGCCATAAATATCGACAAAGCGGCGGACGTGCTGCGGCTGGCGCTCGAGCCACGACACGGGATGGCGATTGTCGACGCCGGGATCGAATTGCCAGACAACCGCGCCACTGTGGACGGCTTCGCGCGCAAAGACGCCGAGCCCGTGAACGGCGCTGGAGCGCACTTCGACGGCGATCAGCAGCATCGCTTCCTCTGCTCGCATGCTGCCCCGTGAGGGAGCCTGCGGCGCGGGAATGCGGCTGGCGCGCTTGCGGCGCATGCCCTCGGCAGGCGCCAGATCACTTGAAGAAGATATCCATCAGGTGCAGGAAGGCGGGGCCACCGATGATCAGAAATACGCAGGGCATGATGAAGACGATCATCGGCACGGTCAGCATGACGGGCATCTTGTTCGCCCGCTCCTCGAGCTTGAGCAGCATGTCGTTACGCAACTCGGACGCGACGACGCGCATCGACTGCGCGAGCGGCGTTCCGTAGCGCATGGTCTGGGAGAGCGTCGACACGACCGAGCGCACGCTCGGTATGTCCACCCGCTCGGCAAGGTTGAGGAGTGCCTGATCGCGGCTCGGCAGGATCTTGAGGTCGGCCGAGGTAATGGCGAGCTCCTCCGCAAGAATCGGCTGCGAGCGCCTCATCTCGACCACCACGCGATCGAGCGCGTCCTCCAGCGCCAAGCCGGCCTCGACCGACACGACGAGGAGCTCGAGCGCATCCGCGAGGCCCATCTCGATCGCCTGCGTCCGCCGGCTCACAAGCGCCTTGACGACGTAAGTGGGGACGAAGAAGCCGATTCCGAAACCCAGGAAGGCGAAACCCAGCATCCGAATGCCGAAGAATTGCGCGCCCACGCGCGAGGCGATAATCGACATGGCAACAAGGCATGCCAATCCCACGGCGACCCGGAACATAGTGTAAGCGAGCATCGCCCGCTCGGCCGATATACCGAAGCGCGCCATGCGCCGCATGATCTCGCGCTCGTCCCGCGCCGGTATGCCGGCACCCCCCAGGCGAACCGGCCGGGCGGCGACCTTGCGCACCTCGGCGGCGCCGGCGCGGAAGGGCCGGAGCGCATCGACCTTGCGCGTGACGTTGTTGCGCCACTCCATTATGTTATAGGCCGTGAACGCCAGGCCGGCCACGACGAAGGCGGTGGCGGTGAGGCCGCTCAGGACGATGGTGGAGGACGACACGGCCATGGCGGCGATCTCCTATCGCGCGCTCAAGTCATCGTCGCCTTGCGTATCAACCAGCGCATGGTAAGGCCGGCGAGCGTCAAGCTCAAAATCGCGATTCCGATCAGCACGTTGCCGCGCGGGTCCGTGATCAGCGGCGCAAGATAGGACGGCGCCATAATGGTCAAAGCGCCGGTGATGAAGAACGGAATCACGGCGAGCACGATGGCCGAGATGCGCACCTCGGCGGTCGCAGCATTGGCCTTCATCCGTATGGCGCGACGCTTGCGAATGATCTCGCCGAGCGTCTCGAGCGTCACGGCGAGATTCCCGCCCGTGGCGCGCTGGAGCGACACCGCCGTGGCGAAGAAGCGGAAGTCCGCCAAGCCGACCCGCTCGGCCATGTTGGCGAGCGCGTCCTCGAGCGGTATGCCGATCTCGACCTGGTCCGCGACTGCGGCAAACACGGTGTCCACCGGCGGCGCCGCCCGCTCTCCGAGCGTTCGCATCGTGGCCGTGACCGGCAAGCCGGCGCGCACCATGCGCACGACCATGTCGATCGCGTCGGGAAAGAACGCTACGAACCTCGCCTCGACGCGATGCTGTTCCTGGCGCACGATCACGCGGGGGACCATGAAAAACGCGGCGAGCGCGATCGGGACCCAGAGCCAGAGCGGCAGATGCAGCGCCAAGCGAAAGAGGATTATCGCAGTCAGCGCTGCGGCGGACGCGTAGATAAAGAGCCGCAAAGTGGTGCTCCGCGCACCCCACGTCGGACCCGATCCGACAAGGATGGGCCGGATGCGCGCGGACAGACCCTCGACCCAAGCCGGCGATTTCTCCTCCTTCACCGGCTTCTTTTTCTCCCCGCGCTCGACGCCCAAGGCTCGGTCGACTTTCTGCCCCAAGGCGCCGCTTTGCTTGCGCGTCTGGAGCAGAGCCAGCACCACCCCAGCGCCGCCGACGAGAACCAGAAGTGCCACCAGCAGCGCGACCCAGATCACGGGGACGACCTTTCCAATTTGGAGGCCTCGAGAAAGGCATTGGCCAGCCCGTAATACTCGAGGCGCGTCAGGAAGTGCGGCCTGACACCCGAGGCTTCGTAGACTCCGCGCAACGTGCCGTCCGCGTTTTCGCCGAGATACTTGAACGAGAAGAGCGTCGCGAGCAGGATGACCTCGTCTTCCATCCCGACGACCTCGACGATCTCGGTGATCCGCCGCGTGCCGTCCCGCATGCGCTCGACCTGGATCACGAGATCGATGGCGCTCACCATCTGGCCGCGGATCGCCCGGCTCGGTAGGTTGACGTCCGCCATCAGCACCATGTTCTCGATGCGCGCGAGTGCATCGCGCGCGGTGTTCGCGTGAATGGTGGACATCGAGCCGTTGTGGCCGGTGTTCATCGCCTGCATCATGTCGAACGCCTCGGGGCCGCGCACCTCGCCGACGATGATGCGATCGGGCCGCATCCGCAGCGCATTGCGCACAAGGTCGCGCTGGGATACCTGGCCCTGTCCCTCGACGTTCGGAGGCCGCGTCTCGAGCTGCACGACATGCGGCTGCTGGAGCTGGAGCTCGGCGGCATCCTCGATCGTGATGACGCGCTCGCCTTGGTCGATCGGATGCGACATCGCGTTGAGAAGCGTCGTCTTGCCCGAGCCCGTGCCGCCCGAGATGATGATGTTGAGCCGGCAGCGCGCGCAGATCTCGAGCGCGCGCGCGAGCTCGTTCGAGCAGCTGCCGATTCGCGCCATTTTCGCAAGGTCGAGAAAGACGCGCGAGAATTTGCGGATCGAGATGCAGGGCCCTTTGAGGCTGAGCGGGGCTATGATGACGTTGACGCGGCTGCCGTCGGCGAGACGCGCGTCCAGCATCGGGCTCGACTCGTCGATGCGCCGGCCTACCGAGGAAGCGATGCGCTGGGCCACGTGGAGCACGTGGGCGTCGTTGCGGAAGCGCACGCTGGTGAGGTCGAGCTTGCCGCGCCGCTCGACGTAGACCTGCCGCGGGCCGTTGATGAGAATGTCGGCGACATCCGGGTCGCGCAGGAGCGGCTCGAGCGGCCCAAGACCTACCATGTCGTCGACGATCTCGCCGGCCATCACGAGCTGCTCTTCGTGATTGATAAGGAAGCGCCGCTCGTCCGCGACCTCGGAGACGAGCTCGACGACGCGCGTACGGAGCTCGTCCTTGGGCATCACAATGACCGTGGCCGGCTCGATGCGCTGCAACACTTGGTCGTAGATGACGTCGGTCGAGACGGAACCGCTCGGACGGATGACGCGCGGCGCGGGCAAATTCTCGCTTGGCTCGCTCTCCGCCACCGCCAAAGCAGGCGACGCACCTTGGCCGTTTCGTGAAATCCTCAGGCCCATCAGCGAAAGATCCTCCTCCAGATCGGGCGCGACTCCTCGGGCAATGCGCCCGCGAGGTCGCGGGAGATCGCCGCCATGCCACGTCGGATGGCGGCACATTTGCCCACCGCCGCGGCGCCCAGAATGGACGCCCTTGCCACCTCGCGATCATAAGGGATGATGATGTCGGGGGGTGACGCGAACGCGCGCTTGAGCTCGGCGTCCGGCAGGCCGCCGTCGGCGCCTTTTTTGTTGAGGACGTGCAATGTCGAGCGCTCCGGCGTGTTGGCGCCGATCGTCTCGCGCCAACGCGCCACTTCCCGGGCCGAGACGAGGCTCGCGTTGCTCACCAGGAGAACCGTGCTCGGCGAGTGCAGCACTTTCGGGAATTCGAGGGCCGCCAGCCACGGAAAATCGACGATCACATAACGGTATCGGCGCAGCAGCTCGGCGAGGAGCTGCAATGCGGCCTCCTCGGCCGGCATGATGTGCTCGGTAAGCGGCTCGAGCGCTGCAAGCAGGCCGAGCCGAGGCGTCACCTTGGCCACGCCTCGCTCGAGAAACAGGTCATCGATGCGCTCCGGATGCTCGAAGGCTTCCCTGAGCGCGTGGCTCGGCGCCGTGTCGAGTTGGAGCGCCGCATCGCCGGTTTGCAGGTTCAAGTCGAGCAGCAGAACGCGCCTCTCCCGCGCTTCGGCGAGATGCCAAGCGGTCTGCACCGCGACCGTGGTGGTGCCGACGCCGCCATGGACGCCGAGCACGAGGATGAGCTTGCCCGTCCGCGCGGAGCGGCGGTCGACCTCGCCGCTCGCCGCGTCGCCCAGGCTGCGCACCAGCACGCTCGACACGAGCGGTTTGAAGAAATACTCGGCGACGCCCGAATCCTTGAGCTCGCGGTAAAGCACGATGTCGTTGCGTTCGCCCACCACGACCACTTCCGTGCGGGGATCGCACACCTCCGCCAGTCGGCTGATCATTATGATCGGATCGTCGACCCCGCTCACGTCCACTACGAGCAG
>DATNIJ010000193.1:0-2527 GCA_035604475.1 Alphaproteobacteria bacterium
GTCACACCCTGGATGTCGTCGTCGACGGTGACCGCAAGGTGATAGCTCGTCCCCAGCTCCTTGCGCGCCAGCACCACGTCGCCGTGCCTCTCGGCACTCACGCGCACGTCCCCGCGGCCGCGCTCGTGCCAGCTGAGCGGCCCCACGCGTAGAACGGCGGCCGCCATGTCGAGGCGGAGCGCGTAAGTGCGCCCGCGCGCGAGGAATGCCTTGCGCTCGGCAGGCGAGAGACGGCGGCAGGTGCCGGGATAGAGGGGAACCTCGGCGCCGTGGGGGGCCTCTGCCGCGCGCGCGACCTCGGCCGCGATCTCCGCGCGCGTGCAGAAGCAGGGATAGAGGAGCCCCATCGCGTCCAACCGCGCGAGTGCTGCCGCGTAATCCGCCATATGCTCGGACTGCCGGCGCACAGGCTCTTCCCACACGAGTCCGAGCCAGGACAGGTCCGCGAAGATGGCGTCCTCGAACTCCTTCCTTGCGCGGCTGCGGTCGATGTCCTCGATGCGCAGGAGAAAGCGCCCGCCCGCCTCGCTTGCGGCGCGCGCCGCGAAGAGGGCCGCGAAGGCATGACCGAGATGGAGGCGTCCGGTGGGGCTGGGGGCGAAGCGGGTCACGATCTCGCGGGCGGCCGTCATGAGCCTGGCAGTACGACAAAGTTTCGGCTAAGGGAAGCTCCCTGGGAAAACACAATGACGCGTCCTTTCAGCCGCAAAATCCTCGAGGAGACGCTGGTCGAGCTCGGCCGGCGCGATGCCGATCTGGCGCGCGCGCACCGCGAGGCCGGCACGCCTCGCTTGCGCAAGCGCGCGCCCGGCTTCGCCGCCCTCCTCAACATCATCCTGGCGCAGCAGCTCTCGGCCGCCTCGGCGGATGCGATCCGCGGGCGCCTCCATGCTCTCGCCGCACCCCTCACGCCCGAGCGCTTTTTGGCGCTTGACGATGCCAGCTTGCGCACGATCGGCTTCAGCCGACAGAAGATCCTCTACGGCCGCGGACTAGCGGAGGCGATCGCCTCGCGCCGCCTCGACCTCGCGCGCATCCATCGCTTGGAGGACGAGGAGGCGATCGCCGCCATCACCGAGCTCAAGGGCCTGGGGCGCTGGAGTGCCGAGGTGTATCTGCTTTTCGCCTTGCAGCGCCCCGACATCTGGCCGGTCGACGATCTCGCGGTCGTCGTCGCGGTGCAACGCTTGAAGCGGCTCAAGGAGCGTCCCGATCGCAAGCGCATGCTGGCGATCGCCGAGCCCTGGCGGCCCTGGCGCAGCTACGCGGCCCGCCTCATGTGGCACTATTACCGCAATGCGCCCACGTGAGGGGAGCAGGCCGAGATGCGAAGGGCGCCAGTATCAGCAATCATGGGCGCCTGGTGCACCCCCCTCCCTGCCCTCCCCCTCAAGGGGGGAGGGAATAGGCGGGGAACTTCACTAGATTCCCCCTCCCCCTTGAAGGGGGAGGGTGGGGAGGGGGTGACGCTCGAATTTGCGAGAGTTGGCGCTAGCCACGACGGTATGAGAGAAGAACGCGATGTCCGATCTCTTCAATCTCGCAGGCCCCAGCTTTCCCCCGCTCGCGGGCGGGGCGGCCAAGGAGCTCGTCATCCTGCTCCACGGCTGGGGTGCCGACGGCAACGATCTCATCGGGCTTGCGCCCCATTGGGCGCAAAGCCTGCCTCATGCCGAATTCCTCTCCCCGCACGGGCCCTTCCCCTGCGACATGGGCTTCGGCCGTCAATGGTTCAGCCTGGTCGACCGCTCGCCCGAGCGCGTGCTCGCGGGCGTGCGCGCGACGGCACCGGCGCTCGACGGCTTCATCGACGAGGCACTCGAAGCGCGCGGCCTCGATGAGAGCCGGCTCGCCCTCGTCGGCTTCTCCCAAGGCACCATGATGGCGCTTTACGTGGCGCTGCGCCGCGCGCGCAAGCTCGCGGGTGTCGTCGGCTACTCGGGCCGGCTCCTCGATGGGGCCTCGCTTGCCGAGGAGATCGCCTCCAAGCCGCGGGTGCTGCTCGTCCACGGCACCGCGGACGAGATGCTGCCGATCGAGGCCATGCGCGAGGCCAAGCGCGTCCTGCAAGCGCTCGGCGTCCCGGTCGAGGCCTACGAGCGGCCCGGGCTCGGCCACGGCATCGACGAGTTCGGTTTAGAGGCCGGCCGGCGCTTTCTCTCCCAAGCCTTTACGGCTGAGGCCTGAGCCCCTTGCTTGCGCCGCCTCGGCCGGCCGCAACACCCGGCGAGGGACGGCTCGATTCGATCTTCGGCCTCGGCTGCCACAACATTTAGGGGGTCGGGCGTGAAATTCGCCGTTTTTTGGACTTCACTTCATCACCCTGTCACAATATGGTTCTATCCCTGACGTGCGGCGACCGAGCTCGGAGAAGGTAGCGAGAGCACTTGCGATGTTGTCACCGAACAATTGCCCCGCCCTGGTGCTGAACGCGGACTTCCGGCCGCTGAGCTATTTTCCGCTCTCGCTGTGGTCCTGGCAGGAGACCATCAAGGCGGTCTTCCTCGAGCGGGTGAACATCGTCTCC
>DATNIJ010000194.1:0-2005 GCA_035604475.1 Alphaproteobacteria bacterium
AGTTCACGCCCCCGCGATGGTCATCTCGGCGATGCGCAGCGTGGGCGCGTTGGTGCCGTAGCGGAAGACGAGGTCGTCGGCCGCCGTGAGGGCCAGGTACATGTCCTTGAGGTTGCCCGCGATGGTGATCTCGCTCACCGGATAGGCGAGCTCTCCCGCCTCGATCCAGAAGCCGGCGGCACCCCGGCTGTAGTCGCCGGTGACGCCGTTGACGCCGAAGCCGATGAGCTCGGTGACGTAGAGACCGCGTCCGGTCTCCTTGATGAGCGCCTCGGGCGAAAGGGCGCCGGGCTCGAGATAAAGATTGGTGGGGGCCGGCTCGGGCGGGGCCGAGGTGCCGCGCGCGGCGTGGCCCGTGGTCTCGAGCCCGAGCCGGCGCGCGGTGCGCAGGTCGAGGAGCCAGCTCAAGAGCACGCCGTCCTCGACCAGCTGGCGCCGCTCGGCGGCGATCCCCTCGCCGTCGAAGGGCCGCGAGCGCAGCCCGCGCGCGCGCAAAGGGTCGTCGGTGACGCGGCTGCCGGGCGGCAGGACGCGGGTGTTGAGCCGGTCCTTGAGGAAGCTCGTGCCGCGGGCAATGGCGCTGCCGTTGATCGCGGAGGCGAGGTGGCTCAAGAGCCCGTTCGAGACACGCGGGTCGTAGACGACGGGGGCCTTGGTCGTCTTGAGCTTCTTGGGATTGAGCCGCTTGACCGCCTTCTCGCCCGCGCGCCGGCCCACCTCCTCGGGCGCCTCGAGGTCGGCGCCGTTGACCGCGGTCGCGAAGTCGTAGTCGCGCTCCATCGCGGTACCTTCCCCCGCCAGCACGGCCACGCCGACCGAATGGTGCGAGCGCCGGTAGCTCCCGGCAAAGCCGTTCGTCGCCGCGAGCGTCACGCGCCCGAGCGACCAGCCGGCTTCAGCACCCTCGGAGTTGGTGATGCCCTTGACCGCGCGCGCGGCCTCCTCGCAGGCGCTCGCTCGCTCGATGAGGGTCTCGGGTGCCGGCTCCGCCGCATCGCAGATGTCGAGGACGGGGATATCGCGCAAAATGCGCTCCTCGGGTGCCAGGCCGCAAAAGGGATCCTCGGGTACTGCGCGCGCCATGGCGATGGCGCGCTCGACGAGCTCGGCGAGCGCCTTCTCGTCCTGGTCGGTCGAGGAGACGATCGCCTGGCGCCGCCCGATGAGCACCCTCAAGCCGAGGTCGCGGCTCTCCGCGCGCTCGAGCTTCTCGACGTTGCCCAGGCGCTGGGCGTGGCTCAAGGAGGCGCTCTCTACGTAGAGCGCATCGGCCGCATCCGCACCCGCGCGCTTGGCGCGCGCGAGGAGGTTCGTCAGCAGGTCCAGGGCCTTTTGGCCGTCGCGCTCGCTTTGCGGCATGGCAGCTCCAATCGGTAGTCGGGGGCAGGTCATTGCGAGGAGGCGAAGCCGACGAAGCAATCCAGGATGGCCTAGCAAGCTCTGGATTGCTTCGCCTTCGGCTCGCAATGACGTAATCGGCGTGGGCGCGATCACTCCCTGAGATAAGCGATGCCTGCCCTTATTTCCAGATCGGCTTGCCCGAGCCCGGCAGGCCGAGGCTCGGCCATTTGCGCGTGACCTCCTCGATGACGGCGTCGGACATGCGGATCTTGCGGCCCCACTCGCGCTTGGTCTCGGGGGGCCATTTGTTGGTGGCATCGAGGCCGATCTTGGAGCCGAGGCCCGGCTCGGGCGAGGCGAAGTCGAGGTAGTCGATCGGCGTGTTCTCGACAAGCGTGATGTCGCGCGCCGGGTCCATGCGCGTGGCGACCGCCCACATGACGTCCTTCCAATCGCGCGCGTCGATGTCGTCGTCCACCACGATCACCCACTTGGTGTAGGTGAACTGCCGCAAATAGGACCACACCCCCATCATCAGGCGCTTGGCGTGCCCGGGATAGGCCTTGCGCATGGCGAGGACGGCGATGCGGTAGGAGCAGCCCTCGGGCGGCAGCCAGAAATCGGTGATCTCGGGGAACTGCTGGCGCAGGAGGGGGAGGAAGAC
>DATNIJ010000195.1:0-2230 GCA_035604475.1 Alphaproteobacteria bacterium
GTGGCGGACGCCGCCTATCACGCGGCCGGCGCCACCGCGATCTTCGAGAGCGGCCCCTTCGAGCGCCGCTTCCGCGACATCCACACGGTGGCGCAACAGCTGCAAGGCCGCCGCGCGCATTTCGAGACCGTGGGCAAGCACATGCTCGGCGTCGAGGCGGACCTCGCGTTCCTCTAGCACTCGAAGTCGCGGCTCAAGCCGTCTTCCCTTTCATCGCGGCCGCGGCGGCCGAGTAGCCGCCGGCGGCGCCGTCGAGGAAGTGGATGTGGTCGCTGCGATAGACCGAGGGAGTGAGACAGGTCATCAAGGCCGCCCGCTGCCGATGCAGGCCGTAGACGACGATGCCTTCGGCCGCGGCCGCCGCGAGCCGGCGCTCGATCGCATCGGCGAGCTCGTGGCGGCAATCGATCGTCATGCGTAGCCCGTCATCGTATTTGCGGTAGTCCGAATTGGCGACGAGCTGGTCGAGGTAGCGGCCCGGCCTGAAGCCTCCGACCGGGATGCGCAGGCGCAAGATGAGACAGGAGCAGGCGGTGTGGCCGAAGAGCATGAGCCATCTGAGCCGGGCCATGAGCCCACGCGAGCGGCCGGCCCGCACTTCGAGATCGAGCCCAGTCGGCGGCCAAGTCACCGGCGGGCCGCCTTCGGGCACGGGGCGCGCCATCTCCGGGCTCTCCTCGATCAGGCGAATGACGTCCTCGACCACGGTCCGGTAGGCGGCCACCCCCTCCTCCGCCACTCCCAATTGCGCCGGCCGAGCGATCAGCGAAAGCATGACGCCGCGGCGCGCCGGCATCGCCTCGAAGCGGCAAGAGAGTCCGCTCAGGTCCGGACGGCAGCCCGGCGGTCCGGGCGTAATCGCGAACTCGCCGGCTTTCATGCGGGCTTCGGCCCAGGCGAGGCCGCCGCCCGAGAACATCGCATAGTCGAGGTCGGGAGAGGCGGCGAAGCGGGCGACCCGAATGTCGAAGCCGGCGGCCCGGATGGCCGCGACCGGCACCTCGGCTATGCGCAGCTTGAGCTCATAGACCTCGGCGACAAAGGCCGCGGTGCAGGCGAGCACATCGCGCGCGACGGCCGCCATGTGCGAAGGCAGGGCAAAACTTGCGCCGTCGCCGCCGAACACGAACGGATAGGGTACGTTGCCGAGCACGTTCGACACCGCCGCGATGACGGCCGCTCCCGCCATGTTGACTTTTTTATAATGGCCGGCCTCGATCGCCCGCGTCGAGCCGACCACGTCGGAGAGCCCGACGACCCAGTCGTCGGGCAGCGCCGCATAGAGCTTCGGATCGAGGATCTGGCCGAAGCGCGCGAACTTCGGGACCGTCGCGAGAAAGCCGTCTACGCTCGAGCCTTCGCTCATGACACGGAGATGAACAACGGAGGCCGATTTGCCATAGGCGGAGTGTCCGCCAGCCGGGCTAATATACGGAATCACGGATGCGTGATACACTCCCCACCCCAACCCTCCCCCTCAAGGGGGGAGGGAGAGTGCATGGCATGGCAACGAAACCCCCTCCCCTCGAGGGGGGAGGGTGGGGTGGGGGTGACGCTCGGATTCCTGCGGGCTGGCGCTAGCGCCCCTTGAAATTAGGCTTGCGCTTCTCGTTGAAGGCGGCGACGCCCTCGAGGCGGTCCTCCGTCGGCACCAGGCGGTTGTAGGCCTCGATCTCGAAGAGGAACGCGCTCTTGAGGTCGAGCTGCAGGCCGACATGCATGGACTTCTTGGCCTGGCGCACCGAGAGCGGCGCGTTGGCGCAGATCGCGGCTGCGGTCTCGAGCGCTTCCGTCATGAGCCGATCGGGCTCGCAGACCCGGTTGACCACGCCCCATTCCAAGGCCTCGGCCGCGCTGAAGGGCCTCCCCGTCAGGATGATCTCCTTGGCGCGGCGCTCGCCGACCGCGCGCGGCAGGAGTTGCGTCCCCCCTGCCCCCGGCATGATGCCGAGGGTGACTTCGGTGAGTGCGAAGCGCGCCGTGCGCGCGGCGTAGGCGAAATCGCAGGCGAGCACCGTCTCCAGGCCGCCGCCGTAGGCGTGCCCGTTGACCGCGGCGATGACCGGAACCGGGCAATCGAGAAGCGCCCAATAGCAGCGCTCGAAGATCTCGTGCTGTGCCTGCCACTGGGCCTGGGTCATGCCGTGGCGCTCCTTGAGGTCGCCGCCCGCGCAGAAGATGCGCCCGCCGGCCCCCGTCAGCACGACCGCCCGCACCTCGCCCGGCTCCG
>DATNIJ010000196.1:0-9162 GCA_035604475.1 Alphaproteobacteria bacterium
TGCAGCACGGCCCGCGCATGGGGCAGTCCGCGGTGGAGGCGCCAATGGATATAGTAGGCGCTCGGCTCGGGCGCGCTCTCGCCCTCGACGAGCCTGCCCTCGCGGTCGAGCAGCAGGAGATGGCTCGCCTTGATCTCCGACCAATGGTAGCCGTGGGGATTGATCAGGAAGAGAGCGTCGCTCCCGGGCACCATGTAGCTGAAATGGTTGCAGATGCCCTCGTGCAGGCCGAGACGCGCCGCGAGCCGCAATGCGGCGGCGAGATCGATCCGCGCCTCGCGAATCCGCTCGTCCATGATCGCCTCCGAGAACGTGGCGGCCGCATGTTAGCGGCGGCCGCGGCGACTTTCCAGTCGCTTGGCGCGCCGCCTTAGACGACGAAGAGCAAGAGCGCCAGCGAGACCATGCCCGCCGCGGCGCAATAGTAGGCGAAGGGGTCGAGCGCCTCGAAATCGTGCTTGCCGAAATAGCGCATGAGAAAGGCCACACTCGCATAGGCGGTGATGCCGGCTGCGAGCCCGGCGAGGACGGCAACCGGGCCGAGCCCGCCCCCGCCTTCGCTCGCGTGCATGAGCTTCGGAACCTCGAGCACGGCGGCACCGGCAATGATCGGGGTCGCGAGCAGAAAGGAGAAGTGCGCCGCCTCCTTGTGATGGAGGCCGCTCAAGAGGCCGCCCACCATGGTCGCCCCCGAGCGCGAGATGCCGGGAATGAGGGCAAGGGACTGCCAAAGTCCGATCATGAGGGCCTTCTTCGCATCCAGGGTTGCGAGTGCAGCCCCGCCGCTGCGCTTCAGGCGCTCGGCCGCGAAAAGCACGACGCCGTTTGCCACCAGGAACGCAGCCGCCACGAGCGGCGTGCCGAAGAGCGCGCGGAGCGGCTTCTCCAGCGTGAAGCCGATGACGACCGCAGGGATCGTGCCGACCACGACGAGGGCGAAGAGACGCAAATGGGCGGCGCGGTCGCTCGGATCGCCAATGCCGAGGACCGCGCGCGCGATGTCGATCCAATCGCGCCAGAAATAGAGGAGCAAGGCGGCCGCCGTGCCGGTGTGGAGCACCACGAGGAAAGGAAGAAAATCCCGGCCCCGCTGATCGACCTGCCAGCCGAGGAGTTTCGGCAGGATCACTGCGTGCCCGAGGCTGCTCACGGGAAAGAGCTCGGTAACGCCTTGCAGGATGGCGAAGAGGATCGCTTGCAATGCCGACACGGAGGCCCTCCGGAACCAGCAACATTGGCCGCCGATCGCGGGAGACCCGGGCGGTGCCCCGCTTGTAAAGAGCAAACCCGGCCCTGGCAAGCCGCTGCACCGGGAGGTATCCCCTCAAAGCGCGCTTAGGCCGTTGACCCCGCGCGAGAACTGCCGGGCCGAATTTGGCCACAAAATAATCGCAGCGATGTCGCACCGAACTGCGCGGCCGGCGCTTACGGTCGGCCTATGCGAGGAGGCCCTCTCCTCGCATCCGCGGCCCTAATGCCGAAGCGCAAGGAGGTTGCCATGTCGAGCCGCAAAGCCATGCCGCACGATGACGCCAGCAGAACCGATCACTGGGTTCGCGACGGCGACGCGCTATGGGACGCGTTCTGGATTTTATATACCGTGATCGGCTCGGCGAGCGCCTATCTGCTCTATCTGTCGAGCTCAAGCACCTTCCAGCCGGGGCTGTAACTCCTCGTGCCTGCTTTTTGTGCGTTGAGCGCGGCATGCTTGCTGCCCATGGCTCAGCGGCCGGCGCCGGGCGCCTGCTCAAAAGTATCGCTGAATAACGGATTTTGTATATTGGTCGCCGCCGGCATGAATACTCAGTTTACTCAAAATGAGCATGACCCTCAGCTTTCGGGGCCTTATCCAAGAAAAGTCTTGCTCATCGGCGACTTCGGTATCACCTTCAACGAGGGCAGCGGCAGGGGGCCGTATACCTGACATCAGGACGAGGTGCCCATGGCGAAGAAAGTCGAGCCCCGCGAGCAACGGCTTCAGCTCATGCTCGACCGAGAGGAACTCCACGCCATCGAGGATTGGCGCTTCCGCATGAGGATGCCGAGCCGCTCGGCGGCCGTCCGCGAGCTCATCCGACGCGGGCTCCTGGTGGAGGCGGACCAAGTGGAGACGCTCGGCAAGCACTCCCGCGACTTCGGCATCACCAAGCCGGGCGGCGGCCGCAGGCGGGGACCGAGCAGCGAAGGGCACTGACGCGCCGATCGAAGCGGCGTGCGCCCGCGCTGGTTCGAGCTAACCCTGCACAGCATAGCCGCCGTCGACCGGGATCGCGGTGCCGGTGATGAAATCCGAGGCCGGGCTGGCAAGAAAGACCGCAATGCCGGCGAGGTCCTCGGGCGCACCCCAGCGGCCCGCAGGCGTGCGCGCGAGCACGCGCTCGTGGAGGCCCGCCACCTCCTTCCGCGCCCGGCGGGTGAGCTCCGTGTCGATCCATCCCGGCAGCACGGCATTGACCTGGATGTTATCCTTGGCCCAGGCGGTCGCCAGCGCCTTCGTCAGCTGGACCACGCCGCCCTTGCTCGCCGCATAAGGGGTCGCGAAGGAGGCGGCAAAGATCGACATCATCGAGCCGATGTTGATGACCTTGCCCCGGCCGGCGCGCAGCATCGCCGGATAGGCCGCCTGGCAGCAGTAGAAGATGCTGGAAAGGTTGGTCTCGAGCACGGTGTGCCATTCCTCGAGCGTGTACTCCTCGGGGGCCCTCCTGATGTTGGTGCCGGCGTTGTTGACGAGAATGTCGAGCGCGCCGAACTCGGCGGCTGTCTCTTCGACGAGCGCTTGGCACGCCTTGCGGTCGGTGACGTCGAGTTCGAAGCACGCGGCCTTGGCACCGAGGTCGCCCAAAGCCTTGACCGCGGCGGCGTTCTTGGTCTTGTTCCGACCCGCCACCATGACCGCGGCACCCGCCCCGGCGAGACCTTGCGCCATGCCGAGCCCGATGCCGCCATTGCCGCCCGTGACGATCGCCACGCGCCCCTTGAGATCGAAACCTTTCATGGTGCCGCCCTCCTCCCTTCTTCGCTGCGCGGACGCCCAGCCGTGCGGTCGCCCCCTCAATTTCCTCAGAGGACGTTGGCGACGCGCGCGAGCGCTTCCTCCGTCGCCTCGAGATCGCTGACGAGTGCCAGTCGGATGTAATTGGCACTCGCATTCGTGCCGTCCGGCTCCGGCCGCGTGAGGTAGGCCCCCGGCAGCGACTTGACCCCCGCCTCGCCCCACAGGCGCTTGGTCGCCGCCTCGCCGTCGCCCACGTCGAGCCAAAGATAGAAGCCGCCCCTGGGCCGGTAGAAGCCGAAGCGGCCGTCGAGCACGCGCTCGGCGATGTCGAACTTCGCGCGGTAGGCGGCGCGCGTTTCGAGGACATGCGTCTCCTCGCGCCACAACGCCGTGGCCGCTTCGAGGGTAGCTGTCGGAGTCGCGGCACAGCTGTAGGTGCGCAGGCGGTGGAACAGCGCCATCGTGCGCGGCGATCCGACCGCGAAGCCCGAGCGCAGGCCGGGCGCGCTCGAGCGCTTGGAGAGCGTGTGGAAGATGAGCAGATTGTCGAGCGAGCCGCCAAGCGCCGCCGCCGCCTCGAGCGCCCCCGTGGGCGGCGCGTCGGTCGTGTAGATCTCCGCGTAGCACTCGTCCATCACCAGGAGAAAATCATACTCGCGGGCGAGCTTGATCGCTCTCTTGAGATAATCGAGATCCGCCACCGCACCCTGCGGATTGGCCGGCGAGCACAGATACATGAGCTGGGCGCGGGCGAGCGCTTCCGGACGGAGTGCATCGAGTGCCGGAAGAAAGCCGCTCTCGCGCGTCGCCGACATGAAGACGGGCTCCGCACCTGCGAGCACTGCGGCGCCGACGTAGACCTGGTAGAAGGGGTTGGGCATGAAGGCGAGCGGCTGCGCGCCGGCGTCTTGCCGAGGCGTCACCGCGAGCGTCGCCGCCATGTAAAGCCCCTCTCGCGTGCCGGCGCACGGCGAGATCATGGTCTCCGGCTCGATCATCCCCGGCGGCAGGCGATAGCGATTGCGCAGCCAGTCGGCGCAGGCCCGGCGGAACTCGGGCGTGCCGTTGAGCGGCGGATAGCGGTTCCAGCTGTCCGAGCATGCATCGATGATCGCGCGGATGAACGCAGGCGGCTGATGCTGCGGCTCGCCTATCGAGAGATCGATCGGCAGCACGTTCGTCCGCGGGTTGATGCCGGCAATCAGATCGGCGAGACGCCGAAACGGCGACTCCCGCAACGAGTCGAGACGGCAGTTGAGCATCGCAAAGGACCCGGCTGAGCGCCCGCCGTTGATGAGGCCGCGGCTGAGGAGCGTCAGCCGCGTCGCGCGCTACTTTGAGCGGCCTCTGTCGGCACTGTCAAATTCTTTCAGCGGTGCTGAGCGCGCGGCCGGCGGCATTTCCGCGAAAGGCGGTACTGGCGTCCGTCTGGCAGGCTGCGGAAAATGAACTCGAGCTTTCTCACGGTTCGAGACGCGCGGCCTTCGGCCGCGCTCCTCACCATGAGGAAGTTTGTATTTCAAGGCGTTGCCCTCACCCTGAGGAGCCGCCGAAGGCGGCGTCTCGAAGGGCGAGGGCTTTTCCGCGCCGACCTAAGAGCGCTTGGCGAATGAGTACCATTGGTGCGCGCCGTCGAGGCTCGTCCAATAGAAGTCGAGATAGTCGCCCTTGACCGTGGCATGTCCGCCGTTCCACGCAGCAAGCACGCCATCGAAGACGAGCTCGCTGCCATAGAACTTGTAATGGCCGCGGGAGAGGCCGTTGTAGACGTAGGTCCCGTCGGCGCGCATGTCGAGGGTGCCGGCGACCCCGTTCGTCCCGCGCCACGTGCCGACGAGGGCACGCATGGCCTGGATCGGGGACGCGGCCGCAGGCCGCACTGCCGCCTTGGCCGGCTCGCTCGCAATCGCGCTGGCCTGCCGCGGCGGCACTTCCGCGAAGTTGCCGCGCGCGACCGTGAAGCGCCCGACCGTGAGGACGAAGCCCCGCGACTCTTCCGGAACGATGAGGAACTCGTAGCGGCCGGGCTGCAGCCGGTCGGCGGCGATGCTGGCCGCGTAGCGCCCGTCGTCGAGCGTCTGCCCGCTCTCCCGGATCACGGTGCGGCGGCTCAAGGCGTCGTCGACGCGGAGGATCATCGCCCGTCCGCGATAGGCCTTGAAGGTGCCCGCGATCTCGAGCGTCGTGACCGTGCGCTCAGGGTTCTGCCGCGGCGCGCACGTCAACGCCGGGCATTGCACGTCGCGCAGCGTGGTGCGCGAGAGCGGTGCGGCCCGCTGCGGCTCCGCGCCGCATCCGGAAATGAACGCGAGGCAAAACAGGAAGAGCGCGAGGCGCGACATTAGACGATCTATATCTATGGTCAAAGCACACATACTCTACAATAGGATGTAGGATGGGACAAGAGCGCGCGGCATCGCGGTTCTGGCCGACAGGTGCTGCCCTTGCCATGACCCGAGACGGTGCCGTTGATCTCGATCGCGCGGAGGATGCTGCGCGAGACAGCAAGCCCGAGGTGAGACGACGGCGCTTCGGGGCGAGATTTCCATTGCTCGAGATTCGCGTTCTCTCTATTGAAGCGGCAAGCGCTCAAGCGCCCCGCTTCGAGCCGCGCCGAAGACCCGACAGCCGCGAGGAAAGAAGACGATGGCGAGACCCAATCGGCCCGCAGGCCGGATGAATGGCGGCCGGGCATTGGCGGAGATGCTGGCACTTGCCGGTGCCGGGCCCATGTTCGGCATGGCCGGGTTCCAACTCCTCCCCTTTTACGATGCCATCGCTCAACTTGGGCTGCGGCATTTTCTCATCAACGACGAGCGCATGGGTGCCTTTGCGGCGGATGCCTACGCGCGCGTCACCAATCGGCCCGGCATCTGCGATGCGACGCTCGGACCCGGCGCCACCAACCTCGCAACCGCGCTCGCGGAGTCCTTGAATGCGGGGATACCCTTGATCGCGATCACCGGCGACGCCAACCGCGGCCACGCGAACAAGAACATGACGCAGGAATGCCGGCAGACGGAGATGCTGCGGCCGGCGGCGAAGGAGCTGATCCGCGTCGAGCTCACCAGCCGAATCCCCGAGCTCGTGCGCCGCGCCTTCGCGGTTGCCACCTCGGGCCGCCCCGGTCCCGTCGTTCTCGATGTCCCCGAGGATGTCGCCCACGGCGAGCATGAGTTCGGCACCGCGGACTTCTATCTCGACGCGGAAACGGCGGCCGCGCCCGCGCATCGCACGCGTCCGGCGGAAGCCGATGTCGAGCGCGCGGCGAAGCTGCTCGCCTCCGCCAAGCGCCCCCTGCTGCTCGTGGGCGGCGGCGTGCATCTCTCGCTCGCCGGTGCGGCCCTTCTCGAGCTTGCGGAGGCAATCGGCATCCCGGTCGCCCACACGATGAGCGGCAAGGGCGCCATCGCCTGCACGCACCCGCTTTCCGCGGGGCTCTTCGGCCGCTACTCCCGCATCGCCAACGATTTGATTGCGGGTGCGGATTGCCTGCTGGTGGTCGGCTGCAAGCTCGGCGAGATCGCAACCAAGCGTTATGCGTTGCTGCCCGACGCGGTCCCGCTCATCCATCTCGACATCCTGGCCGAGGAGTTCGGGCGCTCCCAGCCGGCGAGCGTGGCGCTCTGGGGCGACGCGCGCGAGGGCTTGCGCGATCTCCATGACGCGCTCAAGTCGGATGCCAAGCGCCTCAAGGCCTTGCACGCGGACTATGTGGGCGAGCTCTCGCTTCGCATGGCGGCGTGGCAGACCGAGGCAGCACCCCGGCTTGCCTCGGCGGAACGGCCGATCAACATGGCGCGGCTCGTGGCGGAGCTCAACAAGGCGATGCCGGCGGAGAGCATCCTCGTGGCCGACGGCGGCTTCGCCGCCCATTGGACCAGCCTGCTTTACGACACGAAGTCGCCCGGGCGGCGCTATATCGCCGACCGCGGCCTCGCCTCCATCGGCTACGGACTCCCGGGCGGCATCGGCGCAGCACTTGCCGCCCCGGACACGCCGGTCGTGGCCGTGAGCGGCGACGGCGGCTTCAACATGGCGCTCGGCGAGCTCGAGACCGCGCGCCGCACGGGTGCCAACCTGACGACGGTCGTCGTCAACAACGCGGCCTCGGGCTACGTCAAGGCGCTCCAGCATGCGATGTACGGAGCGCGTTACCAGTCGAGCGATTTGGTCGAGATGGATTACGCCCGCATCGCCGAGGCCATGGGATGCCGCGGCATAAGGGTCGAGGAACCGGCCGAGCTCGGCAGCGCCCTTCGGCGCGGGCTAGCCGAGCGCAGCCGTCCGAGCGTGATCGACGTCATCGTGACGCGCGACCCCGCGCGCATGCTGCCGGCCGTGGACAGCCGCGCGGCCCAGATCAGGAAGGGCGACCGCATCGCGTAGCCGGGCCGCCGTAGCTGCCATTGCCGACGCGGAAGGTGTTTCGGCTGAGCCAAATTATCGGGGCGTGCCTCCGGTCGCGCTCGTCCTGGTGTCGGGAGGCCGGCTCTCGCAAACCCGCGTGACCCTTTCGAGCGCGAAGCGATCGTCCCCAGCTCTTCGAGGCGGCAGGCCACGATGCGTCCGGCGACGGCAGGACGCCGTGCCGCAAGCCGGGCGGAGCGCACGCTCGCACGCAGCCCGATCAGTCGGCTGAGGCGCTTGCCGGCTTTCTTTCCCGAGGGCTCTGCCTCCAGCCCATCAACGCTCGGCGGCACAGCAGCCGGACCCGGAGCGGGGGAGCCTGCCCACCACGTGCCAAATGTCGCGAACAAGGGCCATACCCAAGGCAGCGGGACCGACGGCGGCGGCGCAATGCCGATCTCGAGAGAGGCCCGCGAGCGAGCGAAAGCCGAACGCGGAGGCCGCAAGGCTTTGTCGCAGCCGCGGCACGAGCTCCGGATATTCCTCGACCGCGCTGGCAAGGGCCAAGCCCGCGAGACGTTGGCGCTCGGCTCGGCTCCAGCGGCGCGTCTCGGAATACCGCCCGGGATGCTCGCGGGAATAGGCGAGCACCTGGGGAATATAGACGGCCCCTTCCCGCAAGGCCGTAAGCTGGATACCGAACCAATCGGCATAGAGTGCCAAGGCCGGCCGGTAACCGCCGACGCGGCGCAAGGAAGCCGTGCGGAAAATCACGGTATTGCTGGAGATGTGGAAGGGGGCCGAGCGCATGCGTCGGGCGAATTCGTCGGGTGCCAAGTAGACGGCCTGCCGGCTCAGATAAAGCGGAAACTGCCGGCGCCGCCCGCTCCAGCCGTCGATCGTCGCGGAATCCGAGAAACACAGCCCCGCCGCCGGGTATCGCTCGAGCAGCGTGACCCCGGCTTCGATGAAGTGCGGCTCGATCGGATCGTTCGTGGAGCCGAGATAGACGTATTTGCCCCGCGCGTGCATGAGCCCGGTATAGAGCGTCGCGATCGGCCCTTGATTCTCCGCGTGGCGGATGACGCTGAGCGGCGTCGCATCTCCCCCTTGGGTGCTGAGCGACGGTTCGACCGGCGGTACCGACGCGTCGTCGACGACGATGACCTCCAAATGGGGCCACGTCTGCGCTCGCACCTCGACGAGGATGTCGACCAGTTGCGGCAAGTCGCCGAACGTCGGGATCACGATCGTCGCGAGCGGCGCGGCTTCTCCGCCTGCTTCCGGCGCGGGCAGGGCGGCAGCGGAATAATCGAGCGATTCCATGCTTCGGCCACGGCGCGGGTTATGGGGGTGGAGACGGCTTTATTGTCATGGGTCCTCTAATTCCCCTCAAGATGTAAGTGCCCGCGACCGCAAAACCGAGGCTCCCCTTGAGATCGTCGCCATGGCCGCCAGGATGAGGGCCTTGGGCGGCGCTGGCAACGAATTTCGTTGCCGGATTGCGTTGCCGCCGGCGCCGACTTGGCGCGGCGGCAGGGGCGGAATGTCCGGAGCCCGCCATCGCTTGACGAAGAGTTAGATTGAGGTTGAATATTGTTTGACAGCGCAATTTTATTATAGCACCGTCAAGCATGCGACGAGGGGAAATCGAGCGATGTTGAGTACTGTAAGGGCCCTTCCCGAGTCTTGGATGCGAGGGTTCGTTGCAACCCTCGCCGACCTGCTGACGGGCACCGAAGCAAGCGACTCGTCGGGCCGGTTCTATCCGATCGACGAGGCGATGGAATGGGCGGCGCTCACCGCGCGCGCCA
>DATNIJ010000197.1:0-5260 GCA_035604475.1 Alphaproteobacteria bacterium
GACACCACGGACGTTTACCAGATGCGCTTGGCACTGCGCTCGCTGCACACCACCGAGCGCCATCTCACCACGGCGAAGCAGGATTACGACGGCCACCGCGCCAAGGCGCTCGATCTCGTCAAGCAGGCGGAAGCCGAGGTCCAGGCAGCGCTCCCGCCGCGCCAGGCGCGGACGCCCAAGGCGCCGCCCGCTGCGGCAGCGCCCACGGCCGCGCCGCCCGCGACGAGCGCGCCGGCAGTCAAGCCATAGCGCTGCGCAGCGGCTTCAGGTCGCCGCCGTCTCGAGATCGGCGAAGCGGCGCTGGTGGTGATCGGCGTTGCCGAACATCACGTCGATCATGGCGAGACGCTTGAAGTAATGGCCGACGGCGAGCTCGTCGGTCATGCCCATGCCGCCGTGGAGCTGCACGGCCTCTTGTCCGACGAGCCGCCCGGCCTGCCCGGCCTGCACCTTGGCCGCCGCCGCTACGCGCGCGCGATCCACGGCAAGCGACGCGGCGTCGCCGAGGACGTGCGCGGCCGCCTCGCTCGTCGAGCGCGCGAGCTCGTGGGCCATGAACATGTCGACCAAGCGGTGCTGGAGCACCTGGAAGCTGCCGATCGGCACGCCGAACTGCTTGCGCGTCCTCAAATATTCGCGCGTCATCGCGAGGAGGGCCGCCATCGCCCCCACCGCCTCGGCGGCAAGCGCCACGAGCGCCTCCTCCGCCGTGCGCTCGAGGAGGACAGCACCCCCGTCGAGCGCGCCGAGGATTTGACCGGCCTCGACTTCGACGCCCGCGAGCTTCACCTCCGCCGCGCGCTGGCCGCAGGTAGTGCGATAGGGCAAAAGGCTCAAGCCCGCGGCCGACTTGGGGACGAGGAAGAGGGTGATGCCGGCGGCCTCGGCGACGGCGCCCGAGGTGCGCGCGGAGACGATAAGATGGTCGGCACTCGCAGCACCGAGGACGACCGCCTTATGGCCGCTCAGCTTGAAACTGCCGCCCGAGCGCTCTGCGCGCGTCTCGACGTGCGAGAGGTCGAAGCGCGCCTTGGGCTCCGTGTGCGCGAGGGCAAGCATGAGCCTGCCCTCGGCTAGCTCGGCAAGCAGCGGAGCGAGCTTGGGGCCGGCTTGCCGCAACAGGCTCGCACCAAGGATCACGCTCGAGAAATAGGGCTCGACCACGAGATGGCGGCCGATCCCCTGCATCACGATGGCGCTCTCGACGGCACCGCCGCCGAGCCCTCCCGACTCCTCGGGCGAGCCGATGCCGAGCCAGCCGAGCTCGGCAAAGCGCCGCCAGATGTCGCGGCTGAAGCCGAGCTCGCTCGCGACGAGCGCGCGGCGCTTGTCGAAGGGGTATTCCTTCTCGAGAAAGCGCGCGACGCTCTCTGCCAGCAGTCTTTGCTCCTCGCTCAGCGAAAAATCCATCGCGTCTCGCTCAATTCCAGCAATACTACACGGCGCGTAGTAGTGGCTCAGCTTGGCTCAATCCTCATCCTTCGAGACGCGTCGCATGCGCGACGCTCCTCAGGATGAGGACACCTTGGTTAGGGTTTCACCTCATCCTGAGAAGGGCCGAAGGCCCGTCTCGAAGGATGGGGTGAAACTGACCCATTACCCGGCGCGTACTTCGCTTCGCAGCAACCGCTCACGCGCTATGCTACAAGAGGTCCAATCGGCCGGCAACACCACCCAATTCGCCCGGGCTGAAGGAGTAGCTGCGATGCGCTACGTAGTCGTGATCGAGAAAGCCGAAGGCAACTATTCCGCTTTCGTGCCCGATCTGCCGGGGTGCGTCGCGACCGGCGCGACCGGCGCGGCGGTGGAGGGCGAAATTCGTGCGGCGATCCGATTCCACATCGAAGGATTGCGCGCAGATGGCCTACCGGTACCTGCGCCCAGCAGCATTGTAGAATACGTGGAGGCTTGAGCTCGCCTCAAAACCCCAGCATGTGCTTGGCGATGATGTTGCGTTGGATCTCGTTCGAGCCGCCGTAGATCGAGACCTTGCGCCAGTTGAAATAGTGCGAGGCGAGTGAAGGCGCATAGTCGGGCCCGACCGGCTCGCCGTTCCAACCCGGCTCGAACCACTCGGGCTGGTAGGGCAGCGCGTAGACGCCGATCGCTTCCGTCAGGAGCTCCGTGAGCGCCTGCTGGACGAGCGAGCCCTTGATCTTGAGGATGGAGGATTCGGGGCCCGGCGGCTTTCCCGCCCCTTGCGTGGAGGCGATGCGGAACACGGTCGCCTCGAGCGCCAGAAGATCGATCTCGACGGCGGCGATCTTGGCGCGGAACTCGGGGTCCTCGCTGAGGGGACGCCCATGGCTCACCTCTTGAGCGGCGATCCGCTTGAGCTTGGCCAGGAGCCGCGTGGAGAGGCCGACGCGGGCGATGCCGGTGCGCTCGTGCGCCAAGAGATATTTGGCATAAGTCCAGCCCTTGCCCTCCTCGCCGATGAGGTTCGCCTTGGGCACGCGCACATTGTCGAAGAAGACCGTGTTGACCTCCGCACCGCCGTCAATGGTGACGATCGGCGTCACCGCGATGCCGGGGCTCCTCATGTCCATGAGGAGGAAGGAGATGCCTTCCTGCTTCTTGCCCGCACCTGCGGTGCGCACCAAGCAGAAGATCATGTCGGCGTATTGCGCATAGGTCGTCCAGGTCTTGGAGCCGTTGACGATGTAATGATCGCCGTCGGGCACAGCCCGGGTCTTGAGCCCGGCGAGGTCCGAGCCCGCCTCGGCCTCGGAGTAGCCCTGGCACCACCAGTCCTCGCTCGCGAGAATGCGGGGGAGATAGCGCTTCTTCTGCGCCTCGTTGCCGAAGGCGATGATGACGGGGCCGACCATGGTGACGCCGAAGGCGATGACCGGCGGGGCGAGCGTGGCCCCGAGCTCGGCCTCGAAGATGGCGCGCTCGAGCGGGCCCCAGCCGGTGCCGCCGTGCTCGACCGGCCAGCCCGGTGCCAACCAGCCCTTGCACTGGAGAATCCTCTGCCAGACGACGTGATCCTCCTTGCCGAGGCGCTTGCCCGCCTCGACCTTGTCGCGGATGTCCTGCGGCACGCTCGCGTCGAGGAAGCGGCGCACCTCGTCGCGGAAGGTCGTGTGGGCCGCATCGAGCTTCAGACGCACGAGACACCTCCCGATCGCTCTCTCCGCGCCGACACGCGATGTCGCGCGCGCGAGCATTTTGCTATCATCGCGACCGCTATCATAGCCGCCCCGGCCCGGCCTGCCTACCGGCGAGGGGCCGCCCTCTCGCCTGCCCGCAATCTCTCGAGGCCCGCGCCATGACCAACAAGGACCTCTTCGACCTCTCCGGCAAGGTGGCCGTGATCACCGGCTCGACCAAGGGCATCGGCAAGGCGATCGCCGAGGCCATGGCCGCATTCGGCGCCAAGGTGGTGATCTCGAGCCGCAAGGGGCCTGTTTGCGAGGAGGTCGCCGAGGCGATCCGCAAGGAGGGCGGCGAGGCGGTCGCCATCCCCTGCAACATCTCGCGCCTGACGGAGCTCGACGAGCTCGTCGCCCGCGCGCTCGCCGCCTGCGGCCGCATCGACATCCTCGTCTGCAACGCGGCGGTCAACCCCTATTTCGGGCCGATGTCCGGGATAAGCGAGGAAGCCTACGACAAGACCATGGACACCAACGTGAAGAGCAACCTTTGGCTCTGCAACAAGGTGCTCCCCGGCATGGCCGAGAGGAAGGACGGTGTGGTCATCATCGTCTCCTCCGTGGGCGGGCTCAAGGGCCACGACAAGCTCGGCATCTACGGACTCTCGAAAGCGGCCGACTTCCAGCTCGCGCGCAATCTCGCGGTCGAATGGGGCCGGCACAACATCCGCGCCAACTGCCTGGCCCCCGCGATCATCCGCACGGATTTCGCCAAGGCGCTCTGGCAGAACCCGCAAACCTACAAGGAGGCGACCGCCAGCTATCCCTTGGGCCGCATCGGCGAGCCCCATGAGGTCGCAGGGGCCGCGGTGATGCTGGCGAGCCGCGCGGGCAGCTTCATCACCGGCCAGGTCATCGTGATCGACGGCGGCTCGACCATCGCGAGCGGGAGATATAGCTGAAGGCCGCAGCACCGCCGGTGTCTCACGCACTGATTGAAGGCTCGGAGGACAGGCTGATGACACGACTCTTCGCCGTCACGAACACGCGGAGTGCGGCCTGGAACCATGCGCTCCCGATGGAAGAGCAGGAGGATTGGAAGGCCCATGCCGCCTTCATGGACGCGCTCCAGGCCGAAGGTTTCGTGGTGATCGGAGGGCCGCTCGAGGGTACGCCCGACGCGCTCCTCATAATTCGAGCGAACGATGCGGAGGAGATCAGCTCGCGCCTCTCCCAGGATCCGTGGCGGCGCAAGGGCCTGCTGGCGACGACACGGATCATCCCCTGGACCCTCCGTCTGGGATCGCTCGGGTAGGATGCTTACTCATAAATCGAGGTTGGTCCGCAGCGGCTAGTCAACATCCGATTTGGAGCGCATTACGGACTCAAGTCGGACATCGCTCCAAGCCCGAGAAGTGCCAATCTCGGACTTCCGGCGGTTTGGCCAAAGCCGTTGAGCTTCAGCTTGACGGGTAGTGGTACAGTCTGAAATCTTGGCTCCTTAACTCGAGTTAGTATCTTGATATGGTGGGCTAAAATGAATCGCTCAGAATATCTGAAGGCCGTAAATGAGTTTTCTATCAAGGCGAGGTGTTCGGGGAAGCGGTCTTCTTGTGCTATGCCGGCCTTGAAAAAGACGCCGGGTGCCGACGCAAATGGGCCACCTGTCTGCAACTTGAGACCGAGACCAAGGCGCGCTTGCGGCCGTTTCTGATGCGCCTCGGCCTCAGCGTCGCGCAAGACGATGTGCGTGACAAAGTCGCAGAGCTCTCGAAAACCTTTGCGTCCAAATCCTGGCGCCAACACATGGAAGAGATGATCGGCATCACCGACATGTATCTCGAAGAATTCCGCGCCATTGAGGCGGCCGCTCCATCGGATGAGCGCGACATGGCGCGATCCATGGTAGCCCACGAGACGGCGCTGAATCGGTTCGCGCGGCTGGAACTTGCGGGTGAGACGCGGAACTCGCTTGCTGATATTGAGGCGCAGCTCCAATGGCCGCTATAACACCCGCCTAGACCCTAATTGTACCACTACCTGATCGGGCCCAATGCCCGAATTGGGTCATCCTGGCCCATGCGCCCACGTCAGTGGCGCGGCAGCTATTCCTTCAACTCCGGACGCGCCCGGACGCTGCCGGCACCGCCGCAATGTGCCAT
>DATNIJ010000198.1:0-7864 GCA_035604475.1 Alphaproteobacteria bacterium
CGACGGTGCGCAACGTGCGATGCACCAGCGCCGGCAGATCCTTCCACTGGTAATCGCGGTAGACGAACATGGTGACGAAGAAGGCCCAGACGCAGGCGACCGCGCCGGCCTCGATGGCGGTGAACACGCCGCCCAAAATGCCGCCCAAAATGATGCCGAGCGTGATCAGGCCCCAGAGCGCGTCGAAGCTGATCTTGATCGCTTCGCGCAGCGGTACGGTTTGGCCGCGCGGATGGCTGTCGCGGTAGGCGATCACCAGGCAAAGCACGACCAGCGAAAAGCCGAGCAGGAGCCCTGGTACGACGCCGGCCATGAACAGCGAGATGATGGAAATGGTGCCGCCGGTGGCGAGCGAATAGATCACCGCGTTGTGGCTCGGCGGCACGAGCAGCGCCTGCACCGAGGCGGTAATGGTCACATTGGTGGCGAACACTCGCGGAAAACCGCTCTTCTCCATCTGCGGGATCATCACCGAGCCGATCGCCGAGGTGTCCGCGACCGCCGAGCCGGAGATGCCCGAGAGGAAGGTGGTAGCGATGATGTTCACCGCCGAGAGCCCCCCGCGCAGGCGAGTGAGACCGACGAGCACGTTGGCGAAGGCCACGAGCCGCCGCGCCATGCCGCCTTCAGCCATGATGGCACCCGCCAGCACGAAGAAGGGAATGGTCAGCATGGCGAACTTGGAAACCCCGCTCGAGATTTGCAGCATGACCGCCTCGGGCGGGATGCCGAGCCGCCAGGCGCCGACGAGAGCGGCGAGCCCGAGCGCGTAGGCGATCGGCACGCCGAGGGCGAAGAACGCGAAGAGAGCAAGAAGCACGACGATGATGTCCATGCGCCAGGCCCCCGCCGGATCACCCGGGTGCCGCCGGCTCGCGGACCGCCCACTTGTCCGCGGGCGCTCCGATCAGGAGACGCTCGACGACGAAGAGGAGGGTGACGGCGCCGCCGAGCGGAATGGGCAGATAAGTGACGCCGACCGAGAGGAAGGGGAACGCGTCGATCACCTGGTACCAGGTCGTCGCCACCAGCCCCTCGCCCCAGATCACCATGAACAGGCTGACGAGCCCCATCAGGAGCTCCGCCGCGAGCTCGACGGCGCGTATCCCGAGCGGCGGCAGCAGGTAGTGCAGCACCGTCACGCGCATGTGGATGCCCGTCCGGTAGCACGCGGCGGCGCCGAAGAAGGTGAGCACGATGGTGAGCAGGATCGCCATCGGCTCGGGCCACGACGCGGCGTGATTGAGCACGTAACGCGTATAGACGCTCCAGGGAATCACCGCCGAGATGAGCACAAGCGAAGTGCCTGCGAGCACGACGCACAAGAGATAGAGCGCATCCATCGCACGGCGGAAGGCGGATGCCATGATTCTCCTCTTGCCGGCGCGCGTTCCCTCACCCTTCCCGTCGCTTCGCGCCGGGCCCCTTCGTCGATCCGCTTTGCGGCTCGACCCCGCAAGCGGGAGAGGGTGGCCGCGAAGCGGCCGGGTGAGGGTCTTGCGCGGGCCGACGACCCGCGGCCTCAGTGCACCTCGCCGATGCGCTTGATGAGATCGGCGTATTTGGCGCCGTACTTGTCCCACACCGGCTTGACGGCATTCTGGAACGGCGTCTTGTCGGCGATCTGCTCCACGTCGATGTTCGCCGCCTTCATCTTGTCGAAGGCGTCCTTCTCCTTGGCGTCCCACAGCTTGCGCTCCTCGAGCTGTGCCGCGCGCGCGAGCTTGGTGATGAGCGCCTGGTCGTCCTTGGAGAGCCCGTCCCAGGTCTTGCGCGAGAAGACGAGGATCTCGGGCACGATGAGATGCTCGGTCAAGGTGAAGTGCTTGGCGACCTGGTAGTGGTTGTCGAAGACGAAGCTCGGCGGGTTGTTCTCCGCACCGTCCACCACGCCGGTCTGGAGCGCGCTGAAGACCTGGTCGTAGCCCATGGGCACGCCGTTCGCACCCAGCGCGTTCATCATGTCGACGAACATGGGGTTGCCCATGACGCGCACCTTGAGGCCCTTCAAGTCCTCGATGTTCTTGATGGGCCGCTTGGTGTCGTACATGCTGCGAGCACCTGCATCCATCCAGCACAGGCCGATGAGATGCGTGTTCGGGTTGTTGGTGACCCGGTCGAGCAGCTCCTGGCCGATCGGACCGTCGATCACCTTGCGCATGTGCTCGACGCTGCGGAAGAGGAACGGCAGGTTGAAGACGTTGAGGTCGTCGACCACGGGGCCGAGCGCGCCCACGCTCACGCGCGCGAGCTGGATGGCCCCGACCTGCGCCTGCTCGATCGCCTCCTTCTCGCCGCCGAGCTGCATCGAGGGGAAAATCTGGATGCTGAGGCGGCCGCCCGTCGCCGCCGCGAGCTCTTTACCCATCTCCTCGACGGCCACCACCGTGGGATAGCCGGGGGGATGCACGTCCGAGTCCTTGAAGACCATCTTCTCCTCGGCCGCGCCCGACGGCACCGGCAATGCTGCCAAGAGTGCCAGTGCCGCTGCTGCAGCACCGAGCCGAAGCGCATTTCGCCTAAACCTCATGTTGTCCTCCCATGTTCAAGACTGCCGTTCCCGACGCGCGAGCGCGTAGGGCGTTCTCTCGGCCTCGGCTGCGCCTGCCGCCCGAGGCGGCTCGGCGGTTTGACCGCCCGTGCTGCCCGTGGTAGGCTGCCAGTTATAGTATAACCATACAATAGGACGACCTTAGCATTGGCCCCGCGTCTTGCCAAGCTCGCCATGATGCGGCCGCTCGCCCCGCAGCGCAACTTGACGCATTCGATCGCCGAGCGGCTCGCGGAGGAGATCATGAGCGGCAAGCTCCCGCCGGGGGCGCGGCTGCCGACCGAGCAGGAGATGGTCGCCGCCATGGGGGTGAGCCGCACCGTGGTGCGCGAGGCGGTCGCCGCCTTGCGCGCCGAGGGGCTGGTGACGACGCGCCAGGGGGCCGGCGCCTTCGTCGCGAACGATATCTGGCGCCGACCCTTCCGGCTCGCGGGCGAGGCGCCCTCCACCATCGCGGACGTGCTCAACGTCATGGAGCTCAGGGCGAGCGTGGAAGCCGAGGCGGCCGGGCTTGCCGCCGAGCGGGGACGGGCTCCGGCGCGCCGGCGCATCGTGCGCGCGCTTGCGGCGATCGACGCGGCGATCAAGCGCGGCGAGAGTGCGGTCGACGAGGACTTCGCCTTTCACCTTGCCATAGCGCTCGCCACCGGCAATCCGCACTTCTCGCATTTCCTCGAGTATCTCGGCCGCCTCATCATCCCGCGCCAGAGCATCCGCATCTCGGCCCACCACGGCGATGGCCAAAGCGCCTATCTCGAGATGATCCAGGGCGAGCACCGCGCCATCTCCGCCGCCATCGCGGCGGGCGATGCCAAGGCCGCCCGCGAGGCGATGCGCCGGCACCTCGTGAACAGCCGGACGCGTTATCGCCGCTTAGCCGACGGGGCGCCGGACGGGGTCGGCCGCCGCGATCCGGAACGGTAAGCCGCGCTACGCGGCTGAGGCGACCTACGCCTCGATCCCGGCGCGCTCGAGCATGGCGTGGAGGAGCACCTCGCAGCCGGCGGCCAAGTCCGCGGCCGCCGCGTTCTCGATCTCGTTGTGGCTGAGCCCGCCCTCGCAGGGCACGAAGATCATGCCGGTGGGTGCGATGCGCGAGAGATAGCAGGCGTCGTGGCCCGCACCCGAGATGATGTCGCGGTGCGCGTAGCCGAGACGCTCGGCGGCATTGCGCACGGCGGCCACGCACTCCGGGTGGAAATTCACCACATCCGTATTGGCGATGCGCTCGAGGGCAAGCTCGAGACGCTGCTCGCTCGCGATCGCCGAGAAGCGCCGCCGCATCTCCGCGTCGATCGCGGCGAGCACGGCTTCCTCCGGATGGCGCATGTCGATCGAGAAGGCGACGCGGCCGGGGACGACGTTGCGCGAGTTGGGGTGGACCTTGAGCATGCCGACGGTGGCGACGGCATGGGGCGCATGGGCCTGGGCGATCTTCTCGAGGCAGGCGATCATGCGCGCAGCCCCCGCCATGGCATCGCGCCGGTTGGGCATCGGCGTGGTGCCGGCATGAGAGTCCTGTCCCGTCACCGCCGCGTCATACCAGCGCTGGCCCTGTGCCGCCGTCACCACGCCGATCGTCTTCGCTTCCGCCTCGAGGATGGGGCCCTGCTCGATGTGCGCCTCGAAGAAGGCGCCGACCGGCCGTCCGCCGACCGGCGCCTTGCCGTTGTAGCCGATCTTCTCCAGCGCCTCCCCGAACGTCATCCCGTCGGCGTCCTTGAGGCCGAGGGCGTAGTCGAGGGCGAACTTGCCGGCGAAGACGCCGGACGCGGTCATGGCCGGGGCGAAGCGCGAGCCCTCCTCGTTGGTCCACACCACCGTCTCGACCGGCGCCTTGGTGGTGATGCCGAGGTCGTTCAGCGTGCGCATCACCTCGAGCCCGGCCATGACGCCGTAGGCGCCGTCGAACTTGCCGCCGGTCGGCTGGCTGTCGAGATGGCTCCCGGTCATGACCGGGGGCAGGCTGTCGTCGCTGCCCGCACGCCGCGCGAAAATGCTGCCGATGGCATCGACGGTGACGGTGCAGCCCGCCGCCTCGCACCAGCGCACGAAGAGGTCGCGCGCCTGGCGGTCGAGCTCGGTCAAGGCCAGGCGGCACACCCCGCCCTTGGGTGTGGCGCCGATCTCGGCCATCTCCATGAGGCTTTGCCACAGCCGCTCGCCGTTGACCTTGAGGTTCTTCTGCATGACCTGCTCCCGGCATTTTTCCTCACCCGCAAGCGGGTGACGGATCGAAGCCCGTTTGTCTATGGGGGTCAAGTACCGAGCTTCACCGCTCTACCGGCATGGCGCGCTCGATGATGGCGCGGAAATCGAGGCCGGTAGGCAAGGTGCCGAAGGCGAGCCCATGGCCGCCGCCCGGCACATCGTCGAGCCTCGAAGCGCAGAAGGCGTCGGCAATCGCCGGCGGCGCGTGGCGCAGGAGGAGCGAGGCCTGAAGTGCTAAGGCCGCGTCCTCGACGAGCCGGCGCATGCGCGCCTCCAAGCCGCCGCGCTCGGCGAGCCGCCTCTCGATGCGCTCGACGAAGCGCTCGTAGCGGCGGTCCGCCCCGCGCGCGGTATTGAGCTCGGCGAGGAGCGCCTCCACACTCTCGGGCTCGCGCTCGAGCGCACGCAGCACGTCGAGGCAGATGACGTTGCCCGAGCCCTCCCAGATGCCGTTGACGGGGGCCTCGCGATAGAGGCGCGGCATCATGCAGTCCTCGACGTAGCCGTTCCCGCCGTGGCACTCGAGCGCCTCGCCGATGTGGCCGGGTGCCCGCTTGCAAATCCAGTATTTGGCGATCGCGGTCGCGATGCGGGCGAAGCCGCGCGCCTTGGGCTCGCGCTGGGCGTCGTCGAAGGCGCGCGCCACGCGGAAGGCGAGCGCCGTCGCCGCCTCGCATTCGAGTGCCAGATCGGCGAGCACGTTCTGCATGAGCGCCTGGTCGATGAGGCGGCGCTGGAATGCCGTGCGGTACGAGCAATGGTGGAGGGCCTGGACGAGGGCCTGGCGCATGAGGCCGGCGGAGCCGAGCGCGCACTCGAGGCGGGTCCCTTGCACCATGCCGATGATGGTGGCGACCCCGCGTCCCTCCTCGCCCACCAGGCGGCCCCAAGTCTCGTCGTACTCGACCTCGGCGGAGGCATTGGAGCGGTTGCCGAGCTTCGCCTTGAGGCGCTGGAGGAGGATGCGGTTCTTGCTGCCGTCCTCGAGGAAGCGCGGCACGAAGAAGCAGGAGAGCCCGCCCTCGGCGTAGGCCAGTGTCAAGAAGGCGTCCGACATGGGTGCGGAGCAAAACCATTTGTGGCCGCTCAGGCGATAGGCCTCGCCCGGCCCGCGCTTGCCCTCCGGCCGCGCCCGCGTGGTGTTGGCGCGCAGGTCGGAGCCGCCCTGCTTCTCCGTCATCGCCATGCCGAAGGTCGCCCCCGTCTTCTCGGCTGCGGGAAGGAAGCGGCGATCGTAGGCGTCGCTCGCGAAGCGCGGCTCCCACTCGGCGGCGAGGGCGGGCAGGTGGCGCAGCACGGGAACGCCCGCGAAGGTCATGGCCATGGGGCAGCTCACCCCCGCCTCGCCTTGCGTCCAGAGATACGCGAGTGCCGCGCGCGCCACATGGGCGCCGGGGCGCATCTCGACCCAGGCGAGGCTCGGCACGCGGTGACGGATGGCGAGCGTCATGAGCTCGTGCCAGGCCGGATGGAACTCGACCTCGTCGAGGCGATGGCCGAAGCGGTCATGCGTCTTGAGCTCGGGCGTGAAGCGGTTGGCGAGCTCGGCCAAGCGGATGACCTCGGCGCTGCCGACAACCTCCCCGAGGGCCGCGAGGCGAGCTTCCGCGAACTCCCCGCCTTGGCAGCGCACGGCCGCGCGCAAGGCCGCGTCCGTGCGGTAGAGGTTCACGTTCTCGAAGGGCGGGGGCTGGTTGAGCACCTCGTGGGTGCCGGGCGTGCGGTCGAGCGGCTGGTCGGTCATGGTCGTCCTTGCGGCAGCGCCGGGGTGCGGCCGACTATACACCCGATCGCGGGGGCGTCAGCCCTCAGAGCGGCTCGGTTTCCCTGGAGCTTGACGGCGACGCCTCATATTTGTACGGTCAATGACCGGACAAAGGAGGACGCCGATGCCGAGCTTCGCCGACCTCACCAAAGAGCTCAAGGAGGCGCGCTCCGAACGGATGGAGCAGCGCACGAAGCCCTCCGTCAAGCGCATGATCGAGGCCGCCGCGGCCCTCGTCGGCGCCGACACCTCGGATTTCGTCGTCAGTGCCGCCTACCGCGAGGCGGTGCGCACCATCCAGGAGGGCCAGGCCATCCGTCTCTCGGCAGGAGAGACGAAGCGCTTCCTCGAGGCGCTGGCGCGGCCTCGGCGGCCGACCAAGGCCATGAAGGCGATGATGGCGCGCTACGCGAAGACGGTCGAGAACCCGATCGCATGAGGCCCGCCCGTGAGGGTGCGCATCGAGCCCCTCTCGAAAAGACATGCTCGGACCGGGTTCAGCTGCGGCGTCCGTCGCATCGATGCCTATTTGCGAGATTCGCTTGAGCTCGCGACGCACGGCCTATCCAGGGCCTTCGTTGCCGTCGACCCCGGTGGGAGCTGTGTGCGCGGCTATTACGCGCTCCAGGTGCCAAACGTCGCTAGCGCGGATGTGCCCCAACCCCTCGCGCGGCTGCTGCGCCTCGATGCCCGTATTCCCGTTGTCGAGGTCGTCATGTTGGGCGTCGATCGCGCCTGGCAGCGTCAGGGCATCGGCACGGCACTTCTCGCGGATGCGCTGCGCCGCGTGAAGCGTGTCGCCCACGACATCGGCGTCTGGGCGGTGGTGCTCGAAGCCTTCGACGGCAAGGCCGAGCGGTTCTATCGCCGGCTCGGCTTCGAGACCCTCATCGACGGCACGCTGACGCTTTATCTTCCCGTTGCCGCCATCGCCTGAGCGCGGCGCCCCGTCCAAGGCAAAAGCCCCGGCGAGGGGCCGGGGCTTGCCGCATCTCTAAGGGCGCCGCGTGCTGTGCTCAGGCCGCCTTGAGGATGTGCTCGAGGCGCTTGATCGCCTGCTTCTCGTCGAGCTTCTCGACGGCGGCTAGCTCGCGCGCGAGGCGGTCGAGGGCGGCCTGATAGATCTGCCGCTCGCTGTAGGATTGGTCGGGCTGGTCCGAGCCGCGATGGAGATCGCGCACCACCTCGGCGATCGAGACCGGGTCGCCCGAGTTGATCTTGGCCTCGTACTCCTGGGCGCGCCGGCTCCACATCGTGCGCTTGGCGCGGCTCCTGCCCTTGAGCGTCTTGAGCGCCGACTCCATGACCTTGCGCGTCGAGAGGCGGCGCAGGCCCGC
>DATNIJ010000199.1:0-10513 GCA_035604475.1 Alphaproteobacteria bacterium
CCCAGTCCGTGGCCGCAGAAGTCGCGCACGACCGAGTAGCGGTGCGCCTCGGCGAAGCTCTGGATGGCAAAGCCGATGTCGCCCGTCGTCCCCCCCGGCCGGACGGCCGCGATCCCGCGCATCATCGCCTCGTAGGTCACCTCGATGAGCCGGTGCGCCTTGAGCCTGACCTCGCCCACCTCGAACATCCGGCTGGTGTCGCCGTGCCAGCCGTCGAGAATGGTGGTCACGTCGATGTTGATGATGTCGCCGTCGGCCAGGACCTTGTCCTCGGAGGGAATGCCGTGACAGACGACGTGGTTGACCGAGGTGCAGATCGAGCGCGGGAAGCCGCGGTAGTTGAGCGGGGCGGGGACGGCGCCGTGGCTCACGATGAAATCATGGCAGAGCCGATCGAGCTCGCCCGTCGAAACCCCCGGCTTGATCGCGGGCACGATGAAATCGAGGGTCTCGGCCGCGAGCCGGCCGGCCCGCCGCATGCCCTCGAAATGGTCGGGTCCGTGAATCTTGATCCGGGTTTCCTCCGGGAGGACCCGGGCGCTGCGCTCCATCTGGCTCATCGTCTCAAGCTGCCTGTCTTCCGTGCCTCTCCTCGGCCGAGCTCGAGCGGGAGCGGCCGCGTCAATTCAATGGCTTCGCGGGTCACTTTGCAAGCATAACACAGAGCCTCGACGCCGCGCCCCACCGCTTCGTGAAACGCCCGCGCGAAGCCCGGATCAATGTCGCCGGCGATACGTAAGCTCGCGCAATCCTGCCGCTGCACGACAAAAAGCACGACCGCCCGCGCCCCGCGCTCAGCCGCGGCGGCAAGCTCCCTCAAGTGCTTGGCCCCTCTCTCCGTGACCGCATCGGGAAACTCGGCCGGCCCGCCCGACGCGCGAGGGTCGCGCTTCAGATGGACGTTCTTGACCTCGACGTAGCAAATAGGTCGTCCCGGGCCCTCGAGCAACAGGTCGATGCGCGAGCTTTCGCCGTAGCGCACCTCGCGCCGGATGGAGGCATAGCCGGCAAGCTCGGGGAGCCGCTTGGCCAGGAGCGCCTCCTCGACGAGACGGTTGGGATGGGTCGTGTTGACACCGACGAGTCCGCCCGCGGTGAGGATCAGCTCGAGGGTCAAGGGC
The DNA here is from genome assembly GCA_035604475.1 of Alphaproteobacteria bacterium. Lineage (GTDB taxonomy): Bacteria > Pseudomonadota > Alphaproteobacteria > JACZXZ01 > JACZXZ01 > DASPPM01. Next base: position 1,122 of record DATNIJ010000199.1, read on the forward strand.
AGCTTGCGGCCCGGGTTCTTCGAGCGCGACAGCCAGACCTTCGAGCCCGGCCTATCGAGGCCGATCATGCCTCCGGGATTCGGGCAATGCACCGTGGCGACGGTGCCGTCCGCGAGCTCGACGTCGGCCAGGAAGCGCTTGTAGCGCCTGACCAGCCGGCCGGGCAAAAGGGGCTCGGCAAAATTCATGCCCGACCTTAGCCGCGCGCGTCGGGCGCTTCAACGTTCCCCGCGCGCACCCGCACAGCCGCTGCGCTCCCGCCCGCGGTAAATCCGCGGGCCGTGGCTCCGGCAAACCAGGCGCGCATTTTATGCTTGTAACGCACTATAATAATGGACCGACGCGGCACGGCGCAGTGTCGACGCGAGGCTGCGCACCATGGCGGGGGCGGCGCCGAGGCGACGCTTTTTCCGTTGCGAGCCCCGCCATATAGAGGTCACATGAGAAAGGCCCCCAGCGAAGCGCCCAAGCGTGTCACGGCGGCAGTTCTCGTCATCGGCAACGAGATCCTCTCGGGCCGCACCAAGGACGCGAACCTTGCCTATCTCGCGATCGAGCTCAACAAGCTCGGCGTGCGTCTCCTCGAAGCGCGCGTGATTGCCGACGTGGAGGAGCGCATCATTGCGGCCCTCAACGCGCTCCGCGCCGAGTACGACTACGTCTTCACCACCGGCGGCATCGGCCCGACCCACGACGACATCACGGCCGAATGCGTCGCCAAGGCCTTCGGCGTGCCGCTGCGGCGCCATCCGGAGGCGGTCAAGATGCTGGCGCGCCGATTCGCGAATCCGGCCGATTTGAACGAGGCGCGCCTCAGGATGGCGAATGTCCCCGAAGGGGGCGTGCTGATCGACAACCCGGTGAGCGGCGCCCCCGGCTTCCAGATCGGCAATGTCTTCGTCATGGCCGGGGTGCCCGCCATCATGCAGGCCATGTTCCACGGCCTGCGTCACCGCATCGTCGGCGGCGAGCCGCTCTGCGCGCGCACGCTCGCGACCAACCTCCCGGAAGGCAAGATCGCCCAAGGGCTGGGCGCCTTGCAGGCGCGTCACCCCGAGGTCGAGATCGGCAGCTATCCCTTCTATAGCCGGGGCCGCTTCGGCGTCAGCCTAGTCATCCGCGCGACCGATGAGCGCGCGATCGAGCGCACGGCGAATGAGCTCAAGCAGATGCTCGTGGCACTTGGCGGCGAAATCCTCGACGACGCAAGCGGCTGAGCCGCCTCGGAGCCGATGGGCGCGCTCAAGGCCGACTTCGGCGCTCGGCCTCGGGAGGCGGCTCTCTCGGCCACAGGCGGCCGATGAGCCTCGCCGCCGCAATGCCGAGAAACCAGCCGGCAAGCGGCACGGTGAAGATCAGCTTGAAGAGCGGATGATTGGAGTCCTCATGCGAGATCGCGAGGATCGCCCCCATCCAGAGTGCGGTCGCCGCATACCCGATGGGGTGCCACAGCCTGCGGCTGCGCCACGAAATCCCCTGCGGCAGGAGGCTGGGCATGGCTCAACTTATGACAGAGGAGGGGCACGCGGAACAGCCGCTTCCTTGAGGGCCTTGGCTTGCCGGCGCCATGCCGGTATAGAGGGAACCGTCAAGCGGGCGTGGCGGAATCGGTAGACGCAACGGACTTAATCCGGCTTGAGTGCTCGCGCGGGAAACCGCGGATGCAGAACCGCTCAAATTCGGGGGAACCTGCGAGATGGCAATCCCGAGCCAAGCCCGGCAACGGGAAGGTGTAGAGACTAGACGGGCGGCACCTAAAGCGGCGACGCCAGGGTGAAGGGATAGTCCAGACCACAAACCCGCTCTTGCGCCCAACTGCGCAACAGCGTCGGCGGCGAAAGCCGTAGTTGGTATGAAAATCCGTTGGGCATTCCTTGCCCGTGGGGGTTCAAGTCCCCCCGCCCGCACCATGGATGATGCTTCGCCAGACAGCACGCCGCAGCGCTACGCGGCACCTGCGGTGCGGTTTGCGGCGCGCTCCTGCTCGCGGCTCAGGATCTTTTGGAAATACCAGGCATTGGGGCAAAAGGCGGGGGCTGCCTTGCCTCCCTTCTCGCTGTCGAGCCAATGGCGGCAACGCTTCTGCTCGTTGCACAGCGTGCAGTTGCTGTAGAGATTGCGGCTCAGCAGCCGATCGAACTTGGCGCTCGCACCCTCGAGGCCGAGATGCGCCAGCATTTTCGCAAGCAGCTCGTCCGCACCGGCATAACCCTTGACGAAGGACGGTATTTGGCTGCGTCCGATGCCGAGATCGGCGAGTGCCGAGTCGTCGAGCGACTCGAGCTCGTAGGCCAGCTGGCGGCGCTCGCCCCAGGTCGCCACGCCGCGCCCGAACCGGCGCGCGAATTCCGTGGCCCAGCTGCCCACGGCGTGCACATGACTGCCGAAACCGCTCCGACCGGCTTGCGTTTCCGAGCGCGTAGCCATGGCTTCCCTCCTCCTTCAAGTAGGGCAACTCTAAGGCGAGGCCGCCTTGCCGCATTGATCCAAGTCAAGGGCATCTTCGCTCGAAGCCGCCGCGCCGACCGGCGCGCGTGCCCCCGGCGACCGCCGCGGCCGCCTTGTGCGCAAGGCGCCCGGTCAAGTGCAGGAGGGTTCGCCCCTGGCCGCAAAAGTGAGGCATAATGGAATGGCGCAGATTTTTCCGAGCGGCGAGAGCGGATAAAAGGCTTCAGCCTGTTTTTTTTGATAAAAATCAAGAAAGTGAATGGGTGCGCAAGATTGATGAACGGTCTGCCGCGGCAAGCGGAGCGATGAGCGCTTCCGCACCCGGATCTCGCGAGCGCGCGAGCAGCGGAGCCTGGCCCCTCGACCGGCTGCTTCTCACCGTTCTCTGCTTCATCCTCGCCGCTGCCGCCGGCTTCCACGGAAGGAATGCCTTCTTGATGTTGCGGGACATCGAGTTGGATGAGCCCGAGCCCATGCTGCTCGAGGGAGCGCTCACCTCGGTGACCGCCTGCGTCTATATCCTGCTCATGGCGTGCCTCTTCGTGGTCCGCCTGCCGCTCGTGGCAAAATACGCCGAGCTCTGGCCGCGCATTGTCGCACTCCTCGGGAGCTTCCTGCCGTTCACGGTAACCTTCTTCCCGCCTGCGGACGAGCTCTCGCTCACCGCGCATATCGCGGCGAGCGCGGTGAGCTTGGCCGGCATGGCGCTTGCCGTTTACATTCTCTACGGGCTCGGGCGCTCCTTCAGCATCACGCCTCAGGCACGCGGGCTGGTGACGACGGGCCCCTATCGTTTCGTCCGTCATCCCCTCTATGTGGCCGAATACATCGCGAGCGTGGGGGTTCTCATCCACTTTCTTTCCCCCTGGACCGTCTTGATCACGCTCTGCCAGGGATACCTGCAAATTCGCCGGATGGACTACGAGGAGCGCCTTCTCGCGCGCGTCTTTCCCGAGTACGCCGCCTATGCCGAGAGGACGGCGCGCATCCTGCCCGGCCTCTATTAGCCGGCCTCGATCAGGTGGAATCCAGACGCCCTTCGGGAATCCGCACGGCACGGTCTTCGGCGCGGCTTCCGGCGGCGCGGGTCGCGATGAAGGAAGACGGATCTCCGCTCGGGCGCGCCGCCGCAGAGCCGCGGCAGCGCGCCGTCACGCCTTACTTCTTCTTATTGATCGGCTCGGCGCTGCTCACCATCCGGTCGAAAACCACGGTGAACTCCGCGGGCTTTCCTTGCGCGTCGGTCGCCGTGCCCTGGCAAGTCATCTTCTTGCTATCGGGCGAAAGCGAGCAGGTCGAGCTCCCGGTGGCATTGGTTTTCGGGCTCATGAACTCGCTCTTCAGCGAGCCGTCGGGCAACACGGTATAGGTGCGCGTGGCTCCCTCTTCCCTGCCTTGGACCGGATAGGGCTTGCCGTCGAATGCGCCATTGAAGCCCTCGACGCGCCCCTTGCCGTCGGGGTAGATGATGGTGAGCGACCACTGCACCTTATTGTAGTCGTTGTGACCCTTTGTGCTGTAGTTCTTGATTTCCCAGATGATGTCCTGCGGCGTCGGGTTTCCCGTAACCAGCTTCGACCCCTCCTTGTTCAAGTGCCAGGCGCCGGCAAACGGGCTTACCATCGTCGCCGCACCGACGGGAAGGACGGCCGCCAACGTCCAGAGACCGGCAGCCGCAGCACCAATCGTCAATCTTCTCATAGCAACCTCCTCCTCCAGCTGAAAATGGGATACTATCACCAGAGAGGCCAAACTTCAGCACCCAAACAGCGCATTGCTCGTGGCCTCCTCCGTCACGCCTGGGCAGTGCTTGCGGCCGGCTGAGCGTATCTGGCGCTCAGATAGGCGAGGCTGATCTCCGTTATCGCCTTCTTCATCAGCCGGCAATGAAGCGTCTCGCTCCCCTCGAAGGTTCCAAGCTCGTAAAACTTGTTCGACGGCGCGCCGCCGCCGCAGACCTCGAAGTACTCGCACGTCGCGCGACAAAGCTCCACCCCGCGCGTCACGGCATCCCTCAAGCGCAGGAATCTTTGCCCCGAAAGGATCGTCTCGAGATCGTCCGTCAAAAGGTTGCCGATGATGAAATTGCTCCATTCCGCGTTCTCAACGCCGAGGAGCTCGGGCGAGAACGTCGAGCAGTTGCCGAGATGGTCGACGCTCAGGATGGCGAAGGGCGAGCTCTCGGTCGAAACGAAGTCGGGGGGCCGGGAGAGGATAAGCGCGACGCAGTGCTGAAGCTCGCGGAGTGTCAGCGGGCGTCCGTTGAGCTCGTTCAGCTCGATCAGCCGCGTGAAGAAGCGAACGAATTTCGCGGGCGCGCTTTCCTCGCTCAAGGACGACGACTTGTTCTCCGCCTCGATCTCGTCGATGTTGAAACCGACTTCGGATATGCCGTTTTCGACCAAGAAGGAGAACATCGCGTCGGGATCCTCGAGCGAAGCCTTCGTGAGCACCCCGATGATGTGAAACGGCAACCCGGCATCCTGCAGCACCCTTACACCGCGCATCGTCGCATCGAAGGTTCCCTTGCCCGCCCGGGTGCGGCGGTTGAGATCGTGAATTTCGCGCGGCCCATCCAGGCTAATCCCGACCCGGATGTTATGGTCCTTGATCAGTCGGATCCATTCCGCGTTCAAGAGGGTGCCGTTCGTCTGGAAACTGTATCTTACCGTGGTGCCCGGAGTTAAATTGCGATCGATCGCGGCGAAGGCGGCCCTATACCAGTCGACGGGTGCCGCAAGCGGCTCGCCTGCATGCCACACGATGCTGATGTCCGGCGGCAACGGCGCGAAGAAATCGAATATCTTTTTCGAAATGACTCCGACGGCATCGATGGACATGCGATGCCGCGAGTCGCGATTGGGCAGATAGCAATACGAGCAATTGATATTGCAAAAGGGCGTGGCCTGGAGGACCAGGAGCTCCGGGAACCTCACCTGGTCCATCGACCGCCGGGCCGAGCGTGTAGGCTCAGAAATTGCCCCACCACCCATTGCCCCAATTGTGCCAATTGTGCCAATTGGGCCAGTTCGGCCAGTTGTTCCACCATTGCACTTTGATGAGGCGGTTTTCCCGCAACAGCTCGTCGGTGACGGCCGGGTTCGACTGCGCGAGCGCCCGAACCGCATTCACGCGCTGGGCGAGGGAAGGCACCGGCTCGATCGCCTTGGCAGGGCCGGAGGGCAGGGAAATCCCCGCCGCGAGCGCTGCCATGCTTAGCCCCAGCGCAAGTTTGCTTAGCCCCAGCACGAGTTTGCGACCCGATTTCGGCGCAGCAGCGGAAGTGGATTGTATTTCCTCAGCTTTACCGGCTTTACGCTTCGACATTACGCATTCCCCTGATGGATGAAGCCTAATCGCGACAATTTGTCACATGAGGGCCCTGAAGGCAAGGCCCGTGATCTCTCATGATCTCCAAGGCACTCCCATCCTCGATCTCGTCTCCCCCTTAACGCCGGGCGTTGCCTCCGAGTTCCCGTCGGCGCACGGAAGATGCTCGCCGCGGCAGGCTCCTCGCGTCGTGACGGGCATGGCTCTTGCCCGTCATGGGCCCCAGGCCATAGCCTATCATGCTGATTTTGCTCGCCTTCCGGCCAGAGGGGGGCCAACGGTCCCAGCCGGAACGGCAGGGTACGCACTCCCGCTCCGCCGGGCTCAGACCCCGAGATAGACTTGCCGGATGTAGTCGTCGTCGGCGAGCTCCTTGGGCCGCCCCTCGCGCACGAAGCGGCCGTGCTCGAGCACATAGAGGCGCTCGGCGACCGCGACGGTGGAGCGCGCGTCCTGCTCGACGAGGAGTACGGCGGTGCCGGCGCGCTGGATCTCGCGGATCGATTGGAAGATCTCGACCTTGAGGCGGTGTGCGATGCCGACCGAGGGCTCGTCGAGGAGGAGAAGCGAGGGACGCCCCATGAGCGCGCGGCCGATCGCGAGCATTTGCTGCTGGCCGCCGGAGAGGGTCGATGCCTGCTGCCTGCTGCGCTCGTGCAAGACCGGGAAGAGGGCGTAGATCTTCTCGAGATCGGCGGCGATCTCGAGCCTGTCGTTGCGCAGGTAGGCGCCCAGCATGAGGTTCTTGAGCACGGAGAGCTCGGGGAAGAGACGCCGCCCCTCGGGGCAATGGCAGATGCCGCGGCCGACCACCTTGTAGGCGGGAAGCCCGTCGAGAGAGCGGCCGTCGAACGCGATGTGGCCGGCACTCGGCGGCACCGTGCGGGAGATCGCCTTGAGCAAGGTCGATTTGCCCGCGCCGTTGGGCCCGAGCACGCCCACGAGCTCGCCCTTGCCCACCTCGAACGAGATGCCGTCGAGCGCCAGCGCCTTGCCGTAATGAACGACGAGGTCGGAAACCTCAAGCAGCGCCAAGCGCACCCCCGCTCTCTCCGATTTCGGCCTTGCCGATATAGGCCTCGACTACGCGCGGGTGGCGCACGATCTCGGCGGGCACGCCGGTCGCCACCACTTCGCCGAAGTCCATGGCGATCACCTCGTGCGCGAGCTGCATGAGCTCGCGCAGCTTGTGCTCGATGATCAGGATGGTGAGGCCCTCCTTGCGATGGAGCTCGCGGATGAGGTCCGCGAGCGGCTGTATCTCGCTGGTGCCGAGCCCGGCAAACGGCTCATCCAGGAGAAGCAGCTTCGGCCTGGTCGCGAGCGCCCGCGCGATCTCGAGGCGGCGGAGATCGCCGTAGGGCAGCACGTCGACGAGAGAAGCCGCCTTTGGGGCCAGCCCCACGTGCTCGAGCATCGCGCGGGCGCGGGCGCGCGCATGCCCCTCGTGTCGCACGCGCGGGGCGAAGCAGGCGACCTCGACGTTCTCGAGCACGCTCATGCCGAGGAAGGGCCTGGTGAGCTGGAAGGTGCGGGCGAGCCCGCGGTTGACGATGCGATAGGGCGCCAGGCCGAGAAGCGGCCCTCCGTCGAACTCCACCTTGCCCGTATCCGCGGCTATGAAGCCGGTGAGCAGATTGAAGAGCGTCGTCTTGCCGGCGCCGTTGGGACCGAGCATGCCGGTGATCGAGCCCGCCTCGAGCGCGAAGGAGACGTCCTTCACGGCTTGCAGCCCGCCGAAGCGCTTGTTGAGCCCGTCGACGGCGAGGAGTGCGCTCATTGCACGATGGTCCGCAACCGCCGCCAAAGGGGTGCGACCAATCCCTGCGGCAGGAAGAAGAGGATGAGCATCAGGATGAGGGTGTAGACCCAGAGACGGTACTCGCTGAACGCGCGCAGCGCCTCGGTCAGGAGTATCAAGAGGATGGCCCCCCCCACCGGCCCGTAGATCGAACCCATGCCGCCGACGTAGACCATGATGATGATGTTGATCGAGAGGATGATGGCGAAGAGATCGGGCCCGACCTGGAGCTGGTAATGGGCGTAGAGCGCGCCGCCGAGCCCCGCGAACGCGGCGCTGATCATGAGCGAGGCGATCTTGTAGAAGGTGACGTTGATGCCGGCCGCCTGGCAGCTCGCCTCGTCGCCCCGGATCGCGCGCAGGATGGTCCCCCAGGGCGAGTTCGCGACGAGCCTGAGCGTCGCCACCGTCGCCGCGAGGAAGAAGAGGGTGAGGTAATACTGCGCGAGCTCGGAATCGAAGAAGGGGAAGAGGCCGTTGAGCCCGTCCTGGCCGCCCGTGTACTCGGAGAAGATGATGGTGAGGCTTTGCATCACCGCGGCACCCGAGAGCATGGCGAGCGCGAAATAGGGTCCGCGCAGGCGCAGCGTGGGAAAGCCGATGACGAGGCTGAAGGCGACCGCGACGAGGGGGCTTGCCGCGAGACTCCACCAGGGACTCGCGCCGAAATTCACGTTGAGGAAGCCCGCCGTGTAGGCGCCGGCACCGATGAAAAGCGAATGGCCGAAGTTCTCGCGCCCGGTGAGCCCCGACATGAAGTCCCAGCTCGCCGCCCACATGGCGAAGCAGAGGGCGACGGTCATGATGCCCGTGACGTAGGTGCTGCCCAAGATTGCGGGCACGAGAGCGAGGGCGGCCAGGACGACGAGCGCTCCCAGCCAGTCGGTCCTGTGGATGCTCATGCCCGGCTCAGAAGGCGGCGCGCTTGCCGAAGAATCCCGCCGGCCGCAGGATCAGGGTGATGAGCACCGCCGCGACCGAGACGATCTGCGACCACTCGATCGAGATCTTGAAGGCGATGATGGTCTCGGTATAGCCGAGCAGGAGGGCGCCCACGATGCTGCCGACGATCGAGCCGAGCCCGCCCACCACCACGATGGCGAAGGCCTTGACGAGCGGCAGCAGGCCCATGCCCGGGATCACCGTCTGGAAGGGGGCGACGAGCACGCCCGCCGCGGCCGCGATCCCGGCCGAGAGCCCCATCACGAGCGAGTAGATGCGGTCGGAGGGAATGCCCATGTATTGCGCCGCCTCGGCGTCCTGGGAGATCGCGAGGATGGCCGAGCCGAGCCGCGTGCGCTGCATGAAGAACCACAGGCCGGAGAGGATGACGATGGCGCCGCTGAGTGCGAGCAGGCGCTGCCCGCTCACGTCGGCCCCCATCACGTGGAAGGTCGCGTTGACCATCGAGGGGACGTTGCGCGCCTCCGAGCCGAAGATGAGGAGCAGCACTTGCTCGACCATGAGGGCCACCGCGAGCGTGATCATGAGCACGGCGAGGGTGGAGCGGCGGAGCGGGCGCACCAGCACCCGCTCCACCGCGACCCCGAACAGCGCCACGAGCAAGACCGCGACGGGCGCCGCGAGGAAGAGCGGCAGATGGGCATCCGCGGTCAACGCGTAGACGCCGTAGGCGCCGAGCGCGTAGAAGGAGCCGTGCGCCAGGTTCAATATGCGCGCCACGCCGAAGATGAGGGTGAACCCCACCGCCAACATGGCGTAGATCGCGCTGATCACGGCTCCATAGACGAGGATCTCGGCCAAAGCCGGTCAGCCCCTCAGTTCTGCACGAGCCACGGCGGCATGATCATCT
>DATNIJ010000200.1:0-9369 GCA_035604475.1 Alphaproteobacteria bacterium
TCTACGAAAGCGCCGGGAGTGAGGCCGGTTTCGCTGAGGAAGACGCGCGCGAAGTTGCGCCCGCTCATCGCCGCGCGCACGGCGAGCGCCGGCACCGAGAGGTCCTCCGCGAGATGGGCGAGGATCCACTCCTGAAGCGTCGATATTGCCGGCGCTTCGGCGCGCTGGGCTGCAAGCTGCGCGCTGAACTGGGACTGGCCGCCCGGGCGCTTCACGAACATGACGAGCCAGCGCGCCACCGTGAGCGCCAGCTCGCGGCCCCAATCCTCCTCGACCAGAGCCAAGGCGAGGTCCATGCCGGCAGTGACGCCGGCCGAGGTGAAGATGTTGCCGTCGCGCACATAGATGGCATCCGCATCGACGTTGAGCGAAGGGTAGCGGCTCGCAAGCGTTCGGCACGAGGCCCAATGGGTGGTCGCGCGCTTGCCGTCGAGCAGACCCGCACCGGCAAGCACGAAGGCGCCCGTGCAGATCGACCCCAAGCGGCGCACCCGCGGTGCCATGGTGCGGAGCCAGGCGAGCAGCGCCGCGTCCTCGGCGGCACGGCGGCTGCCTTGGCCGCCCACCACGATGAGGGTATCGATCTCCTCCTCGCAGCCGAAATAGTCTCGTGTGGCGGCGACCTCGAGGCCGGCCGAGCTCCGTACCGGGCCCGCGGAGTCGGCGAGAACCAGCACGGGATAGGCCGCGTCGGAAAGTGTCCCTCTTTGGGCGAGGAAGCGCGCCGCCGAGTCGAAAACGGCAAGAGGGCCGGTGAGATCGAGAAGCTGGAAATCGGGAAAGATAACGAAGGCGATACGGCGGCGGCACGGTTGACTGGCGGGGCGGCCCTCGGGCGGCATGGGCTTAGTCATGGCGCCATTGTGCCGAGGGAGGGATTTGGCAGCAATGCCATAGTTCAGACTTTTTCTGCCAAAGCGGCACGCCCTATCGCGCGCTTTGGACAAGTTCTGGAAAAATGATGTGACTCTTGCTGGCCACCCCATTATGTTGTGATTGACAGGGTGCAATCCTACTAGATGTGTTGAGGTGTGGCATGAGTTGGACAGAGGAAGAGGTCCTGACCTTGCAGCGTCTCTGGGACCAGGGGCTTTCGGCCAGCCAGATCGCGCAGCAGCTCGGCTCGGTCACGCGCAATGCGGTAATCGGCAAGGCGCACCGTCTCGGCTTGGCGAGTCGCCCCTCGCCGATTCGCTCGGAGACCCCGGCCGTGCGGCGCGCAAAACACAAGGGTCCGACTTGCCAATGGCCGATCGGAGATCCCTCGGCCCAGGACTTCAAGTTCTGCGGCGCGCCGATCGAGCCGGGTCGGCCTTACTGCGCCAAGCACTGCGAGGCCGCCTACATCAAGCGCGACAACAAGGCGGCCTAGGCGCCGCTTCCCTCCGTCGGGCGCTGGCCGCGGCGTCGCTCGAGCGCAGGATGGCGTCGAGTCTTGCCGGCTTGAGGATGGGGCGTCGGGCCCGGGAGACGCGTGTGACTAGGGAGATAACACCAACTCGGTGTTAACTTGCGGCTCATCTCCATGTGCCGGTTCCCGCCCGGCCGCCGCTCTCTTGACCTTGGCGGAGCGCTTGGCCGGAGGGCTCCGGAGACCGGCAAGAGGAGCCGTGCGGGGCATCCGGCGCAATGCGCACCACGACCGCGAGGCATTGGGAAATCATGCCGCCGCCCCCCGCTCCGCTGCTCGCCTTCTGGTATGAGTTCGCGAGCACTTATTCCTACCTCGCGGCCATGACGATCGAGCGGCTCGCGCAAGGGACGGGTGTCGCGGTCGAGTGGCGGCCGTTTCTCCTCGGGCCGATCTTCGCGAAACAGGGCTGGGGCGATTCGCCCTTCAACCTCTATCCGGCCAAGGGCCGCTATATGTGGCGCGACCTCGAGCGCCTTTGCGCGCGGGAGGGGTTGGAGTGGAAGCGTCCGAGCCAATTTCCGCGGAGCAGTCTCCTCGCCGCGCGCACGACGCTTGTCGGCTTGAGTGAAGGCTGGGGTGTCGCCTTCAGCAAGGCGCTATTCCGCGCAAATTTTGCGGAGGACCGCGATATCGCTTCACCGGCGGTTCTGCGGCCGATCCTGCGCTCTCTCGACGTCGACGCGGAGCGCGCGCTCGCGCGCGCGGTTTCGCCCGAGATCAAGGAGACCTTGCGCTCTCAGACCGAAGAAGCGCAAGGTCACGGCATCTTCGGTGCGCCGAGCTTCGAGGTCGGCGAAGAAATCTTTTGGGGCCAGGATCGGCTGCTTGATGCGCTCGAATGGGCGAAAAGGGCGCGACTCGGCGACTCGAGTCGCGATTCGCCGCTTGGCGCGCCGTCACGATGAGGCTCCCGCGTCGTGCGGTGTGGGGAGAAGATCGTCTGCGCTGATCGCGGCGAGCGGTGCTGCCATGGGCTTGCGCGGGAACGCGCTCCTCTAGCAAGCTCGGCGGGCGTATGGCGCGCGGCGCTAGGTCGCCATGAGCGAGGGCGACAATCGCTCGAGCCCGGGCAATGCAAGCCTCGCTTTGCCACCAGTGCTGTGGCGCCGATCCATGGACGCCGAGGCCGTCCCGCATCCTGCGTGCAAAGGCAAGCATCGAGGTGCGCGTCGTGACGCCGCGCGCGGGCGGCGCAGCCGGAGCCCGGGCGATTGCCCCCGCGCGAGCCCTCATCGCCTGCGCGCGCTCGATGCAACTGACGGCGGTACGCCCACCCGCCCAGCACGCGAGGTCTCTGTTGGCGTCAGGCCGCAGCCGGCCGCTCATGCGAGAGCCTGGCGATTGGTCGGCGCACGGCCGCGTCAGGCGCACGTTCGAGGCATCAGCGCGCGCGCCTTGTGTCTACAAGCGCCTTTAATCATAACGACGTTATCGACGCCGGATGCCGCCCACGCTCCGGGTGCGCAGGCACTCGCTGCGCCGCTCGCCAAGAGCGCCGCTCGGTGGACGTTTCATAAGCGGCTTTGTCGCGTCGAGGCAGCGGGGGCTAGCGGAAGGGCCCTTGATTCAGCGTCCGCGATGACGGCGCGAGCGCGCAAGAGACGAGGCGAACAGAACGGACCTGCTCGCCCGCGCCGAAATCTTATCGGGAAAAGCGACCGCTACATGATCCCCGGCATCGTCGGGGGTGCCGGTGGGCGCAACAGGTGGGTGCGGTCGCACGCCGCGACCGTCATCTCCGCTTTGCTCCCGCGGCTACCTCTTTTTAGCCCGCGAGGTTTTGCGGGTGGATCTGCGAGCGGTCTTCCGGCGCGCCGGTCTCTTTGCCGCGGTCGACCTGCGGGCCGTCCTTCTCTTCGTCGTGCGCTTTGCGGCCTTCGCCGCCGGTCTCTTCCTTCGTTTGGGTGCAGGCATGTAAACCCCCAACTTCGGTTGTGACAGCAAGAGCGATCCCGCGTATGCGCGATCACCACGAAAAAGTGTAACCAAAAATGTCGCGCGATGTAACAAAAACCTCGCGATGCGACTTTCAAGCTGTCGCATTCCCGCGACGAGCTTGCTGAAACGAACGTTATCGCCTCGGTCCGCGCCAGGTGACGGGTGCCAGCCACGCGACCTTGCGGTTGACCAGCAGCGGAGTCGCGGAAGCGTAGGAGCGCAGCACGTAGCTGTCCGCTTCGCTGCCCGGCTCGATCAATTTGAGGAACGTGCGCCCGTCGGAGAGACGCACGACGCAATCCTCGTAGAGGCACTTCGCCGCCGTGCGGCCACGCGTGCGCGAGTAGAAGATGATCTCGCCCTCGCGATAGCGCGGGCTCGCGCTGTCGCTCAGCACGCGCAGCGCGACCGTGTCATGCTCGCCGGGCGGGGCGAGGACGGTCTCGAGCGTTGCGCCGGCGTCCCCGTCGAAAAAGAAGACCTCCTCGCCGACACCGACATAGCCGACCACGCTCACCGTCCCGTAGGCATCGACCGGCTGCAGCTCATGAGCGTCGACGCCGAGCAAGGATGCCAGCCGCCGCGCCCAAGGGAGCGTCAATCTACGCTGGCCTTTCTCGAGTCGATCGATTTGCTGCTGTGAGGTGCGCGCGAGCCTGGCGAGTACCGGCTGGCTGAGGCCACGCGCCTCGCGCATCTCCTTAAGCACGCTCATGCGGCTCGCCTCCTCCCCTCGACAGGCGGCCCTCGCAAGGGGGTAGCCCGCCATTGCATTCTAGCGCTTTCGCCCGGATTCCAACACTAATCTGGTGTGGTTTCTAGGCACAGCGCGGCTCATATGCCGGGCCTTTTTGCGGGTAAAGCCGCCGAGCCCTGTCTTCGAGGTGGGCCGGCTCGAAAGCCGGGGCGGCGGGTCGCTTTTGGCGCCTTCGCGGCGAACTCCTGCTATGATGAGGACGAGGCCAAGTGCAACGCGGGCTGAGCTTGCGTCCCGCCAAGGCAGCCCGACGAGGTTCCGACAGGGAAAAGGCCGCGCATGAGGCGCGAATTGCAGACCGGGCGGCGCCGCGTCACGGAGGCTGCCGCCAATGACAACGATCCGATGGAGAGCGGGCGCGGCCCACGCAGCTCGATTCTGCGCGAGTATCTCATGCTGCTCATCGTTCTCATCGGCGTCGCGCTGTTTTATTGGCTTTCCGTGCTTTTTTCCGATTGGGACAAAATCCAGACCTGCGTCACCATGGGCAAGCGCAACTGCACCCCGTCCATTGAGCTCAACCGCCAATATCGGCCGCACCCTGCCGGAGGCAGTACTGCCGCCGACACGGCGTCGGAGTGAGAGCCCAGGGGAAGGCCGCAGACAATGAGCGAGAGCGAGCCGGACGACGATGCGCAGGGCCGCAGCAGCTACCTCGCCATCATCGCGGTCATCGTCGGCATCGGCCTTCTCTATTGGCTGGCCTCGGCCTTCATCGATTGGAACAAGACCCAAGAATGCGTGGGCTATGGCAAGCGCGATTGCGCACCGCGAATCGAACTCAACAAGCAGTAGCGCCATGCACCTGGCCGAGCACAAGGTGCGGCTGGTGCAAAAATTGTAGAGCCCATGGCTTTTTCCCTTGACAGGATATATCCCTCGGACTATAGTTTTCATGTATGCGAAGTACCCGTTCGCGTATTTCCCTAAAAACTCCCGCGCGGCTCGCCGCGCGGGTTTTGTTTGGTGCGCCGAGCGCTCCAAGGGCGGAGCGGCGGCACCGGGTGCGAGGAGCGCTTCCCGGCACGGATTCGGATTGACGCCCAATCCGCCCCTTCCCATGATCGGCCTCTAGGTGCCCCTGCCGCCTCCCATCGCAGGAGGAGAAACATGTCCCCGCCGGTCGATGCGGTGCGCAGCGATGGCAAGCTTCCGGCTTCCGCGGATGTCGTGGTCATCGGCGGCGGTATCATCGGCTGCGCTGCGGCCTATTTCCTCGCGAAGAAGCGGCTTTCCGTCGTTCTCGTCGAAAAGGGGCGCGTCGGCGCCGAGCAGTCGAGCCGTAATTGGGGCTGGTGCCGCCAACAAGGCCGCGACACGCGGGAAATTCCGCTCATCAAGGAAAGCTTGGCGCTTTGGGGCAGCCTGAACGAGGAGATCGGCGCCGAGACCGGCTTCCGCCGCACCGGCCTCATTTATGTGACCAAGGACGCCGCCGAGCTCGCCCGTTGGGAACGGTGGCTCGAACAGGCGCGGCAATATCAGCTTCATACCCGCCTTCTGAGTGGCGCCGAGGCCGCGGCCATGATGCCAGGGTGCAAGGAGAAATGGCTCGGCGCCCTCTATACGCCGAGCGACGGCCGGGCCGAGCCCGCCAAGGCGGCACCGGCCATCGCGGAAGCGGCGCGTCGGCTCGGTGCCTCGCTGCACCAGGGCTGCGCCGCGCGGGGAATCGAGACCGCGGCGGGTGCCGTCTCGATGGTGGTGACCGAGACGGGCGCCATCCGCACGCGCGCCGTGCTCTGCGCGGCGGGCGCGTGGTCAACGCTCTTCTGTCGGCGCCACGGTCTCGATCTGCCGCAGTTGAGCGTGCGCGCCTCCGTCCTGCGCACGGCACCGGCACCCGAGGTGTTGAGCGGCCCGGTGAGCGCGCCCGGCTTCGGCATGCGCCGCCGCCTCGACGGCGGCTACACGGTGGGCCTGCGCGGGGCCGCGAGCTTTGACCTCACGCCGGATGCCTTCCGCTATATGCGCGCGTTCTGGCCCGCCTATCGCCAGGGAGCGGTTGCGCTCAGAATCACGTTTGGCGCACCCTTCTTCCAGGCGCTCCGTACCCCGCGCAAGTGGGCGCTCGACCGGCCCTCGCCCTTCGAGGCGGTGCGCGTGCTGGACCCAGCCCCGGACCGCGACGTGCTGGAGACAGCACTCACCAATCTCAAAGCCGCCTATCCGGCACTTCGCGACGTGAAGATTGCCGAGACCTGGGCGGGGATGATCGATGCGACGCCGGACGCAGTGCCGGTGATTTCACCCGTAGCGACGCCCAAGGGGCTCTATATCGCGACCGGCTTCAGCGGCCACGGTTTCGGCATCGCTCCGGCGGCCGGACGGCTTGCGGCGGACCTCATTGCCGGCGAGACGCCGATCGTCGATCCGCGCCCGTTCCGCTACTCCCGCATGATCGACGGCACGCGGCTCGTCCCTGAAACGGGGCTTTAGCGGCAGAGGCTCACGCGCGCTCCGCATAGGGGCCCTCCGTCGCGTCCGGGAAGCGGAGGGGAATCCCGGGCTCGCGCGGGCCCATTAACGGGTTCTCCGGATAGTCACGCAGGACGCGGCGGCGGATGGCGGCGCTCTCGCTTGATGCGGAGCACGGCATCCGTCATGAGGATGTTGGCACCGATGAGATCTTCCACGGCATCGAGCATCCGCTTGATCCCGCTCCCGTCATCGCCCACGCTCGGGGCATGATAGATTAGCCGTCTCCGCGGAACACGAGGGCGGCCCGGCGCTCAATAGCCGATGGCCGGGTCGACCCGTCCCAACGGCGTCTCGCCCGCCTCGAGGCGGCGGAGAGTCTCGAGGATCTGCTGCATGGCGAGCTCGGCGATGGGTTGTGCCGCGATGTGGGGAGTGACGACGACGCGGGGATGCGTCCAGAACGGATGGTCGTCGGCGAGGGGCTCGTCGTGGAAGACGTCGAGCACGGCGCGGCTCAAGTGGCCCGAATCGAGCGCCGCCACAAGGTCCGCCTCCACTACGTGGCCTCCCCGCGCGATATTGACGATGGCGGCACCGCGCGGCAGCGCTCGCAGCGTCTTGCCGTTGATGATGCCCTGCGTCTCAGGCGTGAGCGGCAGGAGAACGACCGTGATCTCGGAGCGGCCGAGAAACCCCGCCATGCCGCCCTCGCCATAAAAGCATCCGACGCCGGCCAAGGCCTTGGGCGTGCGGCTCCAGCCGATGGTGCGAAAGCCGAGCACGGAGAGCTTGCGGACGAGATCGGCTCCCAGCACGCCGAGGCCCATGACCCCGACCGTGCGTTCGGAGGGATGCACGGCATCGAGCCGCCGCCATTCGCGTCGCCTCTGCTGTGCGCGGTATTCCGCCATTCGCCGGTGGAGGTCGAGCACGGCATGGATGGCATATTCGCTCATTTGCGCGGCGAGGCCGGCATCGAGAAGGCGATAGAGCGCGATGTGCGCGGGGAATGCCGGGTCCTTGAGGATCTGGTCGACGCCGGCGCCGAGCGCCAGAATCGCTTTGAGATTAGGCAGCGTGCGGAGGACGCCGTCGTCGATCTTCCAGATCAAGGCGTATTCGATGTCCTCGACCCTTCCCGCATCAGGCCAGACGCGGAAATCAAGCTCCGGGAACTCGCGCGCGAAGACCTCGCGAAAGGGGAGGGGGTCGTCGAAGTCGCTGCCGAACAGGATGGCCTTGGTCCTCATGCTCGCTTCCCTGTCTTCTCCCTGGCGATAGGGGGCGGACCGCCCCGCCGCGTCCTCGAGGAAGAGGCGCCGGCGCTCGAGACGATGTCCCGCGCGGTACGCCTTGAATTTGCCGGTGCCGCCCCGATTTCAAGGATGGGGCCGCCGTGGCGCGCAATGCTCCAGCAGGCGCCGGTAGCAATCCTCATAGACCATACGCAGCGCGGGCTTCGTCTGCCAGAGCGCCCGGTGGGCGGCGAGCCGCCCGCTCATCGGCTCCCGTGCATGTGCCGGCTGTCACATGGCATTCGTCCTGCCTACCCTCGCGCCTTCCATGTCTTCCAGTCGGCGACCGTCGCTCTGACCATTGCCCGCGCGGCGGCGAGGAGCCAGCCTTTGGGACGCGCCTTGAGGTCGGCGCGCACGGTGCCGATCGACGAGTTGCTGCCGAGGTGGAGGTTCGCCGTCTCGCGGCCCATGGCTTCGAGAAGTCGCTTCTCGTTTCTGCTCTTCGGCATCATCGTGAGCTCGATGCGCGAGCAGTGTGGCCCGAGGCGGCGCAGCAGATATCGATCGCCGAAGGCGAAGAAGGGATCGTGGCAGCGCACGGCGCGCGCGATGATCGTGTGGCAATGGAGCGCTTCCTCGCGCCGGCCGAGCGCCCATCCGAACGCCGAGGGCAGCATCGCCTTCGCCTCGCGCGCCAGCTGGGCGCTCCCCCATTCCGCGAGTGCTAAATAGCGCGGCCGGCCGAGGCTGCCCATTCCGGAGATGCGGTGGGCCGTGCGGAACTTCATCCGGCGGTCTGGCAAGCGGGCGGCGAGCAGCTTCCTCACCTTGGCAGGCGCACGCAGATCGGGCAGCTTCGCCATCTTCTGCCAGAAGTGCACCGGATCGCGCTCGGCGGAGAGGGCCGCCTCCCTGAGCGCGCCGTGGTCCTCTTCCAGCACGAAAGGACGACCGCCGGACTCAAGCTGCCTGCGGTAGCCGTCGAGGATCGCTTTGCAGGCCTCTTTCGGTGCGATCGCCAGATGCTCCCCGCGCCATGCCAAGAGTGCGCTCGCGGACAGGCGCACGAGATCGAGCGTGTAGGGCATCGGCGCCGCCTCGTCGACGTCGTTGATGCCCCACACCAGGCGCGCCTCGGCGTCGCGCCAGGTCCCAAAGTTCTCGACATGCAGATCACCGACGGCGAGCAGACGCGGCGCCGAGACGAGATCGGCGCAGACCTCATGCCACACGGGGACCCAGCGATAGAAGGTCGCACGCATGAAGGAGAAGGGGTCCTCGGCCATGAGCTTGTGCTTCAAGGCGAGGTCGCGTGCTACCACGTCGAGCTCCGTCCGCAGCCAGCGCTCGTAGGCGCGCGTAGCCTCGATCACGCTCGTCATAGCGCCTCCCATTGCGGTATGTTGCCGCGCCGAGGCCGCGATCGTTCGCGTGGCCGCCTCCCGTCAGGCCGCCGGATTCTCGAGACTGAACATCTCGGCCTCGTCGTCATAGGAGAAGAGCTCGGCGTAGCGGCCCCAGCTTATGACCGCGCGCAGCGTCTCCTGCGCGTCCTCCTCGGGAAGATGGTCCTCGATCTCCGTTTCGAAGCGCAGGCGCGG
>DATNIJ010000201.1:0-11837 GCA_035604475.1 Alphaproteobacteria bacterium
GAGGGGGGTGATTCCATGCATTCGGGATTTGCTCTAGTAGTGCTCGCCGCCGAGCGCTCCCGGCATTATATGAGACGCGACGGAGAGTGCGACCGGGAGGGACTAGGATGACGAGCACGCTTGCGGCCAAGACCTGCACCCCCTGCCGAGGCGGCATCCCGCCGCTCGACCAGAGCCAGTCCGAGTCCTATCTCAAGGAGGCGCCGGGCTGGACGCTCGCCGACGACGGCCGCCGCCTCGAGCGCCGCTTCGCCTTCAAGAATTTCAAGGAGGCCATGGATTTCGTCGCCAAGGTGGGAGCCCTCGCCGAGAGCGAAGGCCACCATCCCGACATCGGCTTCGGCTGGGGCTGGGCAAGCGTCTCCTGGCAGACCAAGAAGATCAAGGGCCTGCACGAGAACGATTTCATCATGGCGGCCAAGACCAACGCGCTCGCCGGCGGGTGAGGAGGCGCGTTTCGCACCGGCGCCTCGCGGGGCGAGCGCGGCCTCTCCGCTAGCTCCGCTCAAATGGGCTTCGCCTCGTCGCACCCCGCCTCGGGCGCCGGCTCGACGGCTGCGGCCCCGCCGCGGCGCTTTCCCAGCACCTCCTCGCTATCCTGGCCGAGCCGGGGTGCCGGCCGGTCGGCGAGCGGCGGGGCTTTCGAGAAGCGCACCGGGAAATCGACGCTCACGAGGCGTCCCTCGCTCGGATGCTCGACCCGCCGGAACATGCCGACGGCGTTGAGATGCTCGTTCGCGAGGAGGTCCTCGAGCGTATTCACCGGCATGCAGGGAATCTCGAGCTCCTTGAGCTCGGCGAACCATTCGGCGCGGGTCTTCCGCGGTGCCGCCTCGGCGACGGCCGCATAGAGCCGGCCGATCGCGCGGCTGCGCTTCTGCGGATCGAGCACGGTCTCGTTGCTCGCCAGATCCTCGCGCCCGATATGGCGGAAGAAGCGCACCCAATGGTCGGTCATGTAGGGGAGGATGGCGATGTAGCCGTCCTTGGCCCGATGGGGCCGCCGCTCGGGGGCGAGCATGCGGACATAGCCGGGAGGGGCGAGCGGGGGATCGAAGGTGGCGCCGCTCAGATGCTCGACGAGCACGAAAGCGGTGAGGCACTCGAGCATCGGCACCTCGATGAACTGACCCGCACCCGTGCGCTCGCGCTGCAGGAGGGCCGCCAGGATCGCGTTCGCCGCGTAAAGGCCGGTGACCTTGTCGGCGATGATGGTTGGCATGTAGCGCGGCACCCCGTCCTGCCCGTTGAGTGCCGCCAGGCCCGAGGCCGCCTGCACCACGTCGTCGTAGGCCTGGAGATTGCCGTAGGGCCCCTCCTCGCCGAAGCCCCAGGCGGCGCAGTAGACGAGCTTGGCGTTGAGCGCCGCGAGGGTCGCGTAATCGAGGCCGAGCTTGCGGATCGCACCCGGACGCATGTTGTGGACGAAGACGTCGGCGCTCTCGACGAGGCGGAGGAGGGCCGCACGCTCCTCGGCCTGCTTGAGGTCGAGCATAACGCTTTTCTTGTTGCGGTTGAGGTTGAGGAAGAGCGGGCCCATGCCGGCATGGCGCGAGGCGTCGATGTCGCGGCAGATCTCGCCCGCCGGCGATTCGATCTTGATCACCTCGGCGCCGAGGTCGGCCAGCATGAGCGTGGCATAGGGCCCGAGCACGACCGTCGTGAGGTCGAGCACCCTGACGCCGGAGAGGAGCGCTCTCATCGCGCGGCGCCGAGCGGGGGGCTGTAGACGATGAGGAGCTCGAGCGCCCCGGGCCCCAGGCTCACCACCTCGTGCTCGACCCCGGGCGGAATGCGGATCACCGTCTCCGGCCCGCATTCCTCTGGTGCCGCCGCGCCGAGGCTGACGCGCGCGCGGCCCGCCAGCACGTAGAGGACCTGCGCCTCGAGCGCGTGCTTGTGCCGCTCGGCGACCCCGCCCGGCTCGAGCGTGCCGTGCACCAGCTCGAAGCGGCCGTTGAAGCCGGGGCCCACGAGGCGGCGGTTGAGCGTGCCGCTGTGACCCGGCGGACTGTAGGTAGAGAGCTCGCGAAGCCGCGCGATTTCGCCCAGCACCGCCCTCGCAGATTGATTTGGCATTACAGTCATCGCGCACCCCGCATGACTTGGGAAAGAAGCGCTACTTGAGCCCGAAATAGGCACGGCGCAAGGCGTCGTTCTCGTGCATGGCGGCAACCGATCCGGCGAAACCGATGCGCCCGCCCTCGAGCGTGTAGACGCGGTCGGCGAGCTCGAGGAACTTGACGTTCTGCTCGGCGATCAGGAGCGAGAGCCCGGTGGCGCGGAACTGGACGAGCACGCGGATCACCTCCTTGACGAAGAGCGGGGAGAGCCCGGCCGACGGCTCGTCCATGACGAGGAGCTTGGGATCTCCGGCGAGCGCCTTGGCGATGCCGAGCATCTTGCGCTGGCCGCCCGAGAGGCTGCTCGCGAGCGCCTTGCGCCGCTCGGCGAGGGCGGGAAAGATCGCGTAGAGCTCGGCCAAGCGCGCCTTGAGCGCTGCCGCCGCCATGAACTGGCCGCCGATGCGAAGGTTCTCGTCCACGCTCAGGCCCGGAAAGCAGCCGGTCTCCGACATGTAGGCGATGCCCGCGCGCACGCGCCGGTCGGTGCGCAGCGCCGTGATGTCCTCGCCGCGGAAGCGGATGTCGCCGCGCCAGGCCGCAATGAGGCCCATCAGCACCTTGAGCAAGGTCGTCTTGCCGGCCCCGTTGGCCCCGAGCAACACCACGGTTTGCCGCTCGGCGACGGCAATGCCCGCACCCCACAGCACCTGGACGCGGCCGTAGCCGGCCTCGAGCGCCTTTGCCGCCAAGAGCTCAGCCGCCATTTTCCGTCCCCAGGAACACCTCGACGACCTGGCGGTCCTTGACCGCATCGGCGAGCACGCCCTCGAAGATCTCGCGTCCGGCGTTGAGCACGATGACCCGGTCGGTCACCTGGTCGATGAAGCCCATGAGATGCTCGACGACGAGGAGTGCGACGCCCCCGCGCGCGAGTGCTTTGAGCCGCTCCGCGACGCGGTCGAGCTCGGCCGGGTTGAGCCCGGCCGCGAGCTCGTCGACGCAGAGAAGCCGCGGGCCCGTGGCGAGCGCGCGCGCGAGGTCGAGCATCTTCTGCTGCACGCTGTTGAGCTCGGCGGCGGGCCGCGCCGCTTGGCTATCGAGCTCGAGGGAGGCAAGCAAGCCGGCGATGTCGAAAGTAGCACCGTTCCGCCCGCCGTAGGTCGCCGCCACCTCGACGTTCTCCTTGACCGTCAAGGTGAGGAACGGTTTCGGCACCTGGAAGGTTCGGTTGATGCCGAGATGGACGAGGCGGTGGGACTTGAGCCCGCCGATCTCGCGGCCCGCATAGACGAGGGTGCCACCGTCGGGCGGGTAGAGACCCGAGATGACGTTGATGCACGTGGTCTTGCCCGAGCCATTGGGGCCGACGAGGCCGAGGATCTCGCCCGGCATGAGATGGAAGTTGAGCCCGTCGAGGGCGCGGAAGGCGCCGAAGCGCTTGACCAGGCCTTCGACGCGGAGCAGCGGCTCGGCGGCGGCCGCGTTTGCGCGCTCAAGGGACATCGATGCCCCAGCGCCTGAAGAGCGAGACGAGGCCGTTCGGCAGGAACAGCACGAGGCCCACGATGAGCAGCCCGTAGATGAGCTGGAAATATTGCGGAGTCGAGATGCCGATCGTGTTGTAGATGCCGTAGAGAATGACGACGCCGAGGATCGGCCCGGTGATGGTGGCAATGCCGCCGAAGAGCGCGAAGACGATGGCGAAGATGCTGAAATCGGGGCTGAACACGGTCTCCGGGTAGAAGACCGAGACGTACCAGGCAAAGACTCCGCCGATGAGCCCGGCGATGAGCGCGCTCAAGAGCCAGGCAATCACGCGCCCGCGCACCACGTTGATGCCCGCCATGCCGGCGCTGATTGCATCCTCGCGGATCGCCTGGAGCGAGAGCCCGAAGCGCGAGTTGCGCAGATAGACGACGAGGCCAAGCGTCAAGGCCATGAAAGCGACCGCCGTGCCATAGCTCAGATTGGGGCTGAATACGCCCGAGAGGCTGATGCCGTAAGGGCCCTTGGTGATGTCCTCGAGGTTCGGGTTCGAGACGATCTGGAACACGGCGAGCGAGGCCGCGAGATTGGCGATGGCGAAATAAGCACCCGAGAGGCGCAGGAGCGGGGTGAGAAGGAGGCCGAGCAGGAGTGCCGCGAGCGCACCGGCGGCGAGGGCGGGGAGTGGGGTCATGTGAAGATGGATGACGGCAAGCGAGAAGCCGTAAGCACCCGTGCCGAAGAAGCCCGCGTAGCCGAAGGGCAAGTAGCCGGTAAAGCCGTAGATGACGTTGACCCCCTGCGCCAAGGTCAGGAACACCACGAAATTGAAGAGGAGGAGCTGGTTCGAGTAGAGAAACGGCAGGAGTGCCGCCGCCGCTACGACCGGCACGAGGACGAGGAGCGCGTGGCGGAGTGCTCTAGGCACGGCGCACCTGCCGCCCGAGGAGTCCGCTCGGCCGCACCAGAAGGATGAAGATGAGGAGGAGATAGGGCAGCAGATTGGCCCAGGAGCTGAAGTAGCTCTGCATGAACATCAGCGAGATGCCGTAGACGATGCCGCCGAGCACGGTGCCAAGCGGATTGCCGAGCGAGCCGACCACGATCACGGCGAAGGAGGTGATGTTGATGTCGACGCCCATCGCAGGCGTCACGCTGCCGAGCATGAAGGGCGCGAACACGCCGGCCGTGGCGGCAAGCGCTAGCCCGATGCCGAAGGCGATCGCCGAGACCCTGTGCACGTCGATCCCCGTCGCCAACGCCTCCTCGCGATGCACCATCACGGCGCGCGTCAGATAGCCGATGCGGGTACGGTAGAGATAAAGATAGATGCCGAGCACGGCCAGGCCGCTCGCGATGCCGCTCACGATCCAGGCGGCGGGAAAGCTCTGGCCCAGGAGTTTGACCGGTCCGCTGCCGAGCACGTTGCCGGGGATCGAGCGCTCGCTCGTGCCGAAGGCGATAGTGGTGAGCGCCTCGATCACCTGGGAGAGGCCGAAGAAGAGGATGATCGACAGCATTTCCGGATCCTTGGCGGTGAGAAGCCGCGGCACGAAGAGATAGTAGAGCGGCAGCCCGAGGACGGCGAAGGCGGCGAGGATCAGGAAGACGGAGACGAGCGGGTTGACGCCCGCGAGATTGAAGAGCCAGAACGCCGCGAAGGCCCCCAGCATCAGGAAGTCGCCGTGCGCCAGATTGACGATGCGCATGACGCCAAAGGTGAGGTTGAGGCCGAGCCCGACCAGGCTGAAATAGAGACCGAACAGGAGCCCGGCGAGAAGCGTGTACTCGAGCATCGCTAGCGCTCGGAATCATGGATACGCGATACACCCCCGTCCCTCCCCTCCCCCTCAAGGGGGGAGGGAAGTGGGGCGACTGCAACAGCTTCCCCCTCCCCCTCGAAGGGAGAGGGTGGGGAGGGGGTGACGCTCGAATTTGCGAGAGTTGGCACTAGCGCTCGCTCGCATTGGAGCAGGAGTCGCCATGCCTCGCTGCCGCTCACTTCGCGGGATAGACCGGCTTCCCAGTCGCCACGTCGTGGGGGTAGACCACGACGAACTTGAGGCCCTCCTTGCCGTCGGATTCGATCTGGCCGAGCGGCGTGATCTCGCCGATCTGGGCACCCATCTCGTCGAGCACGAATGTGCCGTCGATGGTCTTGAGCTTGCCCGAGAGGCCGAAGATCGCCTTCCTGAGCTCGAGCTGATCGAGGCTGGTGGCGGCCGCGAGGGCCGACTCCAGCACCAGGCCCGTCGTGTAGCCCGCGACCGAGTTGAAGCCGAACTCGACCTTGGCATCGGGATACTTCTTCTGCCACGCCGCGCGGAACTCGGCGAGCGACATGCCGAACTCGGGCTTGTACTCGATCACCGAGGAGGGCACGTAGGTGAAGACGTGCTCGAGGCCCTTGACGCCCACGTTCTTCTCGAGGAGCTCGGTCTCGAGGCCGGGATAGATCGCGAACAGCCACTTGAACCTTATGCCGCCGTCCTGGAGGTTGCGCAGGAACGAGATGTCGTTGTTGGGATAGCCGAGCTCCACCACGGCGTCGGGATTGGTCGCGCTGATGTTGTTGATGAGGACGGTGTAGCTCGTGGTGTTGGTCGGCACGCCCTGATCGTAGACGATCTCGACGGGCGCGTTGCTCTCCTTGATGAAGGAGCGCACCGCGTTCGCCTGCGTGCCGGTGAAATCGTTGGTCGAGTAGAGAATGGCGATGCGCTTGATGCCGAGCGCGGGCCCGTCCTTCGTGAGGAAGTCAGCGACGTACTTGGGCCAGATGGTCGAGACCGGATCGGACATCAGCGCGATGTAAGGATTGTCCTTGGTGAAGAAGGTGGCGCCGGTGCCGGTCTGGTCGATCAGCAGCATCTTGTGGTCGCGCGCGATGGGGACCGCGACCGAGGTGAGCACCGAGCCCGAATCCGAGACCAGGATGTCCACCTTGTCCTGGGTGATGAGCTGGTTGTAGAGCGTCGCCGCGGTCGCCGTGTTGCTCTGGTCGTCGTATTCCACGAGCTTCAAGGGAATCTTCTTGTTGAAGGCCTTGACGAACACCCCGCCTTCCGCGTTCTTCGCGTCCGCCCACAGCTTGAGCCCGTAGTGAACGGGCATGGAGATGCTGGCGAAATTGCCCGAGGATGCGTAAAGCGTGCCGAGTTTTATTTCCGAAGGCGCGTCGGCGGCGCGGGCGGCGCAAGTAATCGCGACAAACGCTCCGACCAATACTCCAAATGTAAAATTGCGAACCATTTGACTCCTCCCGCAATATTCTGAGTTTGCCGGCGAACCTTACCGCCCGCGCCTCGTGGAGTCAACCGCAGCGCCGGGCTCGACTGATGCTAGAATGGCGCCGACGCACAACCTCCGGCCCCGGAACATGAGCGCCGAAAAAGCCCCTACCCTCCTCGCCCTCGACTGGGGTACCACCTCGCTGCGCGCCTTCCTCGTGGCGGTCGACGGAACCGTCGTCGAGCGCCTGAGCGCGCCGCGCGGCATCCTCCAGGTGAAAGACGGCGACTTCGCTGCCGCGCTCGAGGAGATCGCCGGCGCCTGGCTCGCGCGCCATCCCGAGCTGCCAGCACTCGCCTCCGGCATGATCGGCAGCCGGCAAGGCTGGCGCGAGGCGCCCTATGCCGAGGCCCCGGCCGGATTGGCGGAGCTCGCGAAGGGGCTCGTCTCGGTCGCGGGCCGCCAGGGACGCCGCCTCGCGATCGTGCCGGGCGTTGTCTATCGTGCCGCAGCTGCACCCCCCGACGTGATGCGCGGGGAGGAGACGCAGATGCTGGGGGCACTCGCCGCCGCTCAGCCCGACGAGCCCACGGTCTTCGTGCTGCCGGGCACGCACAGCAAATGGGCGATCGCGGAAGCGGGGCGTATCGTCTGGTTCGCCACCTTCATGACCGGCGAGCTCTATGCCGTGCTCAAGGCTGAGAGCATCCTCGGCCGGCTCATGGCGGGCGAGGCCGAGGATGCGCGAAGCTTCCATCGCGGCCTCGCGCGCGCCGCCGATGCGTCGCCGGCTGCAGGTGCGCTCCTCCACAAGCTCTTCAGCGCGCGCAGCCTCGCCCTCTTCGACGAGCTGCCGGCCTCGGGGATCGCCTCCTATCTCTCGGGCCTCCTCATCGGCAGCGAGCTCGACGAGGCGCTCGCCGCGGTCTCGGCACGGCTCGGCGCCCGGCCGCTCCGCGTCACGCTGATCGGCGAGGCAGCACTCTCGCGGCTCTATCTGGCAGCACTCGCGGAAAGGCAGATCGCAGGCCACCTGGCCGAGCCGGATGCCACGGCGCGCGGCCTCCTCGCGATCGCGCAAGCGGCAGGATTGCTCGGCTGAGGAGGCACAAGCCACGATTGGGTTGCGCGAGCTTGCGACGGAGCGGCTGCGTGTATGTCGCCCTCAGGGAGCCGACGTCAGCTCGAGCCGTCGTTCGATCCGCTCGACTCTTTCATAGACGAGATCGAGGCGCCGCGGCAAGCCGGCGTAATGCTGCTCGAGTGCGCCGAGCGGCACCTTGACCTCGCGCATATCGCTTCGCAGGCCCGCGAGGTCAGCGCGGATCGCACGAAGATGCTCGAGCACAAGGTTTTCCGGCGTCTCAGCCATAGGTCAAGCATAGGCTCGGCGACGCGCCCAGTCGAGCGAAGCGCACGCGCAGGCTTGGCCTCAGGCGCGCCTCAGACCGGCTTGAACGCGGGATCGATGGCGACGTCGATGAGCGCAGGCGCGCCGCTCGCGAGTGCCTCCTCCATGAGCCGGATCGTCTCGGGGGTGGTCTCGGCGTGCTCGGCCTTGATGCCGAGCGCGCGTGCCAGGCCGACGTAGTCGATCGCGGGATCGACGAGGTCCATGCCGACATAGACGTCGCTTTGCGCCGCGTGGCCCTTGAGCGCGTTCACCCGCTGCTTGAGGATGCGGTAGGAGCGGTTGTTGAAGATGACGAAGACGACCCCGATACGGTAATGCGCCGCCGTCCACAGCGCCTGGCAGCTGTACATGGCGCTGCCGTCGCCGATAAGGGCCACCACCGCGCGCTCGGGGAGTGCGAGCTTGACCCCGATCGCGGCGGGCAGCCCCCAGCCGATGCCGCCCCCGCCCAAGCCGTAGTAGCTTTGCGGATCGTCGCTCTTGAGAAGCCGGCGCAGGCCCGCCCCCGAGGAGAGCGTCTCGTCGACCACGACCGTATCCGCCGGCAGCATCTCGCCGAGTGCTGCAAGCAGCGCCAAGGGCTGAATGGGCGCCTTCGCGGCCGCGGCCTTGGCCTGCGCCTTGATAGCCGCGCGCTCGGCGGCAACCGTTCGCTTGACCCCCTCGCAGCGCACGCGCGCACGCGCGCGCGCGTCGGCGGTCATGCGCTCGCCCAAGGCGCGCGTGAGCTCGGGGAGCGTCGCCGCCGGATCGCCCAGGAGGGCCACCGCCTCGCTGTAGTTCTTGCCGAGCTCCCAGGCGTCGATGTCGAGGTGGATGATTTTGAGCCCCGCCGGGATGGACTCGCCGCCCGAGGGGAGCGAGAGCGTGAAGAGATCGCCGCCCACCGAGAAAAGGAGATCGTATTCGGAAAGCGCCTCGCGCCAGGATGTCGCCAGGCGCGCGACCGTGCCGCGGAAGAGCGGATGGGATGCCGGGAAGGAGGCGGTATTGGCCACCCCCTCGGCGAAAACGGGGGCGCCGATGAGCTCGGCAAGCTCGACGAGCTCGCGATGCGCGCGGCGCTGCGCGACCGCGGCGCCGGCGATGATCACCGGACGCTCAGCCGCGGCCAGGAGGGCGGCGGCGGCCTCGATCGCTTGGGCGTCGGCGCGCATGCTCGGGGCCACGCGCGTCGGCGCGCCGAGCTCGATGTCGTCCTCGGCATTGAGAATGTCGCCGGGAAGGGAGAGGAAGACCGGGCCCGTGGGCGGTGCCAATGCGGTCTTGGCGGCGCGATGCACCATGCGCGGCAGGTCGGCGAGCCGGTGCACCTCGGCCGACCATTTGACGAAGGGCCGCGCGATCGGCGGCAGGTCGGCCCACAGGAACGGCTCGGTCACGCTGAAGCTCTGATCCTGCTGGCCTGCGGTCACCAGGATGGGCGCTCCGCTTTTCTGCGCGTCGTAGAGCATGCCCATGGCGTTGCCGAGGCCGGGGGCGACGTGGAGGTTGACGGCCGCTAGCCTGCCGCTCGCCTGGGCATAGCCGTCGGCCATCGACATCACGGCCCCCTCGTGGAGGCCGAGCACGTAGCGCAGCTCGTTCTCGACCGCGAACGCATCCATGAGCGGAAGCTCGGTCGTGCCGGGATTGCCGAAGAGGAACTTGACCCCTTCTTGTTTCAAGAGCTCGATGAAGGCGCGCTTTCCGGACATGCGGGGCAAGGGTCTCTCCGTTCCTTGATGTCGGTGCCAAGCGTCGGGGCAGGGGTCGGCTTGAATGGCCTAACGCGTGTGGCTGTGGACGTCGGCGGCCGCGTGGCGCGTCAGGATGTCGCGCGCGAGCTGTCGGCGCTCGGGGGTCTCGGCGCGCACCCACAGCAGCACAGCACCCTGCTCGAGGGCGGTTGCGAATTCGCGCGTGTGCGGGGTGGCGCGTACCTCGCGCAGGAGCTCGAACGCCGCCATGCCGCCGAGCCCCGCCGCAATTGCGCCGGCGATCGCAGCACCTATCGCACCCGAAGCGAGGAGGATGAGGCCTGCCGCCGTGATCGGCTCGAGATACTTGGCCTCGCCCACCAGGCCGGCGAGCGTGCGCCGCCAGGCCTCGTTCCTGCCTTCGGCGGCCGAAAGCGAATCGTGGCTGTCGAGCACCGAGATGTCGCTGCGCTCGAAGCCGACCTTGAGCAGCTCCTCGACCGCCGCCTTGAAGGGTTCGCGCTCGGCGAAGCGCCCGACTACCTCCGTGACCGCCTTCTTCGTCCCGACCGGTACCGTCTCCGCCATCTCTCATCCTCCGATCCAGGGCTCATTCTGCGTCAACAGCCGGTGCCTTGCCTAGTGCGGCAATAGAGCGGGTTAACCACGGAGACACGGAGAGCACGGAGAAGACATTGCACTTTGGTCGCGCCCGCCGCGCATGCTTCGCGAGCTCCGCGCTCGTTCTTCAAATCTTTCTCCGTGCTCTCCGTGTCTCCGTGGTGAAAACCCTAGGGCCGGACGAGCGGGACGCTGTCCTTGACCACGCCGGCGCAAGGATTACGGCCGATCCAATAGACGAGCTCGGCCGGATGATCGATGTCCCACAGCGCGAAATCGGCCTTCATTCCCGGCGCGAGCCGGCCGCGGTCGCGGCCGAGCCCGAGTGCGGTCGCCGCGTGGCGCGTGATCCCAAAGAGCGCCTCCTCCGGCGTCAAGCGGAAGAGGGTGGCGGCGAGATTGAGCATGAGCAGGAGGGAGAGCGCCGGCGAGGAGCCGGGGTTGCAGTCGCTGGCGAGCGCAATGGGCACGCGATGGCGCCGCAAGGCCTCGATCGGCGGCAAGCGGCGCTCGCCGAGGAAATAAAACGCTCCCGGCAGCAGCACGGCGACGGTGCCGGCCTGGGCCATGGCGGCGATGCTGGCCTCCGAGCTGTACTCGAGGTGATCGGCCGAGAGTGCCGCGAAGCGCGCGGCGAGCGCGCCGCCGCCCAAGTCCGAAAGCTGGTCGGCGTGGAGCTTGACCGGGAGCCCCCTTTCGCGCGCGGCCTCGAACACCGCCGCGGTCTCCTCACGCGTAAAGGCGATGCGCTCGCAGAAGGCGTCAACGGCATCGGCGAGCTTGGCCTCGGCTGCGGCCGGAATCATCTCGCGGCAGACCAGCTCCACATATTCCTTCTGCCGTCCCTCGTATTCGGGCGGCAGCGCGTGGGCGCCAAGCAAGGTCGTGACCACGTCGAGGGCGAGCTCGCGGCCGAGGCGTCTCGCCACCCGCAGCATCTTCAACTCGCTCTCCGTGGAAAGCCCGTAGCCCGATTTGATCTCGACCGTGGTGACCCCTTCCGCCATCAGGCGCCGAAGACGGTCCCGTGCCGACTCGAAGAGTGCCTCCTCGGAGGCGGCGCGCGTCTTGGCGACCGTCGAGCGGATGCCGCCGCCCCGACGCGCGATCTCCTCGTAGGTCGCTCCCGTGAGGCGGAGCTCGAATTCCTCGGCCCGGTTGCCCGCGAAGACGATGTGCGTATGGCAGTCGATGAGGCCGGGCGTCATCCAGCGCCCGCCGGCGTCGATCACCTCGCGCGCGAGCGCTTCGGGCCGATCGGGCAGTTGGGCGCGCGGACCGACGTAGGCGATGCGCCCCTGCGCAGCCGCGATCGCGCCGTCGCGGATGGCGCCATAGGGC
>DATNIJ010000202.1:0-9607 GCA_035604475.1 Alphaproteobacteria bacterium
AGCGGGGGTGTAGTTCCGCGGGGAGGCAAAGCGGCTCCCGGCGACGGCGACATCCACCCGCGCCCCACAAGCGCCACAGAAGCGCTTTTCCGGCGCGACCTCTGCGCCGCAGGATGGACAGCTCGCAACCAGCGCGTTGCCGCAGTCCTCGCAGAACCTCGCGCCCTCGCGGTTCTGTGCGTGGCACCGGGGACATTGCATCCCGCGCCTCCAGGAGCCTCCGTGGCCAACAAGACGTCGGGTTGAGATTGGGGGCCCATCGGACCGACTAAGGATCGAAACTTAGCACAGTAGGACGGACAGGTCACCTTGGCGGGAATGGGTCAGATCAAAATCGCGCTGCCGTGGCGCCCCCATCGCCCGAGCGGGGCTCAGGCCGCCTTGAATTCTCGTATGCTTGGTACTCAGCCCTCGCTCGCGCTGTCGGTGCTGCTCAGGAGCCGCGACTTGTAGCCGGCGGCGGCAAGGGCCGCGAGGATCTCCTTGACGTGCTCGAGGTTGCGCGTCTCGGCCACGACGTCGAGCTCGGCCATGGTGACCGGCACGTCGTAGAAGAGCCGCTGGTGGTTGACCTCGATGATGTTGCCGCCGATCTTGCCGATAAGCCCCGCCACGCGCGCGAGCAAGCCGGGCTCGTCGCTGATCTCGATGCGGAAGCGGGCGAGCCTGCCCTCGCGCGCGAGTCCGCGCATGAGGATCGAGGCGAGCACGCGCGCATCGATGTTGCCGCCCGAGACGACGAGGCCGACCTTGCGCCCGCGAAAGCGCTCCGGATGGGCGCGGACGGCTGCGAGCGCTGCCGCACCCGCACCCTCGGCGACGAGCTTCTCGCTCTCGGCCATCATCTCGACCGCGCGCTCGAGCGCGTCCTCGCCGACGAGGAGGATCTCCTCGACGTGCCGCGCGATGATCGGTCGCGTGAGGGTGCCCGGCCGCTTGACCGCGATCCCTTCCGCGATCGAGTGCCCGCCGGAGCTCGCCTCGAGACCGCGGAGCGCCTGGAGCATGGAAGGGTAGAGTGCCGCTTCGACGCCGTAAATCTCGATTCCCGGCTTGAGCGCCTTGGCGGCGACGGCACAGCCGGCGATCAGCCCGCCGCCGCCGATCGGAACCACGAGGCAGTCGAGCTCGGGGGCTGCTTCAAGCATCTCGAGCGCCGTCGTCCCCTGGCCCGCGATGATCGCGGGGTCGTCGTAGGGATGAATGAAGACATAACCGCGCGCGCGCATGAGCTCTTGCGCGTGGTCGGCGGCCTCGCTCAGGTCGGCGCCGTGAAGGATGACGCGCGCGCCGAGCCGGCGCGTCTGCTCGGCCTTGGTGAAGGGCGTCGCCCTCGGCATCACGATGACGGCGGGGACGCCGAGCCGGCCGGCGTGGCGCGCCACCCCTTGCGCATGATTGCCCGCCGATACCGCGATCACGCCCGCCTTGCGCTCGGACTCCGTGAGCGTGAGCAGCTTGTTGAGCGCGCCACGCTCCTTGAAGGAGCCGGTATATTGCCGGCTCTCGAGCTTGAGCACGATCTCGGCGCCCGTGATCCCGCCGAGCCGGCGCGCCGGCAAGGTCGGTGTCGCCACCACCGCGCCCGCGATCGCCTCGGCGGCCTTCCGGATGTCGTCGATCGTGACGGTCATGACGGGAGCATAGCACCCGAATTCATCGCCTTGCACACCCCCCACCCTAACCCTCCCCCTCAAGGGGGGAGGGGACTCTGTTGCGTGAGGGAGAAACCTCCCCCTCCCCCCTTGAGGGGGATCGATCCGCAAGGCGGATCGATGGCAACGCGGAAGAGTTGCCGGGTGGGGGGTGTGCCCGGCGCTGAGTATCCGGCTATTGCGGCACCAGTGTCAGGCGCTCGGCACCGGCGGCGGTAAGCTCCTCGCGGCTGCCGGCGAGCTTGACGTAGTCGAAGTCGCGCCAGCGTCGGACGAGATCGCTGAAATGCCGGGAGAAGGGATTGCCCGATTGCCCGGTCGCGATCATGAAGCGCGAGCGGTCGAGGTCCTCGAGATCGTAAAGTCCGCGGAAGCCGGCGCCGTGGATGTCGGTGAAAGGGGCAAGCGCGTTGTTAAGCGTAAAGCCGCCGCGGTTGAGCGTGAAATTGCCGCCGTCGGCGGGGAGCTGCACATCGATGAGGGCACCCAGGATCGGGATATGCTCGAAGACGCGGTTCGTGAACTGGGCCTGGTGCGCATCCCCCCAGCGCCACAGGCTCGCGTCGCCGCCGTAGCGCTGGGCGAGCCAGGCAAGCGCGCGCGCGAAGGCCTCCCCACTCCGTGCGCGGCAGTCGCCGTTTTGCGGGGTAGCACCCGGCTTCGCGCACCATTCCGGGTGATGGGTGAAGACATTGCTCAAGAGCTCGGGACGCTCGCTCATGAAGCGGCGGAAGTTCTCGCCGAGCTTTGCCTCGAAGAGGCCGCGCATGAGCTCCGCGAGCCAGGCCGTGAAGATGAGCGGCTCGGCGCGGTTGCGGTCCATCACGCCGTCCCAGCGCCGCATGCGCTCGAGTGCGGCCTTTGCCTCCGGGTCGGAAGTCTCGACATCGAGGAGGAGGGGGAGAAGCTGGCGTGCCGCCAGCGAGACGATGTCCGCCTGCATGTTGGCGAAGGCGTCGAGGGTCGCCTTGGGCGTGGCGGCGAGCAGCTCCTCGAGACGCTCGGCGCGATAAGGCACATCCCAGCCGTCGCGCGTGATCGCGTAGGGATAGCCGGGCGGGGTCACCTTGTTGTTGGTGGTGGCGAAGCGGCCCGAGGGGGGATCGAGCCCGTGGGGCAGCTCGGCGAAGGGGATCACCCCACTCCAATCGTGCTCTCCGCTCCAGCCCTCGACCGGCAGCCGGCCGTCGCCGGCCTTGCGGATCGGCACGTCGCCCGCGGTATAGAAGCCGATGTGCCCGTCCACGTCGGCATAGACGAGGTTCTGCTCCGGCGCGTTGAACTCTCTGAGTGCGGCCAAGAAGTCGTCCCAATTGCGCGCCTTGTCGATATGGTAGAGGGCTTGGGCGATGCGGTTGTCGGGATCGAGCCAGGTGGCGGCGAGTGCCAGCACGGTGCCGCGCTCGGTCGCCGCTTTGGCGTTCTCGACAACGTCGGAGATCACCGGCCCGTGGCGTGTCTCGCGCACGCTGAGCGTCACCGGCTCCTTGCCGCGCACGGCGATGATCTCCGTGCGCGTGCGGAACGGGCGCGGGCCGTCCGGCGTCAGGTAGCGCTCCGGATCGTCCGGATCGAGCTTCTCGACGAAGAGATCCTCCACGTCGCCGCCCGTCGTGGTCATGCCCCAGGCGATGCGATCGTTGTGCCCGAGGATCACGAGCGGCACGCCCGGCGTGGTGACGCCGGCGAGATGGAGGCTCGGCGTCTCTATGCGCACGAGATACCAGAGGATCGGCAGGCTGAAGGGGAGGTGCGGATCGTGGGCGAGTAGGGGCTTGCCGCTCTCGCTGTGGGCGCCGTCGACGACCCAGGCGTTGGACGCACCATGGCCCGCGAAGGCGGCCGAGAGTGCCGCGAGGCGCTCGAGCGGCAGGCCTTGGAGGGGTGGGGAGGCGGCGGCGAGCGTGGTGGGCGCCTTTTCCGGATAAGGCGGCCACAGCTCGTCGACCTGGACTGGCGTCAGGGTCTTGAGCAGCGTTGCGCGCAACAGCGCGCGGTTCCAGTGGCCCGAGAGCTGGAGGGCCATGAGCTCGCCCCAGATGAGCGTGTCGGACGGCCGCCAGGGCTCGGGTGTCAAGCCGAGCAACATGAACTCGGGCGGCCAGGCGCCGCGGTGATGCGCGAGATAGGCATTGATGCCCGCCGTATAGGAATCGAGGCCGGCGCGCATGTCGGGAGCGAGACGGCCGATGGCGGCCTCGGCGAGGCGATCGAGGCCGACGGTGCGCGTGAAGCGGTCGAGCGGGAGGGTCGCCTCGCCCGCGATCTCGGAGAGCCGGCCGCTGCCGAAGCGGCGCATCTGCTCCATTTGCCACAAGCGATCCTGGGCGTGGACGAAGCCGAGGGCGAACATCGCGTCCGTTTCGCTCGCGGCGAAGATATGGGGAATGCCGTCCTTGTCGCGCAGGATTTCGACGGGTGCGGTGACGCCGGCAAGCTCGATCTTGCCCGAGGTCTCGGGCAGCGAGGTCGAGAGCCAATAGAGGATGCCCGCGAGTACGAGCGCGAGCGGCAGGCCGACGATGACGAGCGGACGCAGCAGCCAGCGGCGGGTGAAGCGACGCATGGGCGGCATGGTAGCAGGCAAGCCGGCGTCCCGAAACTGCGGCCGGCATCCGCCTCCGCTCGCCGGAAACCTCATTGGCGACTTCATCAACATGTCTTTGATCTGGTCTCGCCACCGAGAGGCCATACCCTTCGTGGTCGAGGCCGCCCAATCAACGGCTTAGGCCCGGCACTTAGGAACAAGACAAGACGAACAGAGCGGCGCCGAGGAGGTCTTGAACCGGCCCGAAGAGCGCCTAATTATTTTTTTGCCAAACGCCAAATAGCGGGTTTGGCGGGTGCCGCGGAGCGGCGCCCATTCTCGTATCCATGTTGCTCAGAGGAGGATGTGGCTATGAGGACCATGATCGACTTTGCACCCCTGTGGCGGTCGAGCGTCGGCTTCGACCGCATGCTCGACCTGCTCGACGAAGCGATTAGGCTCGAGCCGGCCGGCAACTATCCGCCCTACAACATCGAGAAGACCGGCGAGGACCGCTATCGCATCACGCTTGCGGTCGCTGGATTCGCGCCGGAGGAGCTGACGGTCACGGCGCAGCCCAACCTGCTGGTCATCGCCGGCAAGAAGGGCGAGAGCCGAGATGGGCAGCTCCTCTACCAGGGCATCGCCGGCCGCGCCTTCCAGCGGCAGTTCAACCTGGCCGACGATGTGAAGGTGACGGGGGCGAACCTGGAGAACGGCTTGCTCACGGTCGACCTCGTACGCGAGGTCTCCGAGGCGATGAAGCCGCGGCGCATCGAGATCGCGAATGGCCACCAGCCGCAGGCGATCGAGAGCAAAGCGGCGGCCTGAGCCAAGAGCCTCTCGATAGAGCAACGCATCTGCAACCCGCGGCGGGCGCATGCGGCGCCCGGAGGGACCGGTGCGCCCGCCGCTTCGCTATGACGGAGGTGAACAATGAACATGAAGAACCTTATTCCGTGGGGCCGCAAGCGCAACGCAACGGCCCTGACGTACGCTGAGGAAGCCAACCCCTTCCTCGCACTCCATCGCGACGTGAATCGCCTCTTCGATGGCGTCCTCCGCGACTTCGATCTGCCGCTCGCGAGGAACCTTGGCTGGGCGAACGGCTGGCCGCGTGTCGAGGTGAGCGACACCGATAAGGAAGTGAAGGTCGTTGCCGAGCTGCCCGGCATGGATGAGAAGGACATCGAGCTCACGTTGCGCGACGGGGTGCTGACGCTCAAGGGCGAGAAGCACGCCGAGAGCGAGGGCTCGGTCTATAGCGAACGCTGGCACGGCAGCTTCCAGCGCTCGCTTGAGCTCGGGCCCGAAGTGGACCCCGACAAAGTGACGGCGTCGTTCAAGAAGGGCGTCCTCACCGTCACGCTCGGCAAGCGGCCCGAGGCCTTGAACGGGGTCAAGCGCATCCCGATCGCCGCCTGAGGGGTCCCGAAAGCGAGATCGGAAAGCAAGAATACCCGTGACCTAGTGTTCCGGGCGGACCGAAACGTCCGCCCGGAACACCACTCCTTCGCCAATCTGGAGGGGGATGGCCATGAAGATTCAGCGACTCGATCGAGCGAATGTCTTGGTGCCGAGAACCTCCACCCCATCCGGCAACGGCGTTGCCGAGGCCGAACGCCGATTCCATTGCCACCCGTCGTCCGGCTTCCCCGCCGATGCCGATGCGATCATCTACCGGCCGGCGCGCTCGGCGATGACGTCCGGCCGGGCAAGCACGCGCCGCTGGATTCTGGAATTCGCGCCGCGCTCGGCACCCTTCATCGAGCCCCTCATGGGCTGGACCGGCGGGACGGATCCGCTGCGTCACGTGCGGCTCAGCTTTGCGAGTCGGCAAGCGGCCGTCGCCTATGCGCGGCGCCAGGGTCTGCGCTTTACCGTCCAGGAGCCGCAGGAGCGGCGGCACCTCGTCATGCCCAGTTTGGATGACGCCCTGATCGACCCCAGCCGTTGGTTCGGGCGGCCGCAGGAGGTCGCGGATGGTCCGCTCCTGACCGAGCGCGAGAAGCGCGAAGTGCTGAAGCGCTGGCTGTGGGACGCGCGGCTGATCGAGACAGCGGTAGCGGAGGGGATGCCGGATCGTGGCGAAGCATCCCGGCTCGACGACGTGCTCGACGCCTTGGCAAGGCTCGAGGCACAGAACGCTCAGCCTACGGCGACAGCCGACACCGCGCGGGCCGCGACGTGCCGTGCGGCGGCCAACTGGGCGCGAGCCGCATGAGGCCGCGCCATGAATGATGTCGCGAGGAGGTCCGCGATGCGGCTCAAAGAGGCATTCCGTAAGGCCGGATGCGCCTGGTCGACCTTGACGGTTTACAGTCGGTTCGAGCATGCGATCGTTCTCGTTCTGACCGTGCTGATCGCGGTCGTCGTTGCGTCCGGGACCTGGCATCTCGCGATCGCCATCGCCTCGCTCGTCTTCTCCGGCGCGTTCGATCCGACCAATCCGGTGGAGTTCCAGCGCATCTTCGGCATGATCGTCATCGTGATGATCGCGCTCGAGTTCGAGCATTCGTTGCTCGTGGTCCTGGCGCGCCAGGAGAGCATCATTCGGCTGCGAACCGTGCTCGTCATTGCCATGCTGGCGGTCGTCCGGCGTTTCATCATCATCGACGTCAACGCCGTCGCGACCGACGAGCTGCTCGCCCTGGCTGCGGCCATTCTGGCGCTCGGCATTGTCCACTGGCTCGTGCGGGATCAGGACCGGCGTAACGAGACATCGACGGGAAGCGCATGATGGCTCGCGCCGCGCGTCAATGTCCGCTACGCCATGTTCAATATGATCGTCTTCTTCTCGGTGAAATGGTCGAGCATGGACTCGAGCGAGGCCTCGCGGCCGAGGCCCGAGTGCTTGGAGCCGCCGTAGGAGAGCCCCGGCTGCACCACGAGGTTCTGGTTGACC
Organism: Alphaproteobacteria bacterium; assembly: GCA_035604475.1. Lineage (GTDB taxonomy): Bacteria > Pseudomonadota > Alphaproteobacteria > JACZXZ01 > JACZXZ01 > DASPPM01. Next base: position 7,088 of record DATNIJ010000202.1, read on the forward strand.
TGGACGAAGCCGGCCTCGAGCCGGTGCGTCGCATCGAGCGCCTTGCGCAGATCGTTTGTCCACACGGTGGCGGCGAGGCCGTACTCGGAATCGTTGGCGGCCGCGATGACCTCCTCGTAGTCGCGCCATTTGATCACCGCGGTGACCGGCCCGAAAATCTCCTCGCGCGCGATGCGGTGGCTGTTGTCGATGCCGGTGAAGATCACCGGCCGCACGAAGAGTCCCTTCTTGAAGCGGGCCTCCTTGGGCATCGCCGAGCATTCGTGCGCCACGGCTCCCGGGGTCGAGCGGCCCAGCTTGATGTAGCCGGTGACCCGCTCGTATTGCTGTGCCGATATGATCGAGCCGATGTCGGTCGCCTCGTCCAACGGGTCGCCCATCTTCATGGCGTCGACCTTGGCCTTGAGCTTCTCGACGAAGGCGTCGTGGACCGCCTCGTGCACGAACATGCGGCTCGCCGCCGTGCAGCTCTGGCCTTGGCGGGTGAAGCGCATGCCGACGACGGCACCCGCGATCGCCTTGTCGAGGTCGGCGTCCTCCATGACGATCATCGGGCTCTTGCCGCCGAGCTCGAGGGTCACCGGGATGAGCTTCTCGGCGGCCGTCTTGTAGACGATCCTGCCGGTCTCGACCGAGCCCGTGAAGGTGACCTTGCGCACGTCCCGGTGTGCTACGAGCGGCCCGCCGCACTCGGGACCGTAGCCGGTGAGCAGGTTGAAGACCCCCGGCGGCAGGATCTGGTTCATGATCTGCGCGGCGCGCAGGGCGGCGAGTGGGGCCTCCTCGGCCGTCTTGACTACCACGGAATTGCCGGCAACGAGTGCCGGCGCGATCTTGAGCGCCATCAGAAGGAGCGGCACGTTCCACGGGATGATCGCTCCCACCACGCCGAGCGGCTGGCGCAGCGTGAGGGTCAGCATCTTCGGATTGAAGGGCACCGTCTCGCCCTTGAGCTCGGAGCCGAGCCCGCCGTAGAAGACGAAAACGTCGGCGAGCACCGAGGCCTCGACGCGGCTCTCGGTCCTGAGCGCCTTGCCGGTCTCGAGCGCCACGAGGCGGCCGAGCTCCTCGACGTGATCGTTCAAGAGGCGCCCGCACTCGGCGAGGAGCTTGCCGCGCTCGCGCGCCGGGCGTCCGGCCCAGGCGCGTTGCGCCTTCTTGGCCGAAGCCACCGCGGCGGCGACGTCGGCCGCCTCGCCGAAGGGGGCCTCGGCGATCGCCTCTCCGGTCGCCGGGTTCTCGACCGGAAAGGTGCGGCCCGAGATCGCCGGGGTGGCGGCCCCGTTGATCAGCATCTTGTTGGAAAGCTCGCCCGCGAGGAGGTGGGGGTCGAGGACGGGCTGCAAGCGGTTGGCGGCCATGATCGATTCCTTCGCATATGCCGTGATCGCTCTGCTACCCCCCTCCCTACCCTCCCCCTCAAGGGGGGAGGGAAATTTTAAGTGTGGCAACAAAGCGTCCCCTCCCCCTCGAAGGGGGAGGGTAGGGAGGGGGTGACGCACGATGCGACAAAGAAGAGCATCAGAGGCCGAGCTCGCTGAGGATGGCGGCGCGGTCGGCATCGAGATCGGGTGCTGGGTCGCGGGTGCGCGGGTCCGCAAAGGCGCTCATCTTCATCGGGTTGCCGGCGAGGCGCACGCGCCCGGCCTTGGGGTCGTCGAGCTCGACAAGCATGTTGCGCGCCGCGACCTGGGGATGGGCAAGCGCCTGGGCCACGTTGTTGATCGGGCCGCAAGGGACGCCGGCGGCATCGAGGAGCTTGATCCATGCCGCGGTCGGCTTGCTCAGCAGGAGCGGCTCGATGAGCGCGCGCAGCTCGTCGCCGTTGCGGGTCCTGAGATCGTTGGTGAGGAAGCGCGCATCGCTAGCAAGCTCGGGCCGCGCGAGCGCGTCGCACAGCTTGCGATAAAGCCCGTCGTTGCCGGCGGCGATGATCATGTGGCCGTCCGCGGTGGCGAACGCCTGGAACGGCATGATCGAGGGGTGGCGCGCTCCCATCGGTCCGGGAACCTGCCCCGAGGTGGTGTAGCGCAGGATGGCGTTCTCGAGCAGCGCCAGCTGGCAATCAAACATGGCGATGTCGACCTTGGTCGCCTCGCCGGTGCGCTCGCGGTGCATGAGGGCGGCGTTCACCGCGACCGCCGTGTAGAGCCCGGCGCCGATGTCGCCGATCGACATGCCGATGCGTACCGGCGGCTGCCCGGGGTGGCCGGTGATGCTCATGATGCCGCCCAATCCCTGCACCACCATATCGTAGGCGGGATAATGCGAGAAGGGCCCGCTATGGCCGAAACCGGAGGCGGCTGCGTAGATGAGGCGCGGATAGCGCCGGTGCAGCTCCTCCCAGCCATAGCCCAGCTTCTCCATCGTGCCGGGGCGGAAGTTCTCGACGAGCACGTCGCCGCGCTCGAGCAGCCTCTCGAAGATGCGCTTGTCGGCCGCGTCCTTGAGGTTGAGCGCGATCGACTGCTTGCCGCGGTTGATCGACATGAAATAGGCCGACTTGCCCTCGAGGAAGGG
>DATNIJ010000203.1:0-8989 GCA_035604475.1 Alphaproteobacteria bacterium
AACTGCATTTTCTCGGAATGTTGCTCTAAAGGTTCGCCCAGATAGTGAGCCGAGACTCATAAGAGTAAGCTTGCCGCTGCCTGCAGGATTTACCTCTGGGCCTCTATAGTCGGCCACCGCATGTTTGGCAAATCCCATTGCGTCCAGTACCAACTCCGCCTGGTGGACTATGAGATGCCTGAGCAGAGTATAGTTTGGAAAGAACTGCTCAAGCTGGGTCGAAGTAGCTGCTAGCTCGTTCTCGTTTACTAAAGACAGAAAGGTCGGGCACTTTTTTAGCGCCTTCTGGATAGCAATCATGCCAGAGCCCAGGTGGTAGATTTGCAGCCCACCAGAACGTGCCGCGATCCAGCGCCAGTCGGAATAAAGTTCTGCATCAAGGTGCGAGGCCTCATCTAAGGATGGCCTATAGTCAAAGAGCCGGAGGGACGCCTCAAAGTGTCGTACGTAGGAGTGAAGGCTCGATATCGCGCTTATGATATACCAAGCGTTTGTTCGCTCTGGCTCAGGAAAATCAGTGGTTATAATAAAGGGCGCGCGTTCATATTCAGTGTGATTCGCCATTTACCCTCCCAATGGTTTGCCGGCCGCAGCGCTCGGGCGGGTTCCTCACACTTTCAGCTATGGTATCTCTCCCGGCGGGCATAGCGCATGCGGCCGTGCCTGCCGGCGCTGGTCGCGTCCACCCGCGTAGGGCTGCCCGCCCGCACCCGTATAGAGCCATAACGTCACACTACCCTCAACTTGGCCCCGCCCCCTCCCGGCGGGGCTCTTCGTTTAGGCAGGCAGCTCACTCCCTACGGCAGCACCTAGCGAGCCGGGGCGGCCGATCCCGCTCGACCCTTCTAGGGGCGCGAGCCCGTGGGCCGGAGAGGCGCCGGCCGTAGCGCAAGCTGTTGGTTAACTCAACTGTTAATCTAAAAAGAAAACGAAGAAAGCGGTGAGGGTGATTTTCCAATAAGTTCTTGATATATCTGGTGCCGGGTGAGGGATTTGAACCCCCGACCTCCGGTTTACAAAACCGCTGCTCTACCCCTGAGCTAACCCGGCGAATTGGCGGAAAAGTTGGAGATTACAGCGCTCTCCCCGCTTTGGCCAGGGCGCAGGCGGCGCGGAAACGCGCGCACAGAGCAGAGCGATGCCGGCGCAAAAGCCGGCACAGGACGGCGAATCGACTCCTCTTGTGCAGCCATCGCCGGAACCAAGGGCGACGTAATGTCGCGTCAGACGACCTAAGCCGATTTCAGCTCCGCGGCATCGATCGGCAGCTTGCGGATGCGCTTTCCCGTCGCCGCGAAGATGGCGTTGCAAAGTGCTGGGATCGCCGGCGGCAGTGCGGGCTCGCCGAGACCGGTCGGCGGGTTGTCGGTGATGCGGAAATGCACTTCGACGGGTGCTGCCTGATTGATGCGAAGCGGCGAGACCGTGTCGAAATTGGCTTCGACCACGCGCCCCCGCTCGACCGTGATCCTCTGGCCCAGTGCGGCACCGATGCCGTCGAGGGCCGCGCCCTGCACCTGGTTCTCGGCACCGGAGGGATTGATGATCTGGCTGCCGACATCGGCGGCGATCCAGACCTTGTCCACTTTCACGGTACCCGAGGGCGCCACCGTCGCCTGGACGACCTCCGCGAAATAGCCGAGATGCGAGAAGTAGGAGGCAATCCCCATCCCCGTTCCCTTGGAGAGCGCCTGCCGTTTCGCCCAGCCCGATTTCTCGGCCACCAGCTCGAACACGCCGCGCATCCGCCCGGTATCGAAGTCGCGTTGCGGATCTCTCGCCCCGCTGGCGCTCGGCAGCACCCGCCGCCCGCCCAGCAAGGCCAGATGGAACTCGAGCGGATCCTTGCCGGCCGCATGGGCGAGCTCGTCGAGGAAGGATTGGAAGACGAAGGCGAGCGCGTTCGAGCGCGGCGCGCGCAGCGGCCCCGTCGGCACATTGAGGGGCAGCAACGACATGCCATAGTCGAGATTGTCGACAAGCTGTGCCGGAAATTCGTTGGGCGCCATCGCCGCCGAGTCCGCGACCGTATCGCCGTGCCCGAAGGTGACGAAATGGTCGCTGAGCGAGATCAGCTTGCCGCTGCCGTCGAGACCGCCCTTCAAGAAATGGAACCCGCCTGGACGGTAGAAATCGTGCTGCATGTCGTCTTGCCGGTTCCACAGCAGCTTCACCGGCGCACCCGCGACCTTCGCGATCCACGCGGCCTCGGCCATGAAATCGCTGCGCAGGCGCCGGCCGAAGCCCCCGCCCGCCCGCGTCATGTGGACCGTGACGTCGCTTCGGGCGATACCCAAGGTCGACGCCACCAGCTCGGCACCGGGCCCGGGGTTCTGGGTCGGCGCCCAAATCTCCACCTTGCCCTCGCGGACGTGCGCGGTGCAGTTCTGCGGCTCGAGCGCCATGTGGGGGATGAACGGGTAGGAATAGGCGGCCTCGATCACGCGCGCGGCACGCGAGAAGGCGGCACTCACGTCGCCGTCGCGGCGCAACGAGCGGGCCGGGGAGCCCTTGCCGAGCTTCGCCGCATCGCGCGCGAAGCCGGCCGTGCTCTCAGCCGCGGCGGCACCCTCGTTCCAGGCGATCTGGAGCTTCTCTCTCGCCTTGCTCGCCGCCCACCAGCTGTCGGCCACGATGGCGACTCCGTCGAGCAAGCCCTGAGGATCGTCGCCGCCCTTCACCACAAAGGCATGCCGCACGCCGGGCAAGGACTTGATGGCGTCGGTATTGGCACTCACTACCTTGCCGCCGAAGACGGGGCATTTCTGGAACACGGCGTAGAGCATGCCCGGAACGGTGACATCGATGCCGAAGAGAGGCTTTCCCGCGACGATGAGCGGGCTGTCCACACCTGGGGTCGGCCGGCCGACGATCTTGAACTCCTTCGGATTCTTGAGCCTGAGGGTCGCGAGATCGGGTACCGGCAGCGAGGCTGCCTTCCCGGCGAGCGCGCCGTAGCCGAGCTTCCGCCCGCTCGGCCGATGCTGCACCACGCCTGAGGCGGTGCTGCATTCCGCGGGCTTAACACCCCAGACCTCTGCCGCCGCGGCCACCAGCATGGCACGGCCCGCGGCACCCACCCGGCGCAGCGGCTCCCAATTGAGCGGCGTCGCCATGCTGCCGCCGGCGAATTGCCTGCCGTATTTGGCCGCGTCGAGGTCCGCCTGCTCGATCCGCACGTCCTTCCAGTCGGCATCGAGCTCTTCCGCGATCACCATGGGCAGCATCGTCTTGACGCCCTGGCCGATCTCCGGGTTTTTCGACGCGATCGTTATGATGCCGTCGGGTGCGATACGGATGAAGGCGTTGAGCGTGGCGCCGGCCGGCTCCGAGAGGGCGCCCGCCGCTGCGCGCGCGAGGCCCGGCAGCACCGCGTACAACAGCAGGCCGCCGCCCGCGGCAGCGCTCGCCTTGAGGATCGTGCGGCGCGAGACGGTGCCGCGAGAGCCGTCGGCCGAAACGCGGGCGGGCATCGATTGATGGGAAATGTTCATGGCGTCCCCGCATCGGCAGTGCGCATCCCGGCCGCTTTCTTGATCGCGGCGCGGATGCGCGTGTAGGTGCAGCAACGGCAGATGTTTCCCGCCATCGCCTCGTCGATATCCCGATCGGTCGGATGGGGGGTCTTCGTCAAAAGGGCGGCTGCCGCCATGATCTGCCCGGCCTGGCAATAGCCGCATTGCACCACGTCGACATCGAGCCAGGCCGCCTGGACTTTGGCGCCGAGCGGCGTCGCGCCGATCCCTTCGATGGTGGTGACGGCCGCGGCCCCCACGCCCGAAATCGGCGTCGAGCAAGAGCGTACGGGCTTGCCGTCGAGATGGACCGTGCAGGAGCCGCACAGGCCGACGCCGCAGCCGAACTTGCTGCCCTTCAGCTCGAGTAAATCGCGCAGTACCCAAAGCAGCGGCATGTCGCCGTCGACGTCGACGGTCCGTTTTGCGCCATTTACCTGGATCGTATAGGGCATCGTGGGCCTCGTGTGGTGCGCATCGCGTAGCGCGCGAGCCTGACCTCGGTTCGGCGCCGTTCAGAAGCCTCCGCCCCTCCTCGCCCCTCTCGTGCGGATATAATTCTATCGCAGATAATTCATTCTGCTTTTGATCTACATCAACACGGGCATAGACGCGGGAGAGGTATTAATGGCCTTGCTTCCTGCCGTTCATGTAGTCCGAGCAGGGCCGATGACAACCCGCAAATTCATCGGGATCGACGGAAAACGGATTCGATGGCGCGAGTGGACGCAACGACGGCGCGGGCAGCGCCTCGAGGGCAGCTGAGGCCGTCAGCCGAGCGCTACGAAGATTGACAAATGGTAGGTTCGCGCATATCGTCAGTGTACTGAGTATTGCCGTCGCCGTTTGGATCGCGCGCTCAAGCGCGGATGCCAGGGAGAAGCGTCATGGCCAAGCTCGACGTCGAATTCTGCGGGCTCACCTTCAAGAATCCGGTGATCATCGCCTCCCTCGAGACGACCAACAGTCCAGCACTTCTCAAGCAGTGCTTCGATGCCGGCGCCGGGGGAGCGATCATCAAGACGCTCACCGACATCGAGGACATGGCGCGCCTCACCGAAAGCTCGAAGTATTGCATCATGAACGAGCGCGGCGAGATCATTCGCGGCAAGGTGCCGCGCGACTACGTGTTCTATTCCCGCTCCGGCTATTCCTCGACGTATTACAAGGAGTGGGTTCCCTATCTCAAGGAGTGCGCGAACTACGCCGCCGAGCGCGGGGCGCACCTCATCGGCAGCGCCGGGGCCAAGGACCTCGACGGCTGGCGGGACATCTGCCGCACCATCGAGGATTGCGGCCTGCCGATGGTCGAGCTGAATTTCGGCTGCCCGCATCCGGCGATGATGCCCGGCGTGCACGGCGGCTCGATGATCGGCCAGGAGCCGGACGTAGCAGCCGAGGTCGTGCGGGTCGTCCGCGAAGCGGTGGATATCCCGGTCATGGTCAAGCTCACTCCCGACCAGTCGCGGCTGCTTGAAGTGGCGCGTCGCGTGCGCGAAGCGGGTGCCAGTGCCGTCACCGCCACCAACCGCTACACCGGCTTCGCCGTCGACATCGAGACCGGCAAGCCGCGCCTCGACGGGCCGGCCGGCATCGGTGGCACCTGGACCAAGCCGCTCAGCCTGCGCTGGGTGCATCGGATCACCGAGGAGCTCGGCATGCCCGTCGCCGGCTCGAACGGCATTTTCGATCACCGCGACGTGGTCGAGTTCATCATGGCCGGCGCCGGCATCGTCCAGGTCGGCTCGATCCTGATGATCAAGGGCATCAAATGGCTGCCGAACATCATCAAGGGGCTCGATCGCTTCATGGACGAGCACGGCTACGCCGATGTCGAGGCGATGCGCGGCATCGCCTCGCGCCGGGCGGCCAAGGATTACAGCGCGCAGTTCGCGCGCGCGCGCACGCACGTCGAGATCGATCGCGAGAAGTGCGAGAATCCGACCTGCACGGTGTGCATCCAGATGTGCTTCTACGACGCGCTCCGCCAAGGCGACGGCCACGTCGAGGTGCGGCCGGAGAACTGCATCGGCTGCGAGCTCTGCTACGACGTCTGCGCCTTCCAGGCCATGTCGATGCATCAAACCACGCCCGAGCAGTTCGCCAAGGGTTACTTCCGGATTCCGGAGAGCGTGTTCGAGACGGACAAGTTCGCGATCAAATAGAGCCATCTCAAGGGGACGGCATGAGAAGGGCGCCGAGGGCGCCTCGCTGCGCCCTTGCTTGGAAGGAGGTAGACGATGAGCTGCAACAAGGAGCACAAGGAGTTCTACCAGGTCGACTTCACCACGGGCTGGCAGCGCCCGGACGGCTACCCGCCGGGCATCCAGCTCAAGGTGCTCGCCGGCAAGATCGACCTCAAGAAGAAAAGCGGCGGCTACACGCGGCTTCTTCGCTTTATGCCCGGGGCGTTCACGAGCGAGCCCTTCGTGCACGATCATTGGGAGGAGGTCTACGTCCTCCAGGGCGATCTCATCGTGAACTCGAAACCCGATGGCACGGGCGGCGAGACCTTCCGGCAGGGCACCTATTGCTGCCGGCCGCCGGGCGTCCCGCACGGACCGTTCCGCACCGAGACCGGCTGCCTGCTGCTGGAGACGCACTATTACGATCCGATGTGATCGGCAGTGCGCAAGCGCGCGCGGAGCATGCTGCGCGCGCGGCACCTCTTTCGCCTTGACCTCCGGCAGCCGAGGGCGCCAGCCATGCCAGGCCTGATCGAGCTGATGCGCGCGTTGGAGGAGGGTGCCGTTACCGCGCGCGCGCTCGCGGACTTAGCACTCGCCAAAGCGAGCGATCCCGCCGGCGAGGGGGCGCGCATCTTCATCGCGCTCGATGCGGAGTGGGTGTGCCTCCAGGCCGACGCGGCCGACCGCGCCCGCCGCCACGGCCGGCATCCCAGCCCTTTCGCCGGCATCCCGGTCAGCATCAAGGATTTGTTCGACGTGCGCGGAGAGGTCACGCGCGCCGGCAGCCGCGCCTTCGACGGGCGCGCGCCGGCGGCTGCCGATTGCGCTGCCGTTGCACGCCTGCGCGCCCGCGGATTCATTCCCTTCGGGCGCGTCAACATGACCGAGTTCGCCTATTCGGGACTCGGCCTCAACCGCAATTTCGGCACGCCCGCGAGCCCGTGGGACCGGGCGACGCGCCGCCTGCCCGGCGGGTCGAGCTCGGGCGGTGCGGTCTCCGTCGCCGACGGCATCGTCCCGGCCACGATCGGCACCGACACCGGCGGCTCCTGCCGCATCCCGGCTGCCTTTTGCGGCATCGTCGGGCTCAAGACGACGACGCATCGGGTGCCGCGGACGGGCGTGGTGCCGCTCTCGCAGACGCTCGACAGCGTCGGCCCGCTGGCGGGAAGTGTGGACTGCTGCGCAGTCCTCGACGGCATCTTGAGCGGCGGCGAGGCGGCGGCGGAGCCCGCGCTACGCGCGCGCGGATTGCGCTTGGGCGGGGTCACGAACTACGTCCTCGAGGGCCTCGATCCCGAGGTGGCCGACGCCTACGAGCGCGCGCTGCGCCGCCTTGCCGACGCCGGTGTGACCGTCGAGCCCGTGACCATTCCCGTGCTCGACCGCCTGCCCGAGATCAACCGCAACGGCGGGCTCGTGGGTGCGGAGGCCTGGGCTTTCCACCGCGGCTACGTGGAGAAGGCGGCCGAGCGCTACGATCCATGGATCCTGTCGCGCTTCGAGGCCGGCCGGCGCCAGAGTGCGGCCGACTACATCGCGCTCACGCGAACCCGGGCGAAGGTGATGGCCGAGGTCGCAGCCCTCGCCCGTCCATTCGACGCGCTCGTGTGGCCCACAGTCGCCATCGTCCCGCCGGCGATCGCTCCGCTTGAGGCCGACCCGGAGCTGCAGACTGCGGTCAATCTCAAAGTTCTGCGCAACACCGCGGTTGTGAATTTCCTCGACCGTCCCGCGCTCACCATGCCTTGCCACGAAGCGGGTGCGGCCCCCGTCGGCTTCATGCTGGTCGGCAGCCATGGCCATGATCGCCGGCTCCTTGCCGTCGCAAAGGGGATCGAGGAAATCGTCCGGCAGAAGCCGCACTGAACCACGAGCGAGAGGCGAGCATGGCGAGCGGCATCGAGTTCGAGCTTGTCTTCGTCCAGAGATCGGGCGAACGGCGCGAAAGGGTCAGGATCACCAAGGCCGTGATCGGCGGCTGGACGGCGCGGGACCAGGAGGGCCTGCGCCATCACATCGAGGAGCTCGCCAAGATCGGCGTGCCGCGGCCGCAAAAGACGCCGCTCTTCTACCGCGTCGGTGCGCGGCGGCTGACCACGGACGACGCGATCGAGGCGCTCGGCGGCGGCTCGTCGGGCGAGGTCGAATGGGTGCTGCTCAGGCACGGCGGCCGCCTTTGGGTCGGGGCCGGGTCGGATCACACCGACCGCACCGTCGAGAAGCAAGGCATCTCGGTCGCCAAGCAAATCTGCGACAAGCCGATCGCGCGGCACTTCTGGCCTTATGACGAGGTAGCACGGCACTGGGAGCAGCTCGAGCTGAGCTCGGAGATCGTCATAGGGGCAAAGCGCCAACTCTATCAAAAGGGCGTGGTCGCCACTCTGCTGCCTCCCGAGACGTTGCTCGATCTCTACCGCGGGGACGAGGGCGAGATGGCCGACGGCACGCTTCTATTCGGCGGCACGGTGGCCGCGATCGGCGGCGTGCGTCCGGCCGATCGCTTCATCTTCGCCCTCAGCGACCCGGTCTTGCGGCGCGAGATCACGCACGCCTACGACATCCGGGTCCTGCCGGATAGGGGCTAGAGCATTTCTGGGATAAGTGAATAAAACGTTCCCCCTCACCCCGCCCTCTCCCCCTGAAGGGCTATCGGATTTACACATCACGGCGACTGCACTAAGCCCCTCGCCCGCGCCAGCGGGAGAGGGAGGGGCCCGGCCCGTCAGGGCCGGGAGGGTGAGGGGGCGGGCCACGTACGTGCTATTCTCTCGGTCATGGCTGAGCGCAAAGCACGCCAGTTGCGGATCACCATGACCGACGCCGAGCGTCGCCTGTGGAGCGCTTTGCGCGGGCGGCGGCTCAAGGGCTACAAGTTCCGCCGTCAGCATCCCCTCGGGTCCTTCATCGTCGATTTTGCCTGCCTCGAGCACCGCTTGGTCGTCGAGGCGGATGGCGGACAACATGCCGACAGCGACGACGACCGGCGCCGGACGGCGTGGCTTGAGCGGCGGAGGTGGCGGATCGTTCGCTTCTGGAACAACGACATTCTCGCCAATCCCGGGGGCGTAGAGGAGGTCGTCTTGCAGGAGCTGGAAGGGCATGCGCGCGGCGCTCAGGCTCGACGGCGGTGACCCTCACCCTCCCGGCCCTGACGGGCCGGGCCCCTCCCTCTCCCGCAAGCGGGCGAGGGGCTTGGCGCCGTCGCCGCGATGTGTGAATCCGATAGCCCTGAAGGGGGAGAGGGTTGCGTAGGCTTAGCGAGACGAAGTCGAGCTTAGCCGG
>DATNIJ010000204.1:0-16733 GCA_035604475.1 Alphaproteobacteria bacterium
GGTCGCGGGCAGCACGTCGATCAGGCGGTCGCCCTCCTCGAGCTTCATGGCGATCTTGCCGTTGGCCTTCACGTCGACGAAATCGGAGAGCTTGTTGCGCCGGACGGTGCCGCTCGCGGTCGCGAACACGACGTCGAGTGCCGCCCAGCTCGCCTCGTCCTCGGGCAGCGGCATGAGGGCCGTGATCGTCTCGCCGGCCGCGAGTGGGAGGAGATTGACGAGCGCCTTGCCGCGCGCCTGGGGCGTGCCGGCGGGAAGCCGGTACACCTTCATCTTGTAGACCATGCCGCGCGAGGAGAAGAACAGCACGGGCGTGTGCGTATTGGCAACGAAGAGGCGGCTGACGAAATCCGCCTCGCGCGTCGCCATCGCGGCGCGCCCCTTGCCGCCGCGGCGCTGAGCGCGGTAGGCCGAGAGCGGCACGCGCTTGACGTAGCCCGCATGGGTCACCGTCACCACCATGTCCTCGCGCTGGATGAGATCCTCGATGTCCTGCTCGAACTCGAGCTCCTGGATCTCCGTGCGACGCGGCGTGCCGAAGCGCTCCTTGATCGCGAGGAGCTCGCTCCGCAGCACCTCGAGCAGCTTGGCGTGGGAGGCGAGGATGGCGAGATAACCGGTGATCTGCTCGACGACCTCCTTGAGCTCACCGGCGATCTTGTCGCGCTCGAGCCCGGTCAGGCGGTGCAGGCGCAGATCGAGGATCGCGCGCGCCTGCTCCTCCGAGAGCCGGTAGGCGCCGTCCACCACCCCGCGCCCCGGCTCGTCGACGAGCTTGATGAGCGGCTCGAGGTCCTTGACCGGCCAAGTCCTCCCAGTCAGGGCTGCGCGCGCCTCCGCCGGATCCTTGGCCTTGCGGATGGCGGCGATGACGGGATCGAGGTTGACGACCGCAAGCGCCAGTCCGATCAAGATGTGCGCCCGCTCGCGCGCCTTGCCGAGCTCGTAGACGGTGCGGCGGGTGATGACCTCCTCGCGGAACTTGACGAAGGCCGCGACGATGTCCTTGAGGCCCATGAGCTCGGGCCGCCCGCTCACAAGCGCCAGCATGTTGACGCCGAAGGTCGATTGCAGCGGCGTGTAGCGGTAGAGCTGGTTGAGCACCACGTCCGCCATGGCGTCGCGCTTGAGCTCGACGACGACGCGCACGCCGTGGCGGTCGCTCTCGTCGCGCAGGTCGGAGATGCCCTCGATGGTCTTCTCCTGCACCACCTCCGCGATGCGCTCGATCATGCGCGCCTTGTTGACCTGGTAGGGCACCTCGGTGATGACGATCGCCTCGCGCCCCTTGGCGAGCTCCTCGACCGCCGCACGCCCGCGCATCACGATCGAGCCGCGCCCGGTGTGATAGGCCTGGCGGATGGTGGCGCGGCCCATGATGATGGCGCCCGTGGGGAAGTCCGGCCCCGGGATATGCTCGATCAGCTGATCGACCGAGATGCCCGGATTGTCGACGTAGGCGAGACAGGCGTCGATGACTTCGCCCAAATTATGGGGCGGGATGTTGGTCGCCATGCCGACGGCGATCCCGCCCGCCCCGTTGACGAGCAGGTTCGGCCACTCGGCCGGGAGCACGGTCGGCTCCTGCGAGGTGTCGTCGTAGTTGGGCTGGAAATCGACGGTCTCGCGATCGATGTCGGCGAGGAGCGCCTCCGCCGCCTTGGCGAGACGCGCCTCGGTATAGCGCATCGCCGCCGGCGGGTCGCCGTCCATCGAGCCGAAATTGCCCTGGCCCTGGATGAGGGGCAGGCGCATGGAGAAGTCCTGCGCCATGCGCACCATGGCGTCATAGATCGCCGCGTCGCCGTGCGGGTGGTATTTGCCCATCACGTCGCCGACGATGCGCGCCGACTTGCGGAAGGGCTTGTCGGAGGTGTAGCCCGCCTCCTTCATGGTGAAGAGGATGCGCCGCTGCACCGGCTTCAGCCCGTCGCGCACGTCGGGCAGTGCTCGCGCCACGATCACGCTCATGGCGTAATCGAGGTAGGAGCGCCGCATCTCCTCCTCGATCGTCACAGGGACGGCGGTGCTGTCGGGCGGCGGGGTCGTTTCGCTCACGAAATGGGGCTTTTACGCGGGTTGTTGAGGGGCTTTGCGCAGGCCACGGGAAGGGCCCGCAGCGACCCTTTTCCTATAGCAAATTTTGCGGCTGCGAACAACCGGGAAAGGCGCCGGATTTTGGCTATTTATCGATTATCTTTCAATGAGTTGACAAATGGCGATGGGGGCGGCACCTGGTCCGTCCGCAGAGCCCTCAGGGAAGCCTCAAGCGCCGCCTCTCAAGCCCTCGCCGCGGTGCTTCGGCGCGCTCTTGGAGCGGGCCTTCGCCACGGCCGCGCGGCCTCCGAAAGTGGTGCCGGCGAGGGGCTGAAATAGCGCTCAAGCCGCGCTGCCGCGGCCTTGAGGCGCGGGACCAGCCGCTTGACGCCGGCGAGGGTGAGCCTGACGGTTGGTGCTGCGACCGAGAGGGCTGCGACCATGCGGCCGCCGCGCTCGCGCACCGGTACCGCGGCACCCGCGATATGGAGCACGAATTCCTGGTTGGTGAGGGCGTAGCCCTCTTTCCTCGCCCGCGCGATCGCCCGGCGCAGGAGCTTGGCGTCGGTGATGGTGTAACGCGTGTAGGCGGGACGGCGCGACAACGCCAGGTAGGCCTCGAGGCTCGCCTCGTCGAGCTCGGCGAGGAAGAGCTTGCCGCTCGAGGTGCAGAAGAGCGGCGCGCGGCGCCCGGCGCGGAAGACGAGGGTCTGCTGCTGCCGCGGCTCGGCGCTGGCGGCATAGACGATCTCGTCGCCGACCGCGATGCCGAGGCTGCACATCTCGCCGATCTCCTCGGAAAGCGCACGCAAGAAGGCTTGAATCGGCACGGAAGCGGCGGCGGCGGCGAGCACGTCGCTCGCGAGCGCCACCAGGGTGGGCGAGACCGTGAGCTTGCGGCTCCCCGGCACGCGCTGCAGGTAGCCCAGGCGCTCGAGCTCGGTCGTGATGCGGTGCGCCGTCGGCGGCTTGAGCCCGAGCTCGGCCGCCAACGTCACGAGCGGCGTGTTGGGCCGCCGCGCCACCGCACCCAGCACGTCGAGCAGCTTGCCGGCGGGGGACGCCTTGGCACCTCGGCGCGCGCGAGCCACGCTTTCCCCCTCAGCTTTCGGGAAGCGCGCCGGTGAAGCGGCGCACGAAGCCGCGCAGACGCTCCGAGCGGGGATTGAGCAGCACCTCGCGGGGATCGCCCTCCTCCACGATCGTGCCCTTGTCCATGAAGATGATGCGGTCCGCCACGTCGCGCGCAAAGGCGATCTCGTGCGTCACCACGATCATGGTCATGCCTTCCTGGGCGAGCCGGCGCATGACGAGCAGCACTTCGCCCACAAGCTCGGGATCGAGGGAGGAGGTCACCTCGTCGAACAGCATGACCTTAGGCTGCATCGCAAGCGCGCGCGCGATCGCCACGCGCTGCTGCTGTCCGCCCGAGAGGCGGGCCGGGTACTCGTCCATCTTCTCGGCGAGGCCGACCTTGGCGAGAAGGCCTGCCGCGGTCTCGCGCGCGGCCTTGCGCGAAATGCCGCGCACATGCACCGGCCCCATCATCACGTTCTCGACCGCACTCCGGTGCGGGAACAGGTTGAAGCTTTGGAAGACCATGCCGACCTGCTCGCGGAAGCGGGCGATCTCGCCCTCGGGCCGCGGCGTGCGCTTGCCGTTGCCGGCCTCGCGATAGCCCACGAGCTCGCCCTCGATGCGGATCTCGCCCTCGTCGTAGGGCTCGAGAAAATTAATGCAGCGGAGCATGGTCGACTTGCCCGAGCCGCTCGGGCCGAGCACCACCACGACCTCGCCCGCGGCGACCGCGAAGCTGATGCCGTCGAGCACGGTCAGGGGGCCGAATGACTTGCGCAGGCCCTTGACCGCGATCATGGCCCTCCCCTCCCCTCTTCCGTTTGCGCCCGAAGGGTCAGCTCGCGAAGGCATAGCGCCTCTCCAAATGCCGGGCCGCCACGCTCAAAGGGTAGCAAATGATGAAGTAGAGGACCATGACGCCGAGGAAGATCTCGAAGGCGGCGAGCGTGCGCTCGACCACCTCGCGCGCGGCGTAGCTCAGCTCCCAGGCGCCGACGACCGAGACGTAGGAGGTCTGCTTGATCGTGGTGAGTGCGGTATTGAGGAGTGGGGGTATGGCCATGCGGAAGGCCTGCGGGAAGACGATCTCGCGCAGCATCGGGCCGCGCCGCATGCCGAGGCTGCGCGCCGCCGCGATCTGGCCCGACGGCACCGCGAGAATGGCGCCGCGCACGATCTCGCTCACGAAGGCGCCGACATAGACCACCATCGCAGCCCCCACCGCGACATAGGCATCGACCCGATAGCCGAGGGCCGGAAAGACGTAATAGCCGAGGAACATCACCACGAGGATGGGAACCCCGCGCAGCACGAACACGTATGCGGTCACGGCGGCGCGCAGCGGCCGCGGCCCGACCGCACCCGCCGTGCCGAGGGCGAAGCCCAAGAGCGTGCCGAGCGAGATGGTGGCAAGCGAGAGCCAGACCGTGACGACCGCACCCTTGAGCAGGTAGGGCAGGCTGATGATGAGAACGTGGAACATCAGCCGAAGCGCAGCGCCAGGCGCCGCTCGGCCACGCGCAAGCCCGCGCCGAGTGCGGTCGTCATGACGAGATAGAAGAGCGCCACCGCGACGAAGACCTCGTAGGAGGCGCCGGTGCGCTCGATGATCACCTTGGCGGAAAGCGTCACCTCCATGACGCCGATCGCCGAGACCAGCGAGGTGTCCTTGACCAGCACGATGAGCTGATTGCAGATCGGCGGCACGACCTTGACGACCGCCTGCGGCAGGACGACGAGCCGGAACGCCTGGCGGTTGCGCATGCCGATGGCGCGCGCCGCCTCCCATTGGCGCGCGCTCACGGACTCGACCCCGCCCCGCAGCACCTCGGCGAGGAAGGCGCCGTGCTGGAGCGTGATGGCGAGCACGCCGCAGGCGAAGCCGGAGAGGAAAATATTGAAGAGCGGCAGGCCGAAATAGATCAGGTACATCTGGATGAGGAGCGGGGTATTCCGCATCACCTCGATGTAGGCCGCCGCGACGGCGGCGAGCCAGTGCCGCTTGGAGAGGCGCGGCAACAGGATCGCGAGGCTCCAGGCGAGCGAGAGCGGCACCGACGCCGCGGCGAGTGCCAGGGTGAGCGCGAAGCCTTGGGCGAGGTACGGCACGTAGCGCGCGACGAAGTTCACGAGCTGAGGTGCCAAGTCCATGCCTCACCCTTGCGCTCCGACCCCGCCCCGCTCTCGCCGGCGCGAGAGCTCGGCCGGCGAGGCGAGCGTGCGGGTGGCCGCCGCACCCGCCATCAATCCTTGTTCAGATAGAACTTCGCGTGATGCGGCGGGCGGCCGAACCATTTCTGGTAGATGGCGCTGTATTCGCTGAACAGGCTGCCTCCCGTCATCTCGGCGACGACGGTGTCGAGATAGAGCCACCATTTGAAATCGCCCTGGCGCAGGAAGATGGCGTTGTTGGTGACGTCCGTCAGCCACTCGTCGAGAATGCGGACGTCGGGGTTGTCCTTGACGTACCACCAGGCAACCGGGGCATCCAGCTGGGCCGCATCCGCGCGGCCGAGCTTGACGGCGTTGAACTGGGCCGAGATCGAATCGTAGGTCACGAACTTGGCGTTGGGATAGAGGCGCTTGCCGCGCTCCTCCTGGACGGGAGCGGTCAAATGCGCGACCGTGTATTTCGCATTGTTGAGATCCGCGATCTTGTGGATGGCCGAGTCCTTCTTGACCACGATCACGATGCCGGAATCGATATAGGGCCGCGTGAAGGCGACGCGCTGGGCGCGGTCGGCGTAGACCGTCGTCACCTGGATGCCGAAGTCGATGGTGCCGTTCTCGACGTTCGGCCAGCGCGCGGCGAAGCCCTGGCGGGAGAGCTCGATCTTGTTGGCGTCTCCGAAGGTGGCCTTGGCCACCAGGCGCGCGATGTCGATGTCGAAGCCGACGAGCTCGCCCTTCTCGTCGACAAAGCCGAAGGGCGGCGCCTCGCTGGTGACGCCCACGATCAGCTTGCCGCGCGCCATCACCTCGTCGAGCTTGGATTTCTCCTGCGCGCGGGAAGGCTCGGCGGCAAGGGCCGACGCCGCCAGGATGAGGACGGCAGCAGCAGCCCAGCGCAATTGTCTCGCCATGTCGTATCCCCCCTGTTCGTGTTCGCTCGAGCTCCGGCTTGAAAGTGCGCGCTCGAGGCTACTCCGCGGCGGCCGGCCGCGTTCCCATCGCAAGCGAGCTCGACTCGCGGAAGTCGACATCCTTGGGGAAGCCGTCCATCGCGCGCCGAATCGCGACCTCGAGGCGTCCGACCACGTCCTCGATCTCCGCCTCGCTAATGATGAGCGGCGGGCAGACGCGGACGAAGTTCTTGACCGCGATCGTGGCGATGCCCTCGAGCAACGCGTTGTAGCGGATGCGCTCGGCCATGGCGGGATCGGGCCGCTTGCCCTTCTTGTCCGCGACGATGTCGAGCATATGGTAGAGGCCCTTGCCGCGCACGTCGCCGACCACCTCGTAGGCGCCGGCCAGGCGGTCGAGACGGCCGCGCAGCATCGTGCCGAGCCGCGCCGCGCGCTCCGCGAGCTTGTCGCGCAGCACGATCTCGAGCTGCTTCAAGGCGACCGCGGAGACGAAGGGATCGCTCGAATAGGTCCCCGCCCAGGGCAGCCCGCACTTGCCGCGCACCTTCTCGGCGATCGCGGGCGTGGTGATGGTGCCGCACACAGCTAAGCCGGCGGAGAGGCCCTTGCCGAAGGTGACGACGTCCGGCACCACGTCCGTGTGCTCGAGCGCCCACATCTTGCCGGTGCGCGCGGGGGCCAACTGCGCCTCGTCCAGGATGAGAAGCGCCCCCCAACGCTTGGCGAGGGCGGCGAGCCGCGGCAGCCACTCGGCCGGCGGCACGATCATCCCACCCGCGACCGGGATGGTCTCGGCCATGATGCCCGCCACGTCCTGGCTCGTCACGAACTCCATCATGTCCTCGCTCTTCTTGAGGCAGTCGATGTCGCAGGCGGGATAGGTGGCGTTGACTGGGCAGCGGTAGCAGAGGGGGGCCAAGATGGCGTTCGACTTGGCGGGGAACATGAGCGGCCCGAGGCTCTTGCGCCGAGCGCCGCCTACGGTGGTGAGCGCCTCGGCGGCGAGGCTGCCGCCGTGTAGGCCGCGGATGATCGAGACGATGTCGTACTTGCCGGTCGCCGCGAGCGCGGTGCGCATGGCGATCTCGTTCGCCTCCGAGCCGGTCACCGCGAAGTCGACCACCTTGAGCTCGCCCGGCAGCGTGCTGCCGAGAAGCTCCGCGAACTCGACGACCCAGGGGTTCGAGTACCAGGAGGACTGGTGCACGAAGGTGCCGGCCATCTCCTTCATGACCTCGGTCAGCTCGGGATGCGAGTGGCCGAGCACCATGCACATCATGCCGGAGGTGAGGTCGTAGTACTCGTTGTCGTCCATGTCGACGAGCTTCGTGCCCTTGCCGGCCTTGAAGATGATGCGCGGCGAGAAGCGCCAGCCGAACACGGACTTGGCGTCGCGCGCCATGGTGTCGGAATGGGAATTCGAGAAGCGGAACGACTTTTCCATGGACTCCCCCTTGGGCGGGTCGAGCGGCGGAGTCCCACCATAATTCTGAATATTAGATTCAGTAAAGCGGAATCTGGAAAAGGCCCACCTCGGTCGGACGTCCCGATCGCAATAAGCCCCTCTCCCGCAAGCGGGCGAGGGATTTCTTGCCTGCTCTTGTCGGCGTGGGAGAGGGACTCGTCTAGAACGGGATCTCGTCGTCGAGGTCGCCGCCACCGGCGCGGGCGGCACTGCCGCCCTCGCTGCCGCCCGCGGGAGCGGGGCTGCCGCCGCGCTCCTCATATCCCCCGCCGCCCGCCTCTTCGCCGGCGCCGCGGGCGTCAAGCAGGGTGAGCTCGCCACGATAGCGCTGGAGGACGACTTCGGTGGTGTATTTCTCCTGCCCGCTTTGGTCGGTCCATTTGCGGGTCTGGAGCTGGCCCTCGAGAAAGACCTTGGAGCCCTTCTTGAGGAACTTCTGGGCGACCTCGCCGAGGCGCTCGTTGAAGATTACCACCCGGTGCCATTCGGTCTTCTCGCGGCGCTCGCCGCTCGCCTTGTCGCGCCAGCTCTCCGAGGTCGCAACCGAGAGATGTACGATCGCATCGCCGGCCTGGGTCCGGCGCACCTCCGGGTCGCGGCCGAGATTGCCGATCAAAATCACCTTGTTGACGCTGCCCGCCATGGCCGCCTGCCCCCGTTTGCTCGTCACGCGCTGGTTGAGCACTCTACCCCCAAACCGGCGCATTGAAAAAGGGATTATGGCCCGAAATGGCGGATTGCCTTAACCACCTCCATCCGCAGCCGGCTATTGATAGAGCGCGCTTCGCCTCGGCGCCGGGTGCGCTTCAGCGGTAGGGGTTGCTGTAGACGGCGACCCGCCCCTGGGTATGCATTATCTCGATCAGCTGCGGGATGCTTCCGTTATTGCTGCGAAGCAGATCGCCGAAGTCGCTGCGCTGGACCAGAAGCAAGCTCGTGCCCTCGATGACGAGATCCATGATCTTGAACTCGCCGTCGCGGCTGCGCACGCGCCATACGACCGAGTAGGAACCGACCTTGGTCTCCACCATCACCGTGTTCTCGCCCTCCGGTCTCGACTTCTCGATGGAGTACTTGTCGCCGATCCCCTCGAGGCGCGCGAAATAATGACGGACCATGTAGCCCTTGAAGGCGTCGACATATTCCTCGCGCCTGCCGTCCACGGCGCTGCGCGCAAAGGGGCCGAGCGCGAAGGTGCTCATGCCGCGCACGTCGAAATACTCAAGGAACAGCTCATCCAAGCGCTCGACGCGCTCGTCCCTGCTGATCGCCTTATTCCCGAGGACCTCGAGCGCATGCGTGATCGCACTCCTCACGAAAGCCTCGGCTCCGGCCGCCGGCTGCTCGGCGCTCGCAGGGCGGAGGAGGAGGGCCTGGCACGATGCCGCGGCCACGACCAGCGCGAAAATGGCTCTACGGTGAAACATCGCGATGAATCCCGTTGATGGTTGTTGTCGAAGGACCTCTTGGTCTACTCCAGCAATCGCCACAGTCGCGGGCGCTTTGCCCGAGGCCCACAGGCTAACCGCTGGCATTCGCCGACGCGGCGGCTGGAGCCTGGGCCATGGTTCGTCCCCCCCCAACTGTAACAGGAATTTTGCCATAGCTGCTCGCCTTGCGCTATGACCGCGATCACAGTTTCGCCCTTTCAACGCGGGAGTACGCCGGCAACCTCAGGATTTATTGACTGGGAGTACATTTGGGGGTACAGGAACCGATTGAATTCGAATGGGATTCCGAAAAGCGGTCATTGAATCTCGGCAAGCATGGTTTCGTCTTTCGCGACGCCCACCGTCTTTTCGATGGTCGGCCGCTCTACACCTACCCCTCGCCGCGTGACGGCGAGGTACGTTTTGTCAGCGTCGGCTTGGTCGAGCATCGGCTCATTGCCGTGGTGTGGCTGCAACGGGACCGGGTTACGCGGATCATTTCAATGCGGAGGGCGAGAGATGGCGAAAAAAGGGCGTACCGTGCGTTACTCGGCTGAGAGACTGCGCAAGATGAAAAGCGAGACCGACTGGGCCAAGGTCGATGCCATGTCCCAGGAGGAAGTCGAGCGTCTTGCCGACGAGGAGGAGGGACCGCTCCCGGAAGGCTGGGAAGCCGGAATCAGCCTCGGGCTGCCGCCGGGCAAGGAGGCCGTGAAGCTCCGCATCGACCGCGACGTGTTGGCGTGGTTCCGCGCCACGGGCAAAGGTTATCAGACGCGCATCAACAACGTATTGCGCGCCTTCGTCCACGCCCGGCAGGCGCCGCCCGCGACGAAATAGGGGGCACCGAGCGGCGCCCGCCACGGCGGCGCGATCACATGGCGAAAGAGGAGTCGATTTTTCCGCCCGGGCGCCTATATTCCTCTTCGACTTCCCTCCGGCCCCCAGAGCCGACATGACCTCGGACAGCGCTTACGCCCAAGCCATCCGCGTGCGCGGCGCCCGCGAGCACAATCTCAAGGGCATCGACGTCGACCTGCCGCGCGACTCGCTGGTGGTGATCACCGGGCTTTCCGGCTCGGGCAAGTCCTCGCTCGCCTTCGACACCATCTATGCCGAGGGCCAGCGGCGCTACGTCGAGAGCCTTTCGGCCTACGCGCGCCAGTTCCTCGAGCTCATGCAGAAGCCGGACGTCGATTCGATCGAGGGGCTTTCGCCCGCGATCTCGATCGAGCAGAAGACGACCTCCAAGAACCCGCGCTCGACCGTCGGCACGGTCACCGAGATCTACGACTATCTGCGCCTGCTGTACGCCCGCATCGGCATCCCCTACTCGCCCGCCACGGGGCTGCCGATCGAGAGCCAGACGGTGAGCCAGATGGTCGACCGCATGCTCGCGATGAAGGAGGGCACGCGGCTCCTCCTCCTCGCCCCCGTCGTGCGCGGGCGCAAGGGCGAATACCGCAAGGAGCTCCAGGAGCTGCAGAAACGCGGCTTCACGCGCGTCAAGGTCGACGGCAAGCTCTACGACATCGACGCGGTGCCGGCGCTCAACAAGAAGCTCAAGCACGACATCGAGGTGGTGGTCGACCGCATCATCGTGCGCGAGGGCCTCGGCAACCGCCTCGCCGACAGCCTCGAGACCGCACTCGAGCTCGCCGACGGCCTCGTCTTCGCCGAGGACGCGGATGCGGGTACGCGCACCACCTTCTCGGCCAAGTTCGCCTGCCCGGTCTCGGGCTTCACCATCGACGAGATCGAGCCCAGGCTGTTCTCCTTCAACAATCCCTTCGGCGCCTGCCCCGCCTGCGACGGGCTCGGCACCAAGATGTTCTTCGACCCCGATCTCGTCGCCCCCGACGAGCGCCTTTCCCTGCGCGAGGGGGCGATCAAGCCCTGGGCCCATTCGAGCTCGCAATATTACCAGCAGACGCTCGACAGCCTGGCGCGGCATTACAAGGTCCCGATGAACGCGCCGTGGCGCGAGCTGCCGGCGAAAGTGAAGCAGGCCATCCTCCGGGGCTCGGGAAGCGAGCCCATCACCATGCGCTACGACGACGGCCTGCGCTCCTACCAGACGACCAAGCCCTTCGAGGGGGTGGTGCCCAATCTCGAGCGGCGCTGGAAGGAGACCGACAGCGCCTGGGTACGCGAGGAGCTCGAGCGCTTCCAGACCACCACGGAATGCGACGTCTGCAAAGGCGACCGCTTGAAGCCCGAGGCGCTCGCGGTGAAGATCAGGAAGCTCCACATAAGCGAGCTCTGCGATCTCTCGATCGCGCAGGCCGTGGGCTGGTTTGCCGAGCTGCCGCGCCACCTCTCGGCCAAGCACAACGAGATCGCGGCGCGCATCTTGAAGGAGATCAACGAGCGCCTGGGCTTTCTCCAGAACGTCGGCCTCGAGTATCTCACCTTGAGCCGCGCCGCCGGCACGCTCTCGGGCGGGGAGAGCCAGCGTATCAGGCTCGCCTCGCAGATCGGCTCCGGCCTGACCGGCGTGCTCTACGTCCTCGACGAGCCCTCGATCGGGCTCCACCAGCGCGACAACAAGCGCCTGCTCGACACCCTCACGCGGCTGCGCGACCTCGGCAATACCGTGATCGTCGTCGAGCACGACGAGGAGGCGATCCGCGCCGCCGACTATATCGTCGACATGGGTCCGGGTGCGGGGCGGCACGGCGGCGAGGTGATCGTCGCAGGCCCGCCCGAGAAGGTGATGCAGAGTGCCGAAAGCCTGACCGCGCAGTATTTGACCGGCTTCAGCCGCATCGAGGTGCCGAAGAGCCGCCGCCCCGGAAAGCGCGGCCAGAACCTCGTCATCAAGGGGGCGTCGGCCAACAACCTGCAACGCATCACGGCCTCGATCCCGCTCGGCACCTTCACCTGCGTGACCGGAGTGTCGGGCTCGGGCAAATCGACCCTCATCGTCGATACCCTCTACAAGGCGGTGGCGCGCCGGTTCTACGGCTCGCGTGAGGCGCCCGGCGCCCATGAGGCGATCCAAGGGCTCGAGTTCCTCGACAAGGTGATCGACATCGACCAGTCGCCCATCGGGCGCACGCCGCGCTCCAACCCCGCGACCTATACCGGCGCCTTCGCCCCCATCCGCGACTGGTTCGCGGGCCTGCCCGAGGCCAAGGCGCGCGGCTACAAGCCGGGGCGCTTCTCCTTCAACGTCAAGGGCGGGCGCTGCGAGGCCTGCCAGGGCGACGGCGTCATCAAGATCGAGATGCACTTCCTCCCCGACGTTTACGTCCAGTGCGACGTGTGCAAGGGCAAGCGCTATAATCGCGAGACGCTCGAGGTCACCTTCAAGGACAAGTCGATCGCCGAGGTGCTCGACATGACGGTCGAGGACGGCGTCGAGTTCTTCAAGGCGGTACCCGCCATCCGCCAGAAGCTCGAGACCCTCGAGGAGGTCGGCCTCGGTTACATCCACATCGGCCAGCCGGCCACGACGCTCTCGGGCGGGGAGGCGCAGCGGGTCAAGCTCGCCAAGGAGCTCTCCCGCCGGGCCACCGGACGCACGCTCTATATTCTCGACGAGCCCACCACCGGCCTCCATTTCGACGACGTGAAGAAGCTCCTGGACGTGCTGCACAGGCTCGTCGAGCAGGGCAACACGGTGGTGGTGATCGAGCACAACCTCGAGGTGATCAAGACCGCCGACTACATTCTCGACCTGGGTCCCGAGGGGGGCGACAAGGGCGGGCGGCTCGTCGCCACCGGCACGCCCGAGGAGATCGCAAGCTCGTCCGGCAGCTACACCGGCGATTATCTGCGCACCTACCTGCGCCAGTCCCTCGCGCGCGCCCAGCGCAAGCGGGCATGAAGCTGCCGCGCATCGATATTGCGCGAGCGCTTGCCGGCTGGGGCGGCTGGGTCAATCGGCGTGCCAAGATCATCGTGCTGGCGTCGCTCGTCTTGGCACTGGCCGGGGGATATTACGCCGCGGGCCATCTCCAGATGCAGACGAGCACCGCGGAGATGCTCTCGCCGGATTTGCCGTTCCTGAGGCTGAGCCGAGAGTTTCAGGCGGCGTTTCCGCAACTCGACGGCAACGTCGCGATCCTGGTCACGGGGAAGACGGCGGACCAGGCGGAAGACGCCGGCCTGACCCTGCTCGAAGCGTTACGCAAGCGCACGGATCTGTTCGAGTGGGTGTACTACCCCCAAGGCAGCGCGTTCTTCCGTCGCAACGGCCTCCTCTTCCTCAGCACTGCCGAGCTTGAGAACACCTCGGATCGCATTGCCGCCGCGGAGCCACTGCTCGGCGAGCTCGCCAGCGACATGAGCTTGAGGGGCCTTTTCAAAGTCCTCGGACTGGCGGCCAAGGCCGTCTCGGAGCACGGCGAAGATCCCGGCGGGCTCGGCTCGGCATGGACGAGCATCGGCGACACCGTCGAGGGGATAATGAAAGGGAGTGCGGTGCCGTTGAGTTGGCGGGCTTTGATGTCCGCCAGCCCCTTGAAGGCGGGCGATTACCGTCAGGTCATCCTCGCGCAGGCGCGAGCCGACCCCGCCTCCGCGGACGATCCGCCGGCACTCGCGGCGGTCCCGCGGATAGCGTCCGAGCTCGGTCTCGATGCGAGCCACGGCGTGGAGGTGCGGCTCACCGGAGATCTGCCGATCGCCACCGACGAGGCCAATGCCGTGACAGAGGGCGGCGAGCGCGCCGGCCTCATCTCGCTGGCGCTGGTCTCGCTCATAGCCTTCTTCGGCCTGCGCTCGCTTCGCCTCGTGACTGCCATGATCATCACCCTCGTCATCAGCCTCGTCTGGACGAGCGCATTCGCAGCCCTCGCCATCGGGCATCTCAATCTTCTCTCCGCCGCCTTCGCCGTTCTCTTCATTGGCGTCGCCATGGACTTCAGCGTCCAATTCGGGATGCGCTTCCAGGAGGCAAGGGAGGGCGGAAACGATCACAAAGCAGCACTCGGCGAGGCGACATCGGGCACCGGTATGGCCATCGCCCTGGCGGCGCTCGCCGCGGCGGTCGGCTATTTCTCCTTCGTGCCGACCGAGTACAGGGGCCTTGCGGAGCTCGGCATCATTTCCGGGGTCGGCATGGTCATCGGCCTGCTCGCGACCTTGACGCTGCTGCCTGCGGTTCTGACGCTGATGCCTATTGCGCCACGGCCGCGGCGCGCAGCGGCAGGAGCACGAACGGGGAGTGCCGGCCGTTTCGTCGAGCGCCATGCCCGCGCCATCGGCGTTGGCGCTTTGGCACTCGGACTGCTCTCGCTCGCCGCCATTCCGGACGTGGGCTTCGAGGTCGATCCGATCAAATTGGACGACCCTGCCTCGCCATCGGTCTTGGCCTATGACGCCCTCATGGCGGACAGCAGGGCCTCGCCTTATTCCGTCAGCATTCTCGCGCCGAGCCAAGAGGCGGCCGAGGCACTCGCCAAGAAGGTGAGCGCGCGGCCGCTCGTGGGCGACGTCACCACCCTCGGGTCATTCCTGCCCGAGGACCAGGACAAGAAACTCGAGATCATCGACCAGATGTCGCTCTTCCTCATGCCGGTCTTCGAGGGCAACGTCGCGGCGGCACCGCCCTCCTTGCAAGAGAACCAAGCCGCCCTCGCCGACCTGGTCGCCGACCTCGACCAATTGGCCGCCTCGCCCCGCGCCGGAGAGCTGGCGCCGTCCGCACGGCGCTTGGCGGCGCTGTTGCGGAGCTTCGCCAAGAGCGCCGAGAATTCGGCCGCGCGCTACCAGGCGCTCGAGCACGCCCTCTTGGCAAACCTCCCGGGCCGCCTGCAAAGCCTCAAGGAGGCCCTGGGTGCGGAGAAAATCACCCTCGCGGATTTGCCGCCCGAGATCAAGTCGCGCTACGTAAGCGCCGATGGCCGGGCGCGCGTCGAGGTTTCGCCGAAGGAGCGCTTTGCCGGGGCGCACCGGCTTCGGCGCTTCGTCGATGGCCTACGCGGCGTCGCACCCAATGCCACGGGCAGCGCCGTCCTGCTGCTCGACGGTGCGGACGCCGTGGTGCACGCTTTCGAGACGAGCGGCGTGCTGGCTTTTATCGGCGTATCGCTCGTCCTCATTCTGGCGCTGCGCAGCATCGTCGATTGGCTGCTTGTGGCTCTGCCCTTGGCCCTCGCGCTGAGCCTCACGATTGCGGCGACCGTCCTTCTCGACACGAAGCTCAACCTGGCGAACATCATGGCATTGCCGCTCCTGTTCAGCCTGGGCTCGGCCTTCGGCGTCTATCTCGTCATGCGCCACCGCGAGACCCTTTGCGTCGGCCGGCTGCTCGGCACGAGCACGCCGCTGGCCGTGCTCGTGAGCGCGCTCACCACGATGGCCTCCTTCGGAAGCCTGATCGTGTCGCGACATCGCGGCATGGCGAGCATGGGCGAGCTCCTGGCCATCTCGCTTTCGATGGCGCTCGCCGCCAATTTGATCGTCCTGCCGGCGCTCCTCGTCTGGCGCGACAGTCGCAGGGCGCGGCTCATGCCGCGGAGCGAGGGAGCGGCCGAGCCCCCTCCCCTCGCGGCAACTTCGCTTCGAACGGGCTGGATCGCACGCCTGAGCCGTCGCCGCGCAGCGCCGCGACCATCGCCCGGCCCGGGGACTCCGGGCTCTTAGGCCGCACGAGCCCTTGAGGCAGTCAGGATTCCCGGACTCCCTTGTCCGTGAGGGCGAATTGGTTCACCATTCGAGACGGTCCCCGGTCATCCGGGGAATGTCGCCTAAAACGCTGGGGAGACTCGCGATGGCAGAAGATAGCGCTAACGATGGCAGCGATGCCGGAACGCCGGTTGGCGTCAATCATATCGTGCTGAACGTTCGGAACATCGAGGAATCGCATCGATTCTGGACCGAAGTCGTTGGCTTGAAGCAAGTCGGCGCCTTGCGGCCGCGGCCCGATATGGGGCCGGTTCCCCCGATGCGCTTCTATAGCGGCGATCACGGCGGAAAGATGACTCACCACGACGTGGCGATCGTCGAGAACCCGAACCTGCCGCCGCCGCCGGAGAACTGGGAGCTGTTCGGCGCGCCGCAGGCGATCAACCATATCGCGATCGCCATGCCCGACCGCGAGACCTGGCTGAAAAGATTGGCGTTCCTGCAGAGCCGCGGCATCAAGTTCCATCTGCGGATCAATCACGGCGTCACGCACAGCGTCTACATCAGCGACCCCAACGGCTATGGCGTCGAGCTGTTGTACGA
Organism: Alphaproteobacteria bacterium; assembly: GCA_035604475.1. GTDB lineage: Bacteria > Pseudomonadota > Alphaproteobacteria > JACZXZ01 > JACZXZ01 > DASPPM01. Next base: position 16,275 of record DATNIJ010000204.1, read on the forward strand.
GCTGCCGCGCGAGATGTGGGAGCGCGACATCGATGCCGGGCTGAACTACCTGACGCTGCTGCCGACCGAGGGCCCGGAAGCGCTCGTCGACGACCGGGAGAACGCGCCGAGCTTCGGCACGGCGGCCGAGTAGCACGGACCAGGGTTCAGCCCGTTCCTTCGACCAGTGCGGCGAGCCGCGCGCGCTGGCGCCCTTCGGCATCGAAATTCTCCGGCGCCAGCCAGCGCTCGTAGGCCGCCTTGAGTGCGGGCCAATCCTTGTCGATGATGGCGTACCAGGCGGTGTCGCGGTTGCGGCCCTTGTAGACCGTGGCCTGGCGGAAGATGCCCTCGAAGCGGAAGCCGTAGCGCTCGGCGGCAGCGCGCGAGGGCGCGTTCAGCGCATCGCATTTCCACTCGTAGCGGCGGTAGCCGAGCTCGTCGAAGACGCGCCTCATCATGAGGAACATCGCCTCGGTC
>DATNIJ010000205.1:0-14007 GCA_035604475.1 Alphaproteobacteria bacterium
AGATTGAACGCAGCGCGGGCGATGACCCCGATGCGGCGATGACGACCGCCGCGGATTGGGCCAACGCAAAAGTGGTGTGGCCCCGCGGCAAGTCTCCGGTCACCTTGCGGCTGGACAACGACGTGCTCGAATGGTTTCGCCAGAGAGGTCGGGGATACCAGACCCGAATCAATGCCGTGCTGCGCGCCTTTATCGAGGCGAAGACCGATCCGCGGTAGCCCTGCCCCGTGCTGCCGGGCAGCGCCAGTGCGCAGAAATCATCCTCGTCGGCAATCCGGCCGAGCTCTACGGGTTTTGAGCTTGCAATTTGCCCCTCTCCCGCTTGCGGGAGAGGGTGGGACCCCGCGGGCCAAAGGCCCGCTTCTTCTGCATCATGCAAAAGAGGCGCGCTACGCGCGCCGGGCGCAGCAATGGGAGGGTGAGGGACGGCACCGACATCAAGCAATCCCTCACCCTTCCCATCCCTTCGGGATGGGCCCCTTCCCTCTCCCGCAAGCGGGAGAGGGAAGAGAGGGACACTAGGCCATGGCGCTCAAGGACCTCAAGGATGCAGGGCTCGACCGCTCCCTCCTCCTCATCGTGCCGGGTGCGCTGGTGGTGCTCCTCCTCTTCATCTACCCCTTCCTTTACGGGCTCGTGCTTTCCTTCGAGCCCAAGGCGGGCGGCATTTGGGCGAACTATGCGAAATTCTTCAGCGAGACGCGCCTCGAGAGCACGATCGGCATAACCTTCTGGATCGCGCTTCCCGCGACCCTCGTCAACGTCGGGCTGGCGCTGCCGCTTGCCTTCAAGCTGCGCCGCGCCGCGCGGCTCCAGCGCCTCGTCACCACGCTGCTCGTGGTGCCGATCACGCTTGGGACGGTGCTGGTCGCCGAAGGATTGCTCAATTACCTGGGTCCCCAAGGCTGGTTCAACCGCACCCTTCTCGATTTTCACCTGGTCGCATCCACGGTGCGGCTTACCCACAATTACTGGGGCGTCTTGCTCTCGCTCATCATCACCGGCTTCCCCTTCGCCTTCCTTCTGACGCTCTCCTATTTGACGGGCATCGATCCGGCGCTGGCGCAGGCGGCCTCCACCCTCGGCGCCGGCCCCTCCCGCCAATTCCTCCATATCCAATTGCCGCTCTTGGCACCGGGGCTGGCCATCACCTTCTGCCTCGCCTTCGTCCAGGCCTTCTCGGTATTCCCCTCGGCCGTGCTGCTCGGGGCACCTGCCGGGCCCACGCGCGTGATCTCGATCGCCGCCTATCAGGCCGCATTCGAGGACTACGACTATTCCATGGCCTCGGCGATCGCCATGATCATGGCAGCCCTCCAACTTGCCGTCGTCGCGGCGGTGCTGGGACTGCGCGGCACCTTTTATCGCGGGCCCGCCTCGGGAGCCAAGGGATGAGCCCGGCTCAGCTCAACGCCGGTACTCTCGAGCGCTCGATCGAACGGCGCGGCTGGGGCGAGATGCTGTGGTCGTGCCTCGTCTGGGCCGTCATGACCTTTTTCCTGATGAACGTCGCGGGGGTCATCGCCTCCGTCGTCGTGAACTCCTTCGCGACCCGCTGGTTCGGCACCTGGCTGCCGCCCGCCTTCACAACGCACTGGTATGCCTCGGCCTGGGACGAGTTCCAGCTCGGCGACGTGCTTACGGTGACGCTCGAGATCGTCTTCGTCGTGGTCGGCGTCTCGGTCCTCTTCGGGGTGCCCGCCGCCTACGCGCTCGCGCGCAAGGAGTTCCCAGGCAAGCGCCTCGTGCTGCTGCTCTTCCTCCTGCCGCTCCTGGTGCCGCCGATCACCTACGGCATCCCGCTCGCGACCGTGCTCTATCGCTTCGCTCTCGGCGGCACCATGACCGGCGTGATCCTGGCCAACCTGGTGCCCTCGGTCCCCTTCGTCGTTCTCGTCATGACGCCCTTCATCGAGCAGATCGATCCGCGCCTCGAGCAGGCCGCGCGCGTGTTCGGCGCCGGCACCTTCCGCGTCTTCGCGCACGTGCTCGTCCCGCTCCTGGCACCCGGCATGCTGGCGGCGGGACTGCTCGTGCTGGTGCGCGCGTTCGCCCTGTTCGAGCTCACCTTCCTGACCGCCGGGCCGGACAGCCAGACCCTCGTCGTGGCCCTCTATTATTCGGTCTTCGCCGCGGGCGTGCGCGCGGGGCAGTCGGTCGACGCCATGGCGGTCACCTACATGGTGACGATGCTCGTCTGGCTGCTCATGGCCCTTCGCTTCGTCAACCCGACCCAGCTCGTGACCCGCGTCAAGGAGCAGCCGCGGACCTAGCATGGCCGCCGTCACTTTGAGGAATTTTCACCACGGAGACACGGAGGGCAGCGAGAAGAAGCAAGATTCCACCGCAGAGGACGTGGAGGATGCGCAGAGGGCGCAGGGAGGAGTATTTCTCCTCTGCGTACTCCGCGCATCCGCTGCGACCTCCGCGTTTAACCTCGCTTCTCTTCTCCGTGCCCGCCGTGTCTCCGTGGTGAGCAACTTCACTATCCGGCCCATCATGATCGCCGAGCCGCTAAGGAGAATATCGTGAAGATCAGGGAAGCGCGCGTCATCGTCAGCTGTCCCGGGCGCAACTTCGTCACGCTCAAGATCGTGACCGAGGAGGGGCTTCACGGGCTCGGCGATGCCACGCTCAACGGGCGCGAGCTTGCGGTCGCCTCCTATCTCAGCGACCACGTCATTCCCTGCCTCATCGGGCGCGACGCGCGCCGCAGCGAGGACATCTGGCAGTACCTTGCGAAGGGCGCTTATTGGCGGCGCGGGCCCGTCACCATGTCGGCGATCTCGGCGGTCGACACGGCACTTTGGGACCTCAAGGCCAAGGCCGCCGGCATGCCGCTCTACGAGCTCCTGGGCGGCCGCAGCCGCGACGGCGTGTTGGTCTACGGCCACGCGAACGGCCGCGACGCCGAGGAATGCCTCGCCGAGGTCGAGCGCTACCTGGAGCTCGGCTACAAGGCGGTGCGCGCCCAATGCGGCATCCCGGGCCTCGCCTCCACTTACGGCGTCGCCAAAGACAAGATGTATTACGAGCCGGCGGATGCGAATCTCCCGACGGAGAACCTGTGGTCGACGGAGAAGTATCTCGACTTCGCGCCCACGCTCTTCGCGAAGCTCAGGGCGCGCGTCGGCTTCGCGCCTCATCTCCTCCACGACGTGCACCATCGCCTGAAGCCGATCGAGGCGGCGCGGCTCGGCAAGGCGCTCGAGCCCTATCGCCTGTTCTGGCTCGAGGACGCCACACCGGCCGAGAACCAGGAGGGCTTCCGCCTCATCCGCCAGCACACCACGACGCCCTTGGCGGTCGGCGAGGTGTTCAACTCCATACACGATTGCCGCACGCTGATCAGCGAGCAGCTCATCGACTACATCCGCACGACCGTGGTGCATGCAGGCGGCATCACCCACCTGCGCCGCATCGCCTCGCTTGCCGATCTTTACAACGTGCGCACCGGAAGCCACGGCGCCACCGATCTCTCGCCCGTCTGCATGGGGGCGGCGCTGCATTTCGACATCTCGGTGCCCAACTTCGGCATCCAGGAGTACATGCGCCACACCGACGAGACGGACGCGGTCTTTCCCCACGCCTATTACTTCGCGGACGGCTACCTGCATCCAGGCGAGACGCCCGGCCACGGCGTCGACATCGACGAGGCCTTGGCCGCCAAGTTCCCTTACCGGCGCGCCTATTTGCCGGTGAACCGTCTCCTCGACGGCACCATGCACGACTGGTAGGAGACGCGGTGATCGAGGTCCCTGAAACGCCCGCGGCATGGCGGCACTGGCTCGCCGAGGAGGTGGTGCCCTGGTGGGCTGCTGTTACGACGTCGGAGGGTGAAGGCTACGTCGAGTATCTGACATCGGACGGTGCCGCCGACCGCGGGCGCGCCAAGACGCCACTCGTCACCGCGCGCCTCGTCTATGCTTTTTCCCATGCCGCCGTCCTCGGCCTCGGCGACGCAGCACTTCTGGCGGCCGAGCATGGCTTTCGCTTCCTCACGACGCGATGCTGGGACCAGGCCGAGGGCGGCTTCTTTCATGAGCTCGCGGCCGACGGCACGCCCCGCGATCGCGCCAAGGATCTTTACGATCTTGCCTTCGGGCTTTTCGCCTGCGCCTGGCTCCACCGCGCGACCGGAGCGCGGGCCCCACTCGATTGGGCGCGGCGCATCATCGACTTCATGAATGAAGTTCTGCTCGACCCGGACTTCGGCGGCTATCGCGAGCGGCATCTTGCGGGGAGTGCGGATGCGCTGCCGCGCCGGCAGAACCCGCACATGCATCTCCTCGAGGCCTTCCTGTCACTTTACGAGGCGACGGGAGACGCGCTGTGGCGGGTGCGCGCCCAGGCGATGGCCGAGCTCTTCAAGGCGCATTTCTTCGACGAGGCTACCGGCACGCTCGGCGAATTCTTCACGGCCGATTGGCGGCCCGCACCGGGCCGCGCCGGCTCCCTACGCGAACCCGGCCACCATTTCGAGTGGGTCTGGCTCCTCCATCATTACGCGCGGCTCACGGGCGACCGCAGCCTCGACGAGCCGGCAGCACGTCTTTACCGCTTCGCCTGCGTTCGCGGGCAGGAGAGCGAGCCCGATCTCGTGCCCGCGGTCTTCGACGAGGTCGAGCGCGAGGGCCGCATCCTGACCTCAACCAAGCTGCTGTGGCCGCAGACCGAGGCAATCCAGGCGCACCTTGCGCGCTGGGAGTTCGCGGGCGACGCGCGCGCGGCCGCCGCGGCCCGAAGCCACGTCGCCGGGCTCTTCCGGCACTATCTCGTCGATGGCAAGGCGCGTTGGCGCAACCAGCTGGCGCGCGACGGCAGCGAGCTCTCGCGCGAGCTGCCGGTGCGCGTCTTCTACCACCTCTTTCTCTGCTTCGCCGAGCTCCCGCGGCTCTGGGCCACGCTGCCGGTTCACGCTGCCGGCATTCGCGCATCAGCCCCCGTAAAGGGTGGGGGGTGAGCCGATGCCGATCCAACCCCTCGTCGCCCAGCGCCTCTACCAGCAGGCGGCCGATCAAATCCGCGAGTTGATCCGTGCGGGCGAGTATGCGTCAGGCGACCGCCTGCCGCCCGAGCGCGAGCTCGCCAAGCGCCTGGGCATCAGCCGGCCGACGGTGCGCGAGGCGATGATCGTGCTCGAGATCGCAGGCGTCATTGCGATCCGCGCGGGAGCCGGGATTTACGTCTCGAACGCGCCGGCGCGCGAGACGCAGCCTCAACTTCCGGCACCCGACGCCGGCCCGAGCCCCTTCGATCTGCTCGACGCGCGCCGGCTTCTCGAGTGCGAGCTCGTCGAGCGCGCCGCGCGCGCTGCCACGCGGAGCGAGCTTGCCGCCATCCGGGAGACGATCGAGGAGATGGAGCGCGACATGGCGTCGGGCGGGGACGGCCGCGACGCCGACCGCCGCTTCCACGCGTGCATCGCCGGGGCCGCGCGCAACAGCGTGCTGGCAGGCCTCGTCGACGGCTTGTGGGAAGGCATGTCGACGCCGCTCTTCCATCACCTGAGCGACCACACGGGTCTCCCGCAAAATCAGCAAATGACCGTGCGCGACCATCGGGCGATCTATGATTGCCTGCGCCGCCGCGACGGCCAAGGTGCCCGCGCCGCCATGGCCGCACATCTCTCCCACGTCGAGGCGATCCTCGCCGGGGCGCGCGACCTCGCCGCGGCGCAGCGGCGCACGCGCGGAGGCAAAGAGCCCGGCTCGCGGCGCCGAACGCGATGAGGCGGGTGATGGTAGACGCGTATGATCCTTGCGATGGATTGACAGAAGCGCTGGTCTCCCCCTAGCGTGCCTTGGGAGGCCCCATGCCCCTCGACCCGCGCGACAAGCTCTTTCACCGCATCGAGGCGCGTAGCGAGGAGCTGGTCGAGCTCGCGCGCGAGCTCATCCGCATCCCGACGGTGAACCCTCCGGGCGACGCCTACACGCCCTGCGCCGAGCTTATCGGCAGGCGCTTGGAGCGCCGCGGCTTCGCCGTGACCTACGAGCGGGGCCTCGGCGCCCCCGGCGACAACGAGCGCTATCCGCGCACCAACGTCATCGCGCGCAAGGAGGGCCAAGGGCCGGGGCCTTGCGTGCATTTCAACAGCCACATCGACGTGGTCGCGGCCGGGCTCGGCTGGACGGTCGATCCCTTTGCGGGCGAAGTGCGTGAGGGCAGGCTCTACGGCCGCGGCGCCTCGGACATGAAGGGCGGGCTCGCGGCCTCGATCATCGCCCTCGAGGCGATCCTCGACGAAGGCATCCGCTTTCCCGGCTTCCTCGAGATCTCGGGCACGGTCGATGAGGAGTCGGGCGGCTACGGCGGGGTCGGCTATCTCGCGGAGCGCGGCTATTTCTCGCGCCCGCGCGTCGACTACGTGATCATCCCCGAGCCCCTCAACGTCGATCGCGTCTGCATCGGCCATCGCGGCGTGTGGTGGGCGAAGATCGAGACCCACGGCCGCATGGCCCACGGCTCCATGCCCTTCCTCGGCAATTGCGCCGTGCGCCACATGGGTGCGGTGCTCGAGCGCATCGAGCAGAAGCTCATCCCGCGCCTCGCCCAAAAGCGCACCCGCATGCCGGTGGTGCCCGAGGGGGCCAAGCGCTCGTCGATCAACATCAACTCGGTTCACGGCGGGCTCGGCGAGGATTACGAGGGCCTGCCGAGCCCGCTCGTGCCCGACAGCTGCCGCATGGTGATCGACCGCCGTTACCTCATCGAGGAGGACCCCGAGGAGGTCCGCCGCGAGATCGTCGACATCCTCGAGACGCTCAAGGGCGAGCGGCCGGGATTTTCCTACAGCTTGAGCGAGGTGCTGCACTTCCTCCCCACGCTCACCGATGCCGACGCCCCCGTGGTGCGGGCGGTGAGTGCGGAGATCGAGCGCGTCCTCGGCCGCCCCGCGACGCAGGTCGTCTCGCCCGGCACCTACGACCAGAAGCACGTGGTGCGTACAGGGCACCTCAAGGACTGCATCGCCTACGGCCCCGGCATCCTCGACCTCGCCCATCAGCCCGACGAGTACGTGCTCATCGAGGACATGGTGAGCTCGGCCAAGGTGATGGCCGGGGCGGCGTTGCGCCTCCTCGGCGCGGCGCCTTGAGCGAGCGCGGCACGCCGGCGATTGAGCGCCTTCGCAAATTCGAGCGTCGCCGTCAGCGCGAGTCCTCGTCTCTCGCTTCCACGAGCTCCCGCCTGAGGGTCGCGATGAGCTCGCGGCTCGCGGGGAGGTGCTTCTCCTCGGCCTCCAGGATGCGGGCGAAGGCCCGGCGCTTGAGGCCGTCCATGTCGACGAGGCCGGCGTAGCGCTCGCTGCCCGCCGCGTCGCAGACGATCTCGATCAATCGCTCGACGGCATGCAGCCGTCCGAGAAGGTAGTCGTTCTCGCGATAGGCGCGCGAGAAGAAGGCGCCGAAATGGGCGAGGCTGGTACCCTTGAGCGGGGCCGGGCCGACGGCCTTGCCCCGGAAACGCACGTCTTCCGGGCTGATGCGATCGATGCGGATCTCGCCGAACTCCCCCACATCGCGCCAGTTCGTCACCGAGAAGGTCAGCACGTCCCAGAAGGGAAATCCGAGATAGTTGGTCAGCACCTCGCGCCTGACAAGCGGCGCCGAGGCGCCGTGATCCATGCCGGCGAGGAGCTCGTCGACGTCGTGGGTCGCCTTGGCGAGATCGATCTCGCGCGCGATGCGCTCGACCAGTGCCGCGATCGCTTGCCCGTGGCGAGAGGCAAAGTCCCGCGCGTAGCCTTCGATGTCCCTCGCGTCCGCCGTGGACGGCGGCGTCGCGAAGAGCTCGCGTGCGGCCGCACGCGTCTCCTCGGCGAGGAATTCCGCAGTTTCGTAACCGCGGAGCGCTTCCAGGCATTGATAGAGCTGCCGCTTCAGGCGATCGACGAAACGCGCCGTGTCGCTGCCGAGCCCCGCCTCGTCGCACATCGCGTAGAGCCGGTTCTGCCCCTGAATGAGGAAGCTCAAGCGCCGCATCCGGTAGGCAACGTCGAAGGAGAGGAGAAAGGCGACCCAAGGCGGGACGGTATTCTGCGGCATCCGTTCCCGCTTGAGTGCCGCACTCTCGCCCTCGCCGTAGACGATGCCGCGCTCTCGCGTCCAAGCGTCGACGACCTCGGACACGGCGCGGGCGGCGAGCGAGCCGGTCGGGAAGTCGCAAGCGAGTGCCATGAGCTCTGCGACGAAGCCGCGCGCGGAGCTCATCTTGAGGCGCACATAGCCCTCGTAGGCGAAGCCCGCGCTCTCGCGCACCCGCAGGTTGACCGCTTCCCGCCAGCTGGCGATCTGCTCGATCGTGAGGGGCCGGTCGATTTCGGCGGTCGCCACGCCGGCGACGAGGCCTGAGATCTCCGGGCGCGCCGCCTCGACGACCGCCTGGAGGCGCCGCACCCTTTCATTGAAGCCGTTGACCCAGTTGAGCTCCTGCGCGATGGGCTCGTGCCGAGGCAGGTCCGACAAGGCGCCCTTGATCGCGGTGAAGAAGCCGGGGGGATGGCTGCCCGAGAATGCAGGCGGCATCACCGGGTCGGGCTCGACGTAGACGAGACGGCGATCGACCTGGCGATAGGCGGGGCGCCCCCTGATCGACTGGATCGCTTCGCCGAACGGCTTGTTGGTGAGCACGCTGCCGTCGATGAAGGATGCGAGCTCGGGATCCGTGCCGGCCCGGTAGTAGCGCTCGAAGTTGCGCGCGAGAAAGCGCTCGCGGTTCGGCCATTCGAGGCCCTTCTGTTCCAAGAGCGCGTCCATCTCGACGATCCGCGCCGGCGGAAAGGCGCCCGGAAAGGAGGAGGTCCCGCGCGCGGCGAACGCCAGTGCGGCTGCGTCCGCAAGCGTGAAGTCGCTTTTGATCTTGCCGGCGGCGGAGCGTCGATAGCCGAAGCGGAGGATGTGGCGATGCTCGCGCTCGCGGATGAGCGGCGGGTCGTGGATTGGGATGAGCTGCTGATAACCGGAGAAATCGGTGAGCGTCACGAAGAGCTCGAGCCGCATGCCGCTCGGCAGCAACGAGCCCTCTCCCTCGCCCATGATGCGCACGGCATCCAGCATCAGCTCCGACATGCGCAGGCCGTCGAAGGGCGGCTTGAACCAGCGCGAGCGGAGGAAGAGGGAGAGCTTCCTGCGCACCTCAAGCTCCGGAATGTTCGCCAAGAGGCGCGTGCGGCCGGCCCCCCAGAGGAAGGGCACGAGGAACAATTTGTTCCAAGCCTTGGCCTTGGCCTCCCGCGCCAAGAGCTCGCTCACGTCGGCCTCTGCGAGCCACAAGTCGCGCAGCCTTTCCATGGGAAGATCGTGCGCAAGCGCGCGCGCCAGCATGACGCCGTTGATCCCGCCGGCAGAGGCCCCCGCGATCACGTCGACAATCACGCGGAGCTCGACCGTGCGCCCGATCTCGCGCAAGAGCTCGAAGTAGAGACCCTCGGTATCGCAGCCGCCATCAGGCGACGCCGCCTCGGCGGGATAGGCCGCCGCGAGGCGCTCCGCGCGGTTGGCGATGGCGTGGAGCGCCTTGGACGCCCGCACGAGCTTGAGAATCTCCTTGCTGATGCCGTGCATGTAGACGGCGAGCGAGATGCCGCCGAAGAACACCAAAGCCAGACGAAGCTCCTTCTCGCGCACGCCGATTTCCCGCTTGTTTGAGCTACAACCTCCAGCGCTACGCCACCTTGAAGGGGCGGACCTTGATCTCCTCGAAGCGGCGGCGCGCCTGCCAAAGGTCGTAGGCCGTCTGCATGCCGAGCCAAGTCTCGGGACTAGCACCGAAAGCCTTCGACAAACGGATCGCCATATCGACGGAGATGCCTGCCCTCTCGTTGATGAGCTCCGAGAGCGCCTGCCGCGTGATGCCGAGGCCCCTCGCCGCCGCGGTCACGGAAAGGCCAAGCGGCTCGAGGCATTGCCGGCGGACAATGCCGCCCGGGTGCGGAGGGTTGTGCATGCTCATGAGCAGCTCCTAGTGATAATCGAGATAATCGACATCGATGGCGTGGTCCCCTTCGAAACGGAACGCCACCCGCCAATTTCCTGATACGGACACCGCCCAGTAGCCTTTGAGCGTGCCTTTGAGGGGATGCAGCCGGTATCCCGGAAGATTCATATCATCTGGGCCCCGGCTTTGATCCAATTGAGCGAGGATGTCGCGGAGTTTCTCCACATGTTGCGGCGCCACGCGTCTGGCCGTCCTCCCATCGTAAAGCGCTTGCAGTCCACGATGCTTGAACGACCGGATCATCCGCAGATAATAGCACTTTTGTGTCGTCTGTCAACTGTCAGGCGACACGAGCCTCGAGCCGGGCAGACCCGTTCTAATACCGGTACGCCTCGATCTCAAGAAGCGGGAAGGCGCTCAGGACGTGCGGCGGATTGACGGGCGCCGCCGGGTGGAGAAAGGAGCGGTCGAGCTCGGCCAAACGCGCCACCCCCAAGAGGCCGAGACAACGCTGCACCTCGTCCTCGAGGAGCTCCAGCATGCGCACGATGCCGGCCTGCCCCGCCGCCGCGAGCCCATAGCACTGCATGCGGCCAAGGCCGACGAGGTCCGCCCCGAGCGCGACCGCCTTGACCACGTCGGTGCCCCGGCAGAAGCCGCCGTCGATCATGATGCGGGCGCGGCCGGCGACTTCGTCTACGATCTCCGGCAGCGCTTCGAGCGCGCCGCGCCCGTGGTCGAGCTGCCGCCCGCCGTGGTTCGACACGTAGATCCATTCGACGCCGTGCTCGAGCGCGATCCTGGCGTCCTCCCGGGTGGCGATGCCCTTGAGCGCGAGCGGAAGGGCGAATTTGTCCTTGATCAGCTTGACGGTGCGCCAATCGAGGGCCGCCTGGAACTCGCGCCCGCTGGCCCGGCGCCGGCCGGCGGTCGTGTGGCGCTTGGCGATATCGCGCTCGCGCCGGCTGTAATGGGCGGTGTCGACGGTCAGGCAGAAGGCGGCGTAGCCGTTGTCGATGGCGCGGCGCACGTGGTCCTCGACGAAGGCATCGTCGCCGCGGACATAAAGCTGGAAGATGCGCAGCGCCTCGGGTGCCGCCTTGGCGACGCCCTCGAGACCGGGCGCGCACACGGAGCTCAGCATATGGGGGACGCCGAACTCGCCTGCCGCGCGCACGACGGTGGCCCCACCGCCCGGCTCGAAGGTCTCGAGGGCTCCGACGGGTGCAAGCATCACCGGGAGGCGCAGCTTGCGGCCGAGCCGCTCGACCGAGGCGTCGACCCGGCTCACGTCGCGCAAGACGCGCGGCCGGAAGGCGAGCGAGTCGAGTGCCAGGCGATTGCGTCTCAGCGTCGTCTCGCTCTCCGTCCCGCCGACGATATAGTCCCAATTGTTCTGATCGAGATTCTGGCGGGCCTTGCGCACGATCTCGTGCAGGTTCTCGAAGTCGAGCGGCGTCTCCTTGACGGCGGACCCAGGGCCGGCGGCACCGGCGGCCGGCTTCGGCGTTGCGCGTTGCCTTTGCGACATCGGCGTCTTTCTCCCAAGGGCCGCGCGCGCGGCAGCGATGCCGCGGCGGGTGCGGCCCGCAGAATAGCATGCTTCAGAGGCGCGCGGGCAAGCCAGGCCGGGCCTGCGGCAGCACCATTCCACTCGTCGCCGTGCTGTGCTTCTGCTACTTTGGCGCCATGCATTGGACCGATCGCCGCAAGCGCTTCCGCGCCGTCCTCTCCGGCACGCGCTGCGTCCATCCCGCCTCCGTCTTCGACCCCATCTCCGCGCGCATTGCCGAGGACTTGGGCTTCGAGCTCGGCATGTTCGCCGGCTCCGTCGCCTCGTTCGCCGTGCTTGGGGCGCCCGATTTGATGGTGCTCACGCTCGGCGAGCTCGCCGAGCAGGCCTATCGCATCTGCCGCGCGGGCAACCTGCCGCTTCTCGTCGATGCGGACCACGGCTACGGCAACGCGCTCAATGCCAAGCGCACGGTCGAGGAGCTCGAAACCGCGGGCGTCGCCGCATTGACGATCGAGGACACGCTGCTGCCGGCCCCCTTCGGCGCGCTCGGCGAGACCCGGCTGGTGCCGCTCGAGGAAGGCGTCGGCAAGATGCGCGCAGCCCTCGCCGGACGACAGGACCCGAGCCTCGTCGTCGTCGGGCGCACGAGTGCCGTCACCGCGACGGGTGTTGCGGACGCGGTCGCGCGCGCCAAGGCGTATGAGGCCGCGGGCGTGGATGCCCTCTTTCTCGTCGGCGTGCGCGCGCGCGAGGAGCTCGAGGCGGTCGCCGCGGCGGTCAAGCTTCCACTCATCCTGGGTGGGGCCGGTCCAGCGCTGATGGACCTCGATTATCTGAGCGCCAAGGGCGTGCGCATCTGCCTCCAGGGTCACCAGCCCTTCCTGGCGGCCGTGCGCGCCGTGCACGAAACATTGAAGGCGCTCCGCGACGGCACGCCGCCCGCAGAGATCACCGCTACGGCCGCCCCGGAGCTGATGCGGCGGGTGACGCGCGAGGAGGAGTACCGGCGCTGGATGCAGGACTTCCTCGGCGGCCGCTGAGCGCTCTTCTTTTCGGAAGGAACCCCGATCATGGCTCCGACGATCGTCGTCATCGCGATGGGCGAGATGGGAAGTGCCGTCGGCCGGCGCTTGCGCGAGCGCGGTGCGAGCGTCCTCACCTCGCTTGCCGGCCGCAGCGCCGCGAGCAGGGCGCGCGCCGAACGCGCCGGGATCGAGATCGTCGACGACGACATGAAGCTCGTGGCCGACGCGGACTTCGTGCTTTCCATCATACCGCCCGGGGAGGCGGCCGCCTTCGCCGAGCGCATGGCGCCCGCGCTCAGCCAAAGCAACCGGCGGCCGGTCTTCGTCGACTGCAATGCCGTGAGCCCGCAAACGGTGCGCCGGGTGGAGGCGCTGATCGCGCCGAGCGGATGCCCCTTCGTGGATGCCGGCATCATCGGCGGCCCGCCGCGCGAGGGCGACGACGGCCCGCGCTTCTATGCCTCGGGCCCGCATGCCGCGGCCTTTGCGGCCTTGCGCGACTACGGGCTCGACGTGCGCCTGGTGGAGGGCACGATCGGCAGCGCCTCGGCGCTCAAGCTCTCCTATGCCTCGCTCACCAAGGGGCTCACCGCCCTCGGCGCCGTGATGATGCTGGGTGCCGAGCGCGCGGGCGTTGCCGCGGCATTGAGCGGCGAGCTCGGCGCCAGTCAACCCGCACTCAAGTCCTGGCTCGAGCGCCAGGTGCCGCGCATGTACCCGAAGGCATACCGCTGGGTGGCGGAGATGGAGGAGATCGCCGCCTATCTCGAGGCCGACCCCGCGGGCGCCGAAATCTACCGCGGTGCGGCGCGCCTTTTCGAGCGCCTGGCCGAGGCGCATGCGGCAGGCGGGCCGGAGATCGCCTCGCTCAAGGCCTTCACGGCCAAGCGGGGGTGAGGAAGTGCTTCGACTCAATCGAGCGGGAAGATCGCGTTGATCTGACCCGTGGCCGAGCGTCCTGGTTCTGAAATTCTCGACATCAGGAGAACGCTTGTCATTGCGAGGCGCCCGAAGGGTGCCGAAGCAATCCAGCCCCGGCGTACGCCGGGGTTCGCACCCAGCCCCTGGATTGCTTCGCTGCGCTCGCAATGACGGTTATTTCCGGGTGAGACGAACTTCCGAATCGCGACACTCGCGACGTTGGCGAGGAAGGTCTTGAACGAGCCTTCCCGTCCTTGCCTCCCGCCTTGGCTCAGTCCGGCACCATATGCGTGCCGGTCTCGCCGGCGAGCGCGCGGCCGATGTTGGTCGGGCTGGTGATGATGCCGCGCTGCCCCCCCGCCTCGAGGAACTCGACGAGGGCCTCGATCTTCGGCCCCATGCTGCCCCGGTCGAACTGGTTGTCGGCGTAGTAGCGCTTCGCTTCGCTCACGGTCAGGCGGTCGAGCCAGCGCCGGCTCGGCTTGTTGAAGTCGAGCGCCACTTTCTCGACGGCGGTCGAGACCAGGAGGAGATCGGCGCCGACCTGGCGCGCCAGGAGGCTCGAGGCGAGGTCCTTGTCGATGACCGCCTCGACCCCGCGCAAAT
>DATNIJ010000206.1:0-3897 GCA_035604475.1 Alphaproteobacteria bacterium
GCAGAATGGTGGTCTTGCCGGCCCCGTTCGGTCCGATGATGCCGGTGATCTCGCCGTCGCGCGCGATGAAGCTGACCCCCTGGACCGCATGCACTCCGCCGAACGACTTGTAGAGATCACGAGCCTCGATCATGCCCTTCCATCGCCGCTTGCCACCTCTCGGCCGCCAAGGCGCACGCCTCCCGGCACCCGCGCCGCAGATGGTGGTCAATCCCCGCCCGGATCGCGAGGCGGCCATGGCTCGGCGCACGGACACCTCGCAGGCCCGCACCCTCATTATCGCTGAAATTTCCGCGGACGACAGAGGAATCCCGCGCCCGCCGGCCATGGCCGGCGGCCCGCGGGGTCGCCTCTTTTGCTGCTCAAAAGGAGGTGCTTGGCACCCCGGGCCGCGGCTCAGCCGTGTCAGCGACTCGAGCGCTTGACCGCTTCGCCCTAGGCGATCGCCTAGGCATAGGGCACCGCCGGCACTGGTACGCCCTACTGGTCCTTCTTCTGCTCGTCGCCCGGCTGATGCTGCTGCCAGCCGTGTGCCATACCCTCCATGTGGTGGCCCCAGTGGTGGCCTCCGTGATGGCCCCAGCGCCCCATGGGACGGTCGAGGATGGCCTTCTGGTCAGGCGTCAGCGCGTTATAGAAGGCCGTGAGCGCCGGCTGGGCCGCCGCGAGGGTGGCCGCTCGCGCTGCCAGCATCTGCTGCGCCTCAGCCGCCCGCTCGACGATGCTCTGGGGCGCTTCCGGCTTTGCCGCGCGCTCCATGCATAGGGCGTGCGCCTTCTCCATCCCGGGAGCGAGGGCGTCGCGCCACTTGGTCCACAGCGGCTTCTGCTCGGCCGTCAGATTGAGCCTGACCTCGAGGTAGGCCAAGTGGCCGGCCATGTGCGCCTGATGCTCCGTACACATCTCGGCGGGCGAGATTTGGTGATGGTGCGGCGGACCACCGGCGGGGGGTGGGGTCGATTGAGCGAGCGCTACCGCGCCGCCGAGCGAAAGCGCTGCGAGGGAGACAAAGGCGATCTTGCGCAAATTCATCGTTTCCTCCAGGGATTCCGAGAGAGAGCCGCACGCCCGCAAAGCGGAGGTGCTACTTCCTTAGCATGCTCAATCATACGCGCCGAGACGCTTCTTCCTGCGGCATCGAATCCCTGGAGTGCTGCACATAGAACGAGGACGGCCGGGGTCGCCCCGGCCGTCCTCGCCGCGCCATGCGCTTCAGCTAAGCGCCGTTGCTGAGTCGGTACTTATTGCGTCGGGCCCGGGGGCGTTGCCGGCACCTGGCGCCAGCCGCTGCCGCACGACTGCAAATAGGGATAGTAGCCCTTCGGGTTGTCGCAATAGTACCAGGACTGCGCGGGCGCGGGTGCAGCCGGCTGCGCCACCACGGTCGGCGCCGCGTAATAAGGCGGATAGTAGGCGGCCGGCGGCGCGTAATAGTAGGGATAGTAGGGGTAGTAAGGATAGGGTGCGAACACCGGGAAGCCCAAGCCGATGCCGACGAAGACGCGTGCGGCGGCTGGCGTTGCCGCCAGCGCGGTGATCGCAGTCAGCACTACTGCGCCCAGAACCAAGAGGCGCCTGAGTATGTCCAAGATCCTCATTGTCTGGCCTCCTTGAACAGGCCTGCCCGCTTGCATATGCACCGATACGGGCGAACGCCGTCTGCCCTGCGCTCAAAGAAGAGCCCCGCCTCAGGCGGGGCTCAGGACAGCCCGAGACGCCTTTGCCAGTGCTGGCCGGCGCTGGGCTGTGACGCCTGTAGCCTTATTTACTCTCACAAAAGTGGGGCGGAACTGTGGCGCCAGGCCATGAGTCGTGAGACAAAAAGGGGCCGCCCGCGCACTTTTGCACTGCAAAAATGCCGCGTCTGCTTTGCTCACGACGGGCCACAAGCCGCGCTACCCGCAACCCCGGCCTGGCGCCTTTTCCGCGCCTGCCGATCCCCGCTATGATGGCGCCTTCAGCACTCTTCTAGCGGCGGGCTCAAGGCGTGACGATAGTGGAAATCCGGGACGCGAGTCGGCTAGCGCGCGGGGTGTGCCGCACGCTGCACGCGCTCGGCTATGGCGCGCTCACCGAGTTCACCTTGAGGAACGGCCGGCGCGCCGACGTGATCGGGGTGAACGCGGCCGGCGAGATTGCCATCGTCGAGATCAAGACCTCGGAAGCCGACTTCCGCGCCGACCAGAAATGGCCCGAGTATCTGCCCTTTTGCGACAGCTTCTTTTTCGCGGTGCCGGAGGGTTTCCCGCGCCTCATCCTTCCCGAGGATTGCGGGCTCATCGTCGCCGATTTCTACGAGAGCGTGGTCCTGCGCCCCTCGCCCAGCTTGCCGCCCATGAGTGGGGCGCGCCGCCGCGCGCTCGTTCTGAGCTTTGCGATCGCGGCGAGCGCGCGCCTTCAGCGCCTGCTCGATCCCGAAGCCTCGCTTTAGCGTGTCAGGCGCTCGAGCGTCGCGGTCGTGCTATGGCCGGGGGTAAGGGCCACGAGGAGCACCTTGCCGCCATAGCCCTCGACGAACGCCCCGCCGACCACGGTCTCGCGCGTGTAGTCGGCACCCTTGACCAGCACGTCGGGCCGCACCGCCTCGATGAGCTTGATGGGCGTGTCCTCGGCGAAGATCACCACGAGGTCGACGCTGGCGAGCGAGGCGAGCACCACCGCGCGCTCGGCGTCGCTTTGCACCGGCCGGCCTTTGCCCTTGAGGCGTGCCACCGAGGCGTCGCCGTTGAGCCCGACCACGAGCCGGTCGCAGGCCGCGCGCGCCTGGGCCAAGAGCGCCACGTGGCCGGGATGCAGGAGGTCAAAGCAGCCGTTGGTGAAGCCGATCCTGTGGCCCTGGCGCCGCCACGTCTCGATGCGGTCGAGCGCCTGGGCGAGGGGGGCGATCTTCGCCTCATGGCTCATCAGCGCCTGGGTGTGAAGGGCTGCGAACACCTCCTCTGCGTAGGCGACCGCGGTCCCGGCCTTGCCCACCACGATCCCCGCCGCGACGTTGGCGAGCCGGGCGGCATCGACGAGATCGAGCCCCACCGCTAGGGCGGCCGCGAGTGTTGCCACCACGGTGTCGCCCGCACCCGAGACGTCGAAGACCTCGCGCGCCTCGGCCGCGAGGTGGTCGACCTTGCCGCGGGCGGTGACGAGCGTCATGCCGCCGGCACCCCGCGTGGCGAGCACCGCGCCGAAGCGGCAGCTCTCGATGAGTGCTTGCGCCGCGGCGACGATGTCGTCGTCCCTTTCGACCGGCATGCCGGAGGCGAGCGCCAGCTCCGCGCGGTTCGGGGTCACGAGATCAGCACCCCGGTAGCAGGCGTAGTCGGTCCCCTTGGGGTCGACCACCACGCGACGTCCCGCGGCAGCCGATGCCTTGATGGCCTCGCCCAGCACCTTGTCGGTCAAGACACCTTTGCCGTAGTCGGAGAGCACCACGACGCGGGCCTTCTTGAGCTCGCCCGCGAGGCGCGCGAGGAGATCCCTCTCGCTCGCCGCTGCGATCGGCCGCACGCTCTCGCGATCCGCCCGCAGGAGCTGCTGCGTGCCCGCGACGAAGCGGGTCTTGACACTCGTCTCGCGGCCCTCCTCGACGAGGAGGGACGACTCGATCCGCTCCGCCCCCTCGAGCAGCTCGGCGACCTCGCGCCCCGCCGCATCGGCGCCGATGACGGAAAGGAAGCGCGCGTGCGCGCCAAGGGCGGCCAAGTTGCGCACCACGTTGCCGGCACCGCCGGGCATGGTGCGCTCGCGCACGATGCGCAGGACCGGGATCGGCGCCTCGGGGGAGACGCGCTCGACCGTGCCGTAGACGTAGCGATCGAGAATCACGTCGCCGAGGCAGAGCACGTCGGCACCGGCAAGCGCCTGGGCCCGGGCGAGAAGGGCGGAGCGGTCCATCATGCGATC
>DATNIJ010000207.1:0-7224 GCA_035604475.1 Alphaproteobacteria bacterium
TATCAAGGAGCTGCAGGATCTCTCGGACCGCTTAGCACAGGCCCAGCCGCTGCTCGGCACCCTCGTCGAGGATCGCAGTCTGCGCGGGCTTTTCGGCGTGCTTGGCGAGGCCGCCGAGGGGATCAGGCTGGGCCAGGTCGATCCCGGCCTCCTGGTGCGTCCGCTCGATGTGATCGCGGACACGGTGGCGGCGCAACTGGCGGGCAAGCCCGCGCGGCTCAGCTGGCGCGACCTTATGACGGGCCTGCCCGATCGTCCCTCCGACCGGCGCCAGATCATCCTGCTCACGCCCCGTCTCGACTACAAATTGCTTTCCCCGGCTGCGCAGGCGATCAAGGCCATACACGAGACGGCGGCAGCGCTCAATCTCGATGCGGCGCACGGCGTTCGCGTGGAGGTGACGGGCGCGCCTGCGCTCGACGAGGACGACCTCAAGAGCGTCAAGAACGGCGTCGGGCTCGCGAGCCTGGTCTCGCTCGGGCTCGTCACCGTGCTCGTATTCCTCGGCCTGCGCTCGCCCCGGCTCGTCTTCGCGACGATCGCGACGCTGCTGTTGAGCCTCGTATGGACGGCGAGCTTCGCAGCGCTTGCCATCGGCTATCTCAATTTGATCTCGGTCGCCTTCGCCGTACTCTTCATCGGCATTGCCGTCGATTTCAGCATCCAATTCGCGCTGCGCTACAAGGAGAGCGTCGATCAGGGGGCAGCACTCGGCGCGGCTTTGGAGAGCGCTGCGTCCGGGACGGGAGTGGCCGTGAGCCTGGCGGCAATCTGTGCTGCGGTCGGCTTCTTTTCCTTCGTGCCCACGGATTACGTCGGCTTGTCGCAGCTCGGCGTCATCGCGGGCGTCGGCGCGTTCATCGGCCTCTTCGCTACGCTCACGCTGCTGCCGGCAATCATCACGTTGATGCCTGCCAAGCCCGGCATGAGGCCGAACGACGACCGCAACGGAAACGGGGTGACGGGCTTCCTCGATCGCCATGCGCGCGCCGTCTGCTGGGGCGCGCTCGCGCTCGGCCTCGTCTCGCTCGCGGCCTTTCCTTTCGCCCGCTTCGACATCGATCCGATCAATCTCAAGAATCCCAATACCGAGTCGGTCCGGGCCTATCTCGAAATGACCAAGGACTCGAGCATCTCGCCGTACTCGATCAACATCGTGGCGCCGAGCCTTGCGGAGGCGGACACGCTCGCCAAGCGGCTCGACCGGCTGCCCGAGGTGGACAGCACGGTGACGCTCAGCTCGTTCATTCCCCAAGAGCAGGAGAAGAAGCTCGCCCTCATCGACCAGATGGCGACCTTCCTCACACCCGTGTTGCAGGAGCGCGAGCCCAAGGCGCCGCCGAGCGAGGGCGAGCGCCGCGCCGCGGCCGAGGATCTCCAAGGCAGGCTCAAGGAGCTCGCCGCCTCGCCCAAGGCGGGAGCGGCCGCGGCATCCGCGAAGCGGCTGGCGGGGCTGCTTTCGCGCTTCGCCGAGGGGCCCGGTCAGACGGCGGACGCCTATTCCCGGCTCGAGACCGCCCTCGTCGGCAACCTGCCGGGGCGCCTCGACAGCCTGCTCGCGGTCATGCAGGCGGGACCCGTCAGCTACGGCACGCTGCCCGCGAGCCTCAAGGAGCGTTATCTGGCGGCCGACGGCCGCGCCCGCATCGAGGTCTTCCCCTCAGAGAACCTCACGCACGAAAACGCGCTGCGCCGCTTCGTCGAGGCGGTCCAAGTGATCGCACCGAACGCCACCGATGCGCCGGTGGAGCTGCTCGAGGGCGGCAAGCTCGTCGTCGGCGCCTTCGAAAGGGCAGGCACCATCGCATTCGTGGCGATCGGCGTGCTGCTCATCGTCGTGTTGCGGAGCTTGCGCGACTCGCTTCTCGTGCTGCTGCCGCTGATGCTCGCCGCCTCGCTCACGGTGGCGGTCGTCGTGCTCACGGGGCAGGCGTTCAACTTCGCCAACATCATAGCGCTCCCGCTTCTCTTCAGCCTTGGCGTCGCCTTCGGCATCTATCTTGTGCTGCGCCACCGCGAGACTCCGCGGGTCGCGGATCTGCTGCGCACGAGCACGCCGCGCGCGGTGCTGTTCTCCGCACTCACGACCATGGTGTCCTTTTCGAGCCTCATGGTGTCGAGCCACCGAGGGACGGCAAGCATGGGATACCTGCTCGGCATCTGCCTCTCCTTGGCACTTCTTTGCACGCTTGTCGTCCTTCCGGCGCTGCTCACGTGGCGCGAGCAAGCCCGCCGGCGGCGGCACTCGGTCTCCCGATGAGTGCGCGCGACGGGGCCTCGGCGCCGCTCGGGACGACACCATGAGGGCGCTCGTCACCGGCGCTTCCGGCTTCATCGGCTCGGCCGTGCTGCGCCGGCTCGTCGGAGCGGGCGTAGAGGTAGCGGCACTCGTGCGCCGAGGAAGCGATCTGCGCAACCTGGACGGCCTTGCCTGCGAGCTCCGCCACGGCGATCTCGCCGATCCTGCCTCGCTTGCCGCCGCGGTCTCAGGCTGCGAGGCGCTCTTCCACGTCGCCGCCGACTATCGGCTCTGGGTGCCCGAGCCGGAGGGGATCTACCGCACCAACGTCGAGGGAACGCGCAACCTGATGATTGCGGCACTCGCGGCGCGGGTGTCGCGCGTCGTGTACACGAGCAGTGTCGCGACCCTCGGCCTCATGGCCGACGGCTCGCCCGCGGACGAGACGACGCCGTCGGCGCTTGCCGACATGATCGGCCATTACAAGCGCTCCAAGTTCCTCGCCGAGGAGGAGGTGAGGGAGCTTGTGCGCAAGGAGGGGCTTCCCGCCGTTATCGTCAACCCCTCGGCCCCGATCGGGCCCGGCGACGTGCGCCCGACGCCTACCGGACGGATGATCGTCGAGGCGGCGAGCGGCAGGATGCCGGCCTATGTGGATACCGGCCTCAACGTCGTGCACGTCGACGACGTGGCGCTTGGCCATCTCCTCGCCTACGAGCGCGGCCGGGTCGGCGAGCGCTACATCCTGGGCGGCGACGACATGTCGCTCAGGCAAATCCTCGAGGAGGTGGCGCGGCTCGTGGGCCGCCCGGCCCCGCGCGTCCGGCTCCCTCACAACCTCGTCCTTGCCATCGCCTACGCGGCCGAGGCCTTCGCGCGCATCGCGGGGAGGGGCGAGCCGATCGCGACCGTGGATGGCGCACGTCTCGCCAAGAAATTCATGTACTTCAAGAGCGACAAGGCCAAGCGTGAGCTCGGCTACGGTTGGCGCCCGGCCGCGCAGGCGATCGCCGATGCGGTTGAGTGGTTCCGCGCTCGCGGCTATCTTGAGCGCGGGCGCGGCGGCTCGCGGGCGAGTTCCCCATGACGGCAGGAGGGGGCATCGCTTGCAGGATTGACTCAGAAGGCTCCCAACCCGATCTTTTGATGCGACATCCTCGCCCAGGACCGGAAGCCGCGGCGTTCCGCCACAGCCGGGACCTCCGTTGCTCGTGGGGAGGAGGGAGCTTGCGGCGCGGCGAGTGGCTGACCCCGTGGCGCAGAACGCCGATTCGTGTTATTCAGCCGGGCGGGGGCCCGGCTCTCGAGGCCGGTTTTGATGAGAAAATGGCTGGGTGATAAGGGCGGCGGCGGCCCGATGGGTGGCCGCGCGGCTGAGAAGCAGGCGAGGGAGCGAGCAAGAGGGGGTTCCATGCGGGTCGTCCTTGCCCAACCGAGAGGGTTCTGCGCCGGGGTCGAGCGCGCCATCGAGATCGTGGAGCGCGCGCTCAAGCGCTATGGTCCGCCGGTCTACGTCCGCCACGAGATCGTGCATAACAAGCGCGTGGTCGAGGACCTCAAGGCCAAGGGTGCCATCTTCGTCGAGGAGCTCGACGGTGTGCCGAAGGGCGCCATCACCGTGTTCAGCGCCCACGGGGTCGCCCAGACCGTCGAGGATGAGGCCAACCTGCGCGAGCTGCCGGTGATCGATGCGACCTGCCCTCTCGTCGCCAAGGTGCACAAGGAAGGGCAGCGCTACGCGGAGAACGGCTACGAGGTGGTGCTCATCGGTCACAAGGGCCATCCCGAGGTCGAGGGCACCATGGGGCGCATACCGGGCAAGGTGCACCTCGTCTCCAAGGCGGGCGACGTGGCGAAGCTTCAGGTCACGGACCCCAGCAAGCTCGCCTATGTGACGCAGACGACCCTCTCGGTCGACGACACCCGCGAGGTGATCGAAGCCTTGCGGCGCCGCTTCCCCCGCATACACGGGCCCGACGTCAAGGACATCTGCTACGCGACGCAGAACCGCCAGGCCGCGGTGCGCGAGCTTGCGCGCGAGGTCGACGTCATCCTGGTGGTGGGTGCGAAGAACAGCTCTAACTCGAACCGCCTGCGCGAGATCGGCTCGGAGATGGGGGTGGCGAGCTATCTGATCGACGATGCGGGCCAGCTCGACGCGCGCTGGCTCAAGGGTGCGGAATCGGTCGGGATCACCGCCGGCGCCTCCGCACCCGAGGAGCTGGTGCAGGACCTCATCGCGCGGCTCAGGGATTTCGACGAGACCGAGGTGAGCGTGCTCGACGGGATCAGGGAGAACGTGCAGTTCAAGCTGCCCGCCGAGCTGCGCGACGAGGCTGTCGCCTGAGGCGGACGGGTCGCGGGATTGGAAGAAACGGAAAAGACAACGACATGGGCGTACCTCTCTTTCAGATGACGCGCGTCGGCGCGTATGTGCTCAAGCAGCGTCTCAAGGGCAACGCGCGCTATCCGCTCGTGCTCATGCTCGAGCCGTTGTTCCGCTGCAACCTCGCCTGTGTCGGCTGCGGCAAGATCGACTATCCCGATGAGATCCTGAACAAGCGCCTCTCGGTCGCGGAATGCCTGCAGGCGGTCGACGAGTGCGGCGCGCCGGTAGTGTCGATTCCGGGCGGCGAGCCGCTGCTCCACAAGGAGATCGACAAGATCGTCGAGGGCATCGTCGCGCGCAAGAAGTTCGTCTACCTCTGTACCAACGCGCTCCTCTTAGAGAAGAAGCTCGACCTCTTCACGCCCTCGCCCTACCTCACCTTCTCCGTCCATCTCGACGGTCTGAAGGAGGAGCACGACCATTCGGTGTGCCAGGAGGGAGTGTTCGACCGCGTCGTGCCGGCGATCCGCAAGGCGGGTGAGCGCGGCTTCCGCGTCAGCGTGAACGCGACGCTCTTCGACGGGCTCGACCCCGAGCGCATCGCCGCCTTCCTCGATTTCGCGAGCTTCGAGCTCAAGGTCGACGCCATCACCATTTCGCCGGGCTACGCCTACGAGCGCGCGCCGGACCAGCAGCACTTCCTCACGCGGCACAAGACCAAGGAGCTCTTCCGCGACGTCTTTCGGCGCGGGCGCGGCAAGAAGTGGCGCTTCTCGCAGTCGAGCCTCTTCCTCGACTTCCTCGCCGGCAATCAGCAATACCACTGCACCCCCTGGGGCAACCCGACGCGCAACGTGTTCGGCTGGCAGCGCCCCTGCTATCTCCTCGGCGAAGGCTATGCACGGAGCTTCAAGGAGCTCATGGAGACGACCGAGTGGGACAAATACGGGACGGGCAATTACGAGAAATGCGCCAACTGCATGGTGCATTGCGGCTACGAGCCGACGGCGGCGGACGACGCGGTAAGGCACCCGCTCAAGGCGCTCATGGTCTCGCTGCGCGGACCGCGGACCGAGGGTCGGATGGCGCCCGAAATTCCTCTCGATAAGCAGCGCCCGGCGGAGTACGTCTTCGACGCCAACGTAGAGAAGGCGCTCGGCGAGCTACACGAGGAAGCCGAACGCCGGGCCAAGGTCGGCAGCGAGGCGGCCTAACGCCGCCAGCGCGCGGCGGTTGTCGCAGGCAAGTGCCAAGAGCCGCGGCAGCTCCCACGGCCGCAAGAGAAGCCGAGCAAGGACCGGCAGCGCACGACGCCTACCGTCGGGTGCGAGGCCGACAAGCGCTGCCCACGGCAGTTGGCCCCCCAAGGGATCGAGGATGACGCGGAGTGCCATGAAGGGCACGCCGGCCTCGGCTGCTGCGCGCGCCACCTCGTGGCTCTCCATATCGACGGCCACCGCACCGGTGCGGCTCGCGAGCGTCTCCTTCCCGGCCCTCGTCGCGACCATCATGTCGCGACCGGCTATCCCTCCCACGCGCGCCCGGCCGGCGAGGGCCACGGCTAAGCTCCGCTGCCAGCGAGGGTCGCTCTCGAGATGCGCGCCGTCGGGAAGGACGACCTCGCTCGCCAGCACGGCATCGCCCGTCTCGAGCGCGGGATTGAGCCCGCCCGCGACCCCGAAGCTCAAGAGCGCCGAGGCACCTGCTCTGAGGAGCTCGCACGCACCGGAGTAAGCGCGCCCAGCGCACCCGCCTGCTATGAAGATGAGGGGTCTGAGCGGCTCGGGGAGTGACGCGGCCGGGGCTAAGGCGCGCTCGGCCTCGGCCACCATGCCGACCACGATGCCGATTCTCATCAGATGCCGTAGGGGACGGTCTTGTCGTTGCTGCGCGTCAGGTTGCGGTAACGTGCCAGCGCCCAGAGCGGGAAGAACTGGCAATAGCCGTGATAGCGCAGGTAGAAGACGCGCGGGAAGCCGACGGCCGTGAACCACGGCTCCTGCCACGCGCAGCCCTCTCGGGGGGCCTCGAGCAGATAGGCGATGCCGCGCTTGGCGGCAAGGCTATCGGCCTCGCCCGCCGCCATCAGCGCGAGCAGCGCCCAGGCCGTCTGCGAGGGTGTCGAGGCTTTGCATTCACTGCGCCGTTCCGGCCAATAGCTGGCCCCGTCCTCGCCCCAGCCGCCGTCCTCGCGCTGGCGTCCCTTGAGCCACTCGACGGCTCTCTGGATGCAGGGCTGTTGAGGGTCCTCGTGCACCGCGTTCAGCGCGCACAGCACCGACCAGGTTCCGTAGACGTAATTGGTGCCCCAGCGCCCGAACCATGAGCCGTCCGCCTCCTGCTCGCGCTTGAGAAACGCGATGGCGCGCGCAACCGTCGGGTGCGCGCGCTCGTAGCCGAGCTGTGCCAAGAAGCCGAGACAGCGGGCACTCACGTCCGCCGTCGGCGGGTCGAGGAGTGCGCCGTGGTCCGCGAAGGGGATGTGGTTCAGGTAGTACTTGGTATTCTCGGCATCGAACGAGCCCCAGCCGCCGTTCTCGCTCTGCATGCCGACGATCCATTCGGCGGCCCTGAGGATCGCCTCGCGATGGGCGGGATCGCCCGCCCGGTCGAGCGCCATGCCGACGAGTGCGGTGTCGTCGACATCGGGATAGTA
>DATNIJ010000208.1:0-5551 GCA_035604475.1 Alphaproteobacteria bacterium
CCGCGTTGCGCGCGCGGGGCTGCGACGTGCGCGAGGCCGCAAGCGCCGCCTTCGTCGATGCCGCCGTCGTGGCGAGAATGGCCGCGGCTCGCGCGTCGGAGGCATCCGCCGAGCCGCCGGCTCCCTTCTATCTGCGTCCGCCCTCCGTCACGACTCCCGCGGCGGCGGTGCCGTGACGCTCTCGGTCAAGCCCGCCGGCTTCGCCCACCTCGACGCACTTGCAGCCCTTCATGAAGCGGCCTTCGACGATCCCTGGTCGGCGCTCGCCTTGGGCGAGCTCCTCATAACGCCGGGCGCCTTCGCGCTCCTCGCCGAACGCAAGCGCTCGCTGGAGGCCCCCCAGGAGCCGCTCGGCTTCATCTTCTGCCGCGCCGGCGGCGGCGAATGCGAAATCCTGACGCTCGCCGTCTTGCCCGCGGAGCGCAGACGCGGGGTGGCGACGGCACTTCTCGCCAGCGCCCTTAGAGAGGTGGCCGCACGGGGCTCGGGCGCGATCTTTCTCGAAGTCGCGGCCGACAATCATGCGGCATGCGCACTCTACGAGCGCCACGGCTTCGCCGTCGTCGGCCGGCGCGCCGCCTACTACCGGCGCGAGAGCGGGGGGGATCGCGATGCACTCGTCATGCGTCGCGCGCTGCCGCATGCAACCGTTTGATAAGAGAAGACTTTTTGGATACGCCAAAGAGGTTGTCCTGCAACACAGAAGTATTTATAACTACAGCGCGTTGAACAGGAGGAGGCAATACAATGGCCGAGCAAAGAAGCCCTGGTGAAATTCTGTCCTTCACCGCGACAATCGTCGCCGCACACGTGTCGAAGAACACGGTGCCGGTTGCAGAATTGCCGAACCTGATCAAATCGGTGCATGCCAGCCTTTTCGATCTCGAAAAGCCGGCCGCAGCGCCGGCCGAGCGGCCGCCGCCGGCGGTGCCGATCAAGAAGTCGGTGACCCCCGACCACCTCGTCTGTCTCGAGGACGGCAAGAAGCTGAAGATGCTGAAGCGGCACCTCAAGACGGCGTACAACCTGACGCCGGAGCAGTATCGCGAGCGCTGGGGCCTCGGACCCGACTACCCGATGGTGGCGCCGAACTATGCCAAGCAACGCAGCCGGCTGGCCAAGGAAATCGGACTCGGTACGCGCGCGCGCAAGGGTGGGCGGCAAGGGTGAGTTGGCAACGCGGCGAAGCCGGGCGCTCGCCGGAGCAATCGATCGAGATGACCGAGATGACGATATGATTGGCCGGTCGCGCGAGATGCCTCGCGCACGAAGGACGGAGGGGGCGAAGTAGCGCCGGCGCGGCATGCCACGTGCAGGAACCTAAGGATTTGACATAAGCAAGGGCGGTTGCTTGCAAGCGCTTGCTTGGCAAGCGGCCGGCGGGTAGTGTCTCAGTTTGAATTTGGATGCTGTCACAGTCTGAAATAGGCGACGGGACCGAAGGCCAACGCGAGGGCCGCGACCTGTATGCTAAGTATAACTAGAATGGGCCTGAACCGCCTCCAATCCGCCGTGACTAAGAATGCGAGAATAAAGGGTATCTGTAACGCGACAAGAAGCTGGAATATGTGGGCTGCTGCGCCCTCATCCTTCATGTCCTTGTCCCATCCGGTGGCAACGGCCAGTAGGACCAAGCCGAATGCCAATAGCGACATAACGACGGGCGCGATTGTACCAATGCGGTTGATTTTCTGGCGGGACATAGGACCATCCAGGTTTCTATAAGGCTACCATCTGCAGGAAGCCGGTCAACCCCGCTAAAATTCAAACTGAGACACTCCCGGCCGGCGAACGCGATAGGCGGCTTGAGGCTTTTCGGCTATACTGTCGAGTGGGGTTTGGCACAAGCGGCTGGAGTCATGCCGTCGCGCTTAGAGAAGCTTTGCCACGACAAGGGCTTGAAGATGACCGATCAGCGTCGGGTGATCGCGCGCGTGCTGTCGGACGCTCACGACCATCCCGACGTCGAGCAGGTCTATCGGCGCGCGACCGAGATCGATCCGCACATCAGCATCTCGACGGTCTACCGCACCGTCCGCCTCTTCGAGGAAGCGAACATTCTCGAGCGTCACGACTTCGGCGACGGCCGTGCGCGCTACGAGGAAATCCCCGAATCCCATCATGATCACTTGATCGACATCCAGTCGGGCCGCGTCATCGAGTTCTCCAATGAGAGGATCGAGCAGCTCCAGCGCGAGGTCGCCGAGGAGCTCGGCTTCGAGTTGGTGGACCACCGGCTCGAGCTCTACGGCATCCCGCTGGGTCCGCAAGCGAAGCCGCGGAAATGATCGAGCTGCTCATTGCTTTCTTGGGCGGCAGCAGCGGGACGCCGAGCGGGGGGTCGCACGCGTGAGCAAGGTCACGCCGCTCAGGAAGCTGAAGACCGCACCCGACGAGGTGACGCGGGTCAGCAACCTCGAAGTCCGCCTCGCCGAGGACGAGGAGGAAATCGAGGCCGCGATGGCGTTGCGTTACCGCGTGTTCTACGAGGAGATGTCGGCCAAGCCGAGCCCCGAAGTCGCCGCGCGCGGGCGCGACTTCGACCGTTTCGACGAGGTGTGCGACCACCTGCTCGTTGTCGACAAC
The DNA here is from genome assembly GCA_035604475.1 of Alphaproteobacteria bacterium. GTDB lineage: Bacteria > Pseudomonadota > Alphaproteobacteria > JACZXZ01 > JACZXZ01 > DASPPM01. The sequence goes on from DATNIJ010000208.1 coordinate 2,587, forward strand.
GAGAAGCACGACGTGCGCGAGCGCGTGGTGGGGACCTACCGCCTCATCCGCCGCGAGCCGGCGGCGGCGGCGGGCGGCTTCTACAGCGAGAGCGAGTACGACATCAGCCAGCTCAAGGAGTACCCGGGCGAAATCCTGGAGCTCGGCCGCAGCTGCGTGGATGCCAACTATCGCACGCGCGGCACCATGCAGCTTCTCTGGAAAGGCATTGCCGATTACGTGTGGAAGTACGACGTGGCGTTGATGTTCGGCTGCGCCAGCCTGCCGGGCACCGATCCGAGCGCCCATGCCGTCGTCCTCACGTATCTTTACCATTATCACCTGGCCCCGCCCGGCTTGCGCGCCCGCGCGGTCGCCGGCCGCTTCATCGAGATGCGCCAGCTCGATCCGGCAACGATCAATCCGCGCCGCGCGCTCGCCGAGCTGCCGCCGCTGATCAAGGGCTACCTGCGACTCGGCGGCTTCGTCGGCGATGGTGCCGTGGTCGACCATCAGTTCAACACCACCGATGTGCTCATCCTGGTCAAGACCGGCTGGGTCACCGAGAAATATCGCGAGCACTTCTCGGCGGAGCGGGTTGCCAAGAGCGGCGGAGCTTTGGATTAGCTCATGGGCTCGCCGCTCCGCGCGCTTGTCCGGTTGCTGCTTTACGTCGGCTTGACCCTGGTGCTGATTCCGGCGCAGGCGTTGGCGCTCGCCCTCCACGCCCGGGCGCGCGAGCGAATTCCGCTCTTCTATCACCGCACCTGCTGCCGCATCTTCGGCATTAGGCTTGAGGTGCGCGGCAAGATGAGGCACTCGCGTCCGGTGCTGTTCGCGTGCAATCACACCTCCTATCTCGACATCATGGTGCTTGCCTCCCTTATCGAAGGCTCCTTCGTGGCCAAGCGCGAGGTGGCGAACTGGCCCTTCTTCGGGCTTCTCGCCAAGCTCCAGCGCACCATCTTCGTGGTTCGCGAGCGGCGCCAAGCGGCCAGCCAGCGCGACGAGATCACCCAGCGTCTCGCCGCGGGCGACATGCTCATCCTTTTCCCGGAAGGGACGAGCAACGACGGCAATCGCGTGCTGCCTTTCAAGAGCGCGCTCTTCGCGGTCGCGCAAGAGGAGATCGACGGCAAACCCTTGACGGTCCAGCCGGTTTCGCTTGCCTATGTGGCCCTCGATGGTACGCCGCTCGGCCGGTTCCTGCGTCCTTTCTACGCGTGGTATGGCGACATGGACATGGTGCCCCATATTTGGCAGGTGGCAGCGCTCGGCAACCCCACGGTCGTGGTCGAGTTCCATCCGCCCGCGCCGCACGAGGCCTTCGTCTCGCGCAAGACGCTGGCCGACTATTGTTTCCGCCAAGTTGCCGCGGGTGTCGCGCGAGCGCTCTCCGGCCGGGTCCCCGAAGCGGCCGGCGAGAATGCAGCCCTCGAGGCCGCAGAGTGAGGGAAGCCGCCCTTGACGCGGGTGCGCGAGCTGATACTGTCCGGCCCCCGCGCCGCGCGTGCGGCGCTCGAGCCGCGATCAGCCCATAGGACGATGCGCGTGGCACAGAAGCTTTTCATCAAGACCTACGGATGCCAGATGAACGCTTACGATTCCGCCCGTATGGCGGAGATTCTGGCGCCGCTCGGCTTCGTGGCCGCCGCTGCCGCCGCGGAGGCGGATCTCGTCATCCTCAATACCTGCCATATCCGCGAAAAGGCGGCCGAGAAGGTCTATTCCGAGCTCGGCCGCCTCAGTCGGCTCAAAGCGGCGCGCCAAGCCGCCGGCCGCGGCATGACGCTTGCCGTGGCGGGTTGCGTGGCCCAGGCCGAGGGGGCCGAGATCATGCGCCGCCAGCCCGCGGTCGACTTGGTTTTCGGCCCGCAAGCCTACCATCGCCTGCCCGAAATGATCGCACGCGCGGCACGGGGGTACGGCGTGCTGGAGACCGCGTTCGAGGTCGAGCGCAAGTTCGATGAGCTGCCCGAGGTGCGCGTCCCCGGGGGCCCGGCCGCCTTCCTCACCATCCAAGAGGGCTGCGACCGCTTCTGCACCTTTTGCGTGGTGCCCTATACGCGCGGTGCGGAATATTCCCGTCCCGTGGCCGAAGTCGCGGCCGAAGCGCGCCGCCTGGCGGCGGCGGGCGCTTCAGAGATCACGCTTCTCGGCCAGAACGTCAATGCTTACCATGGCCGTGCGCCCGACGGTGCCGGGAGCTGGGGGTTGGGGCGGCTCATCGCGCATCTTTCAGAGATCGAGGAGCTTCTGCGCATCCGCTACACCACCTCGCACCCGTGCCAGATGGACGACGAGCTCATCGAAGCTCATCGCGACATAGGGAAGCTGATGCCGTTTCTGCATCTTCCCGTGCAATCGGGTTCGGATCGCGTGCTCGAGGCGATGAACCGGCGCCATCGTGCGGACGACTACCGCCGCATCGTCGAGCGCTTGAGGCGGGTGAGGCCGGGGATCGCATTTTCCTCCGACTTCATCGTCGGATACCCGGGCGAGAGCGAGGCGGATTTCGCCGCCACACTCGCGCTCGTGCGCGAGATCGGCTTCGCCCAGGCCTATTCCTTCAAATACAGCGCGCGCCCAGGCACGCCTGCGGCCCTGCTGGAGGATCAGCTGCCCGACGAGGTGAAGGTGGAGCGGCTCAGGCACCTTCAGGCCTTGCTTGCCAGGCAGCAGCGCGCCTTCAACGAGCGGAGCATCGGGGAGAGGGTCGAGGTGCTGCTCGAGCGGCGGGGCCGTCGGCCCGGTCAGCTTGCCGGACGCAGCCCCCATATGCAGGTCGTCAACGTGGCGGCAGGCGATGAGCTCCTCGGCAGGGTCGTCGAGGTCGAGATCACCCATGCCCGCGCGGTGAGCGTCGCGGGGCGGCTCGCAGACGCTCGTCCCAACGCGCCGCGGCAGCTGGCGCCGCCAATCAAGGAGGCAAGGATCCCCGCGTGAGCACGCGCACGAGAGAGGGCGAGGGCAACCCGATCCGCCT
>DATNIJ010000209.1:0-7185 GCA_035604475.1 Alphaproteobacteria bacterium
CGCAAGGAGCTCGCCGCAGCACTCGCGCACGCGCGCGGCCATCTCTCGCTCTATCAGCTCACCATCGAGCCCGCGACGGCCTTCGCCGAGGCCCATGCGCGCGGCGATCTCATCCTCCCCGAGGAAGGCACCGCGGCAGCCCTCTACGAAGCGACGCAGGAGATGCTGGAAGCCGCCGGGCTCCCGGCCTACGAGATCTCGAACCACGCGGTGCCAGGCGAGGAGTCGCGCCACAACCTCACCTATTGGCGTTACGGCGATTATGTCGGGGTGGGCCCGGGTGCGCATGGCCGCTTGACCATCGCGGGCGAGAAGCGGGCCACGCGCCAGCACCGCGCACCCGAGGCCTGGCTCGAACGCGTCGAGAGCCACGGCCATGCGACGCGCCAGAAGCTCGCGCTCAGTCCCGAGGAGTGCCGCGAGGAGTTGCTGATGATGGGCCTGCGCCTCGCGGAAGGGGTGAGCCGCGAGCGCTTCCTCAAGACCTGCGGCATGGCATTGGAGGAGGCGCTCAAGGCCGAGCGGCTCGCGCGGCTGGTGGACGGCGGCTTTCTCGTGCTCGACGCGCGCGGCCTGCGCGCGACGGCGGCCGGCCGGCAGCGGCTCAATGCTGTGCTGGCGGCGCTCATCGCGTAGTGCCGCGCGTCGAGGCTACTGGCTCACGAAGCTCGTCGGGGCGGGGCTCACCACCTTGGGCGCGTCGCGCTGCACCTCGAGCACGGCCAGGCCGCGCTCGTTCGAGCCGTCCGCGCGGAAGCGGAAGATGCCGTCGAGCCCGTTGAAGCCGTCGCGGTTGGTGAGTGCGGGAACGCTGAAATCGGGACCGTTCGGCGCGCGCTCGAGGGCTGCGGCGAGTGCGGTTGCGTCGTAGCCGAGGGTGGCGATGCGCGCCGGATTGCCGGCGCCGAAGAGCTTGGCGTAACGCGCCTCGAAATCGGCGCGCGTCCCCGGATCGGGCGCGGCGTACCAGCCGCCGAGAAGGGAGGGCTCCTTGCCGAGGCGGGGATCGTCCCACAGGCCGGTGCCGAGCAGGCGCACCCGTGCTGGATCGATGTCGTAGTAGGGCAGCAGCGGCGCCAGCGCCAAGAGCCGCTCCCCGCCCTCGGGCAGCATGATCGCATCGAAGCCGAGGCTGCCCGCTCCCTCCTGGGCGTCGAGGCGACGGAGCGCCTGCTTGGAAACCTCGTCCCCCTTCTTCTCGAGCGCCTTGCGCTGCGCCGCGAGTGCTGCGTGCCGGCTGTCGTAATGGCCGAGTTGGCGCACCACCGCGGCAGCACCGCCGGCGGCCGGGTCGTAGCTCTCGATGTCGTCGACCTCACCAGCCGTTTGCGTGACCGCATCGCGCAGGGCAGCGCCGATGGCGTCCCCGTAAGGCGACTCGGGCACGATCGCGGCAAAGCGGTTGAGCCCCTGGTCGTGGGCGTAGCTCACCACGCGCAGCACCTGCGTGCGCGGCAAGAAGCCCATGAGGAAGACGCCTTGCCCGGCGACCCGCTCATCGGTCGAGAAAGCGACGACATTGATCCCGGCGGCCCGCGCGATGGGGGCTACCGCCGACACCTCGGCAGCGAAGAAGGGACCCAGGATGAGGCGGGCACCTTGGCCGATGACATCGCGCGCGGCCTGTGCCGCACCCTCGGGCGTGCCATCCGTATCGCGCGGGAGCAAGGCCAGGTGCTCGTCGTTCACATCGAAGAGTGCCAACTGCGCTGCATTCAAGAGCGCCTTGCCGAGTGCCGCCCCCTGTCCGCTCAAAGGCAGGAGCACGGCCACCTTGACGCTCTCCCCCGCGGCCAAGGGTGCCGCGGGTGCGCCTATCGGGCCCGTGGTCGGAGTTGCCGGCTCGACCGTCACCGGTGCCACGGGTACTGCGGGCACCTCGGGCATTAAGGGCGGCGGCGGGGGTACCAGCGCCGGAGGTGCCGGTACCACGGGCGGCGGTGCGGCGCTTGGCGGATGCAGCGTCGGTGTCCATTGCGGCAGGCGATCGCTCTCGGCTAAGGTCGCGCCCTGGCAGGCGTCGAGCGCAATTGCGGCGAAGAGCGCCACGAGCAAAGCGCATGCGCGCCGCAGCATCGATCTCCTGAGCGTCGCAAGGCAGCGCAACGAATGGACTCCGTCACAGCGGATACCGGGGGAAGCGAGCCTAGCGAGTGCTCGCGCCGAAGTAAACCGCAGCCCGCGCGCGCGAAGGGCGGGCCCGTTCCTCCGGGTCTTTATCTGGTGGCGACCCCGATCGGCAATCTCGGCGATATCACGCTGAGGGCGCTCGAGGTCCTGCGCGGCGTGGCGCTCGTCGCGTGCGAGGACACGCGCGTCACCGGCAAGCTGCTCGCGGCCTACGGCATCTCGGCGCGTCTCTCGCCCTATCACGAGCACAACGCGGAGCGGGCGCGGCCGAAGCTCCTGGCCGAGCTCGCGCGCGGCGCCGCGATCGCCCTCGTCTCCGACGCCGGCACGCCGCTCGTCTCCGATCCCGGCCATAAGCTCGTCGGCGAGGCCTTGGCACTCGGGCTCCCGGTCACCGCCGTCCCCGGCGCCTCTGCGGTGCTTACGGCCTTGGCGCTTTCGACGCTCCCGAGCGAGCGCTTCCTCTTCGCGGGCTTTCTCCCGGCCAAGGCCGGCCAGCGGCGCAAGACGCTCGCCGAGCTGGCTTCGGTCAAGGCGACGCTCGTGCTGTTCGAGACGGCACCGCGTCTTGCGAACTCGCTTGCCGACATGGCCGAGCTTCTGGGCGAGCGCAGGGCCGCGGTCGCGCGCGAGCTCACCAAGCTCTACGAGGAGGTGCGGCGCGGCCCGCTTGCCGAGTTAGCACGGCACTACCGCGAGGCGGGCCCGCCCAAGGGCGAGCTCGTCGTCGTGGTGGGACCGCCCAAGGCGAAAGAGCCTCCCGATGCGGCAATGCTCGACCGCATGCTCGAGGCGGCCCTCGCCGAGGCCAGCCTGCGCGATGCCGCCGAGCGCGTGGCGGCGGCGAGCGGGCTTGCGCGCCGCCGCGTCTATGCCAGGGCACTCGAGCTCGCCAAGCGGTGCCGAGGGCAGGGATGACGGGCGAGCGGCGGCGCCAAGCCTATCGCCACGGCCGCGCGTCGGAGGCGCTTTGCCGCTTGGTGCTGCGTCTCAAGGGCTATCGCATCCTCGCCTCCGGCTTCCGCGCGCCGGTCGGCGAGATCGATATCATCGCGCGGCGCGGAAGCACGCTTGCGATCGTCGAGGTCAAGGCGCGCGCGAGCCTCGCGGACGCCGCGGAGTCGCTCTCCGCGCGTCAGCGCCGGCGCATCGCGCGCGCGGCGTCCGCCTTCTTGGCACTCAATCCCGCCGCCGCTGGACTCGCCGTGCGCTTCGATGTGATGCTGGTGCGGCGCTGGCGCCTGCCGCATCATCTGAGGAACGCATGGCGGCTCGAGGGCGGCTCGCTGCCCTGAAGAAGAAGAGCGCAATCGGAGCGTGACCGCGCGGGACATTCACGCTAAGAATCGGGCACGCTACGAAGCCGACGGGCGGGGGAAGGGGTAGCATCCGCATGGAGACGTGGCCGAGCCAAAGCAGCAGCGAGCCCGACGATCCCCGCGACTATCTGCGGCGCGTGGCCCAGCTGCCGGACGATGCGATCGAGCTCGCCGAGGCCGCACTCCGCCTCGCCTCCCTCGACCGCCCGCAGGTGTCTCTCGAGCGCTATCGCCATCATCTCTCGCTTCTCGTGCGCGACGTCGCGGAGGAGAGCCGCCGCTTGCCGCGCGAGGCTGACACGCTCGAGGCGCGCATCGCAGCACTCAACCATGTGATCTACGCGCGTTACGGCTATCGCGGCGACAGCCTCCATTACGACGACCTGCAGAACGCCAACCTGATGCGCGTGATCGATCGTCGCCGCGGTCTGCCGGTGTCGCTCGGCATCCTTTATATCCATGTAGCGCGCGCGCAAGGCTGGCACATCGCCGGCATCCACTTCCCCGCTCATTTCATGGTCCGGCTCGAGCATCAGGGCCGCCGAGCCATCGTCGACCCCTTCAACGAGGGCGTCGTGCGCGAGGTCTCGGAGCTGCGCGAGATGCTGAAGTCGAGCCACGGCGAAGGTGCGGAGCTGACGCCGGCCCATTACGCGCCCGTGGGCAACCGCGACGTCCTCATGCGGCTGCAGAGCAACCTCAAGCTTCGCCTTGCCCAGGCGGACGAGACCGCCCGCGCGCTCGCGGTCGTCGAGAGCATGCTCCTCTTCGCGCCGGGCGAGGCGAGCCTGTGGTACGACGCGGGCGCCTTCAACGCCAAGCTCGGCAACCTGCGCGCGGCGATCGCGGCACTCGAGACTTTCCTCGAGCGCGCGGCGCATTACAGCACGAAGCACCAGGCGGCGACCCTCCTGCAGCAGTTGCGCGCGCGGCTCAATTAGGAGCGAGAGCCATGAGTCTGGCGGTCGCCATCCAGATGGACCCCATCGAGTCCGTCAACATCGACACCGACAGCACCTTCGTCATGGCGCTCGAGGCGCAGCGGCGGGGGCACGCGCTGTGGCACTATCTGCCGCAGCACCTCGTGCTGCGCGACGGCCGGCTTTATGCGCGCGCGCGGCGGCTCGAGGTGCGGCGTCTGCGCGGCGATCATTTTACGCTCGCCAGCTTCGAGATGCTCGATCTCTCGACCATGGACATCGTGCTGATGCGCCAGGACCCGCCTTTCGACATGGCCTACATCACGGCCACGCATCTGCTCGAGCACATCCATCCGCAGACCCTCGTGCTCAACGATCCGATGCACGTGCGCAACGCGCCGGAGAAGCTCTTCGTCACCCATTTCAAGGACGTGATGCCGCCGACCTTGATCGCGAGCGACAAGCCCTCGATCGAGGCCTTCCGCGCCGAGCACGGCGACATCGTGCTGAAGCCGCTCTTCGGCAACGGGGGTGCGGACGTCTTCCACGTCCAGCCGGGGGACGAGAACTTCAACGCGCTGCTCGAGCTCTTCACCCGGCTTTACCGCGAGCCGATCATCGTGCAGCGCTATCTCCCCGAGGTGCGCCAGGGCGACAAGCGCATCGTGCTGGTGGACGGCCGGCCGCTCGGCGCCGTGGCGCGAATCCCCAAGGCCGGCGAGGCGCGCGCCAACCTTCACGTCGGCGCGCAGGCGGTCAAGTCAGCGCTCAGCGAGCGCGACAAGGAGATCTGTGCCGCGATCGGCCCCACGCTCAAGGAGCGCGGCCTCGTCTTCGTCGGCATCGACGTCATCGGCGGCTATCTCACCGAGATCAACGTCACCTCGCCGACCGGCATCCAGGAGATCAACCGCCTCGACGGCACCGCCCTCGAGATCGATCTCTGGGATGCGATCGAGGCGCGCTTCGAGGCGCGCCACACTCTCAGGCCGATGTAAGGGGTAGCACCCGACCCCCTGCAGCCCCTCGCCTGAGCGCGCGAGGGCTGGTGCCGCCAGAGAAGCCGGCCTAAGATCGCGTCTCGGTTGAGAGCGGGGGTTGCTGTTCCATGGTCGCGCGTGTCAACACGGTCGCCTTCCAGGGGGTCGATGTGCTCGACATCGATGTCCAGGTGCAGATGGGCGCCGGGCTGCCGGCCTTCACCCTCGTGGGGCTCCCGGACAAGGCGGTCGCCGAATCGCGCGAGCGCGTGCGCGCCGCCCTCTCCGCCATGGGCCTCGCCTTGCCGAGCCGGCGCATCACCATCAACCTCGCTCCCGCCGACGTGCTGAAGGAGGGCAGCCACTTCGATCTGCCGATCGCGTTGGCCCTTCTCGTCGCCATGGGTGTCTTGGCCGGCGATGAGATGGCGGGCTATACGGCCTTGGGCGAGCTCGGCCTCGACGGCACGCTCGCCCCCGTGGCGGGGGTGCTGCCGGCGGCGATCACCGCCTCCGCCCAGGGGCGCGGGCTCATCTGCCCGGCGGCCCAGGGTGGGGAGGCGGCGTGGGCGGGCGAGCTCGAGGTGCTAGCACCCATCGATCTCATCGCCCTCATCAATCACTTCAAGGGTACCCAGGTGCTGCCGCGCCCCACCCCGCGCCTCGCCGAGGGGCCCGAGAGCACGCCCGACCTCAAGGACATCAAGGGCCAGGAGACGGCCAAACGCGCCCTCGAGGTGACGGCCGCGGGCGGCCACAACCTCCTCATGATCGGCCCACCCGGGGCCGGCAAGTCGATGCTGGCGGCACGCCTCCCCGGCATCCTGCCCCCGCTCGACCCGGCCGAGGCGCTCGAGGTCTCGATGATCCACTCGATCGCGGGCGAGCTCAGCGAGGGCAGGCTGCTGCGCTCGCGCCCCTTCCGCGACCCGCACCACTCGGCCAGCTTGCCGGCCCTCGTCGGCGGCGGCACCCGCGCGCGGCCGGGCGAGGTGTCGCTCGCCCACATGGGGGTACTCTTCCTCGACGAGCTGCCCGAGTTCGCGCGTGGCACCCTCGAGGCGCTGCGCCAGCCGATCGAGACGGGACGCGCCACCATCGCGCGCGCCAACCATCACGTCACCTATCCGGCGCGCTTCCAGCTGGTGGCGGCGATGAACCCGTGCCGCTGCGGCTATTTGGATGACGCAGCCCTTGCCTGCGGCCGCGCGCCCAAATGCGCGTTCGAGTACCAGTCGCGCATCTCAGGTCCCCTCTTCGACCGCATCGACCTGCACGTGGACGTGCCCGCCGTGCGGCCCGCCGATCTCTCTCTCCCCCCGCCGGCCGAGGGCTCGGCGCAAGTGGCCGCGCGCGTGGCGGCGTGCCGCGAGCGCCAGCGCCGCCGCTATGCCGCCCTCGCCAAAGGTGAGACGCCGATCCGCAGCAACGCCGAGGCCGACGGCCAGCTCCTCGAGGAGGTGGCCGCCCCCGATCCCGAGGGGCGCAAGCTCCTCAACCAGGCGGCCGAGCGCATGAAGCTCTCGGCGCGCGGCTACCACCGGGTCTTGCGCGTGGCGCGCACCCTCGCCGACCTCGAGGCTGCCGAGCGCGTGCGCCGCCTCCACATCGCCGAGGCGCTCAGCTACAGGAGGATCGCGCTCGGGCGGTAGAGCCGGCTGGCGCTGGGAGTCACCGATCTCGGCCGCCCCCCCACTGAGCAACCGGGAACATAGGTAACAGTTCTGACCGGAGACATGGGTAACAGTTTTCTAGTTTTGTTCATGGTGCTTGTGGCGGTTGTTGCGCCGGTGGAGTTGTGGGTAACCCGTCAGGGTTATCCATAAATCCACGGGC
>DATNIJ010000210.1:0-7784 GCA_035604475.1 Alphaproteobacteria bacterium
CGCCGTCCGTCGCCGCGCTGCCGAGCGAGCCGAGCCCGGCGAAGACAGGCGAGAGCACCTTGCCGGCCGCAGCCGGCGAAAAGGCCGCAGCACCGCCCGCGCCGGCAGCGCCATCCGTCGCCGCGCTGCCGAGCGAGCCGAGCCCGGCGAAGACAGGCGAGAGCACCTTGCCGGCCGCAGCCGGCGAACAGGCCTTGGCGCCGCCACCGGCCGAAGCTGCCTTTGTCCGCCTTCCCGCCCAGGCGGCCCGGACACCCGCGAGCGGCACCCCCGCAACACGCCGCTTCGACAATCCGCTGGTTGAGGGCGTCGCCCTCGACTACTGCCGCAATTGGGAGAAGGATTGCGGCAAGCCTGCCGCGGACGCCTTTTGCCAGTCGCAGGGCTTTGCCGCGTCCATCGACTTCACGCCGCGCTTCCATGCCCCGCCGACCCGCGTCATCGGCTCGGGCCAGGTCTGCAATAACGCGATTTGCGCTCGTATGGCCGCGGTCACCTGCGGCGCTGCCGGCCAAGGCGCAAGCGCTCCGCCGCCGGCCCAAACTGCCTCAGCCGGCGTTCCCGCCCAGGCGGCACGGGCACCCGCGAGCGGCGGGGTGCCCGCAACACGCCACTTCGACAATCCGCTGGTCGAGGGCATCGCCCTCGACTTTTGCCGCAGTTGGGCCAGGGAGTGCGGCAAGCCCGCCGCCGACGCCTTTTGCCAGTCGCAGGGCTTCGCCGCGGCCATCGACTTCACGCGGCAGCCCCATGCCCCGCCGACCCGCGTCATCGACTCGGGCCAGGTCTGCAATGGCGCGAACTGCGCCCGTATTGCCGCGGTCACGTGCGGCAATGTCGCTGGCGGCGGAACGCCCCCGGGCCCGGCTCGACAAGCAGCACTCGAATATGGCGTCAACCGCAAGGGATTCGACATGCGCAGCCTCGAGCTTCCCGGCGGCACACCCGAGCAGTGCCGGGACGCTTGCCTCGCCGACTCATCTTGCCGCGCCTTCACTTTCGTCAACCCGGGAATTCAGGGCCCGAGTGCGCACTGCTGGCTCAAGAATACGGTGCCCCAGGCGACCCCCAGCCCGTGCTGCGTTTCGGGGGTCGCCCAATAGCTTGCCGCAGGCACGGTGGCCGGCGATCATCCGTTGACTTTGCGACTGGCCGCGCGGCCGCAACGAAGCGCTCTCCTGTTGGGACGGCGAGAGACGGTCTCGTGTCTTCGAGAGACAGCATGACGGACGCTCGCCCCCACGCGCACCATCCTCTCGCTCGGCGGCTGCTTCCCCAAGCAGACCGCAGCACTGCCAAGCTTTGCCGCGAGTGCCGCGCGCTATTACGAGCGCTGGGAGCGCGTGGCGCATGAGGACGTGGCCATGCTCGAGCGCCAGCAGCAGGGCCTCGCCTCTCTCCTCTACCGTCCCGGCCGCCTCTCCTGGCGCGACGAGCTCGTGCACGCGGTCCACCGCTGGCTCGTGAGCCGCGTGCCGGAGGAGCTCTGGCGCACTTTCGCGCGCGCGGCGGAGGCGGGCTAGGCGGCGGCGCATATCCGCCGCGGCACAGCACCTCGCAGGCCGGGCTCCCGGCGCCAGGGTCTTTGCATCGGCCGCCGCTTTGCAGTATGAAAGCCCCTAAGACGTCCCGTCCCCGCGCGCCCGTAGCTCAGCTGGATAGAGCGTTGCCCTCCGGAGGCAAAGGTCAGGGGTTCGAATCCCTTCGGGCGCGCCAGTTCCCAAGCAGCCGACTTCGTTCGGGGAAGCAAGGGGGAAGCAGCCCGCGCGAGAACAACCCCCTACTCCGGCACCAAGGCCGGAGCGGCGCACTTGGGCGGGTGCCGCGGCGTAACCTTCGAGAATATTCTCGGGAGAAGCTTATGGGCAGGATGCTCAACATCGTGACGCCGTTGCATCAGGCGACCAAGCGCGACTACCTCCACCGCATGACCGACGACAAGGTCGGCTGCATGCTGAAGGCGCGCGAATACGAGGCCGATTATTGGGACGGCGACCGGCGCTACGGCTACGGCGGGTACCGCTACATCCCCGGACGCTGGAAGCCGGTAGCCCTGGGCCTGATCGACGCTTACGGGCTCAAGGAGGACGCGAGGATCCTCGACGTCGGCTGCGGCAAGGGGTACCTGCTCTACGAGCTCAAACTGCTCCTGCCCGCGGCCCGGCTCGTCGGCTTCGACATTTCCGACCACGGCCTCGCCAATGCGAAGGAAGAGGTCCGCCCCAACCTGTTCAAATACAAAGCACAGGACCGCTACCCGTTCGGCGACAAGAGCTTCGATCTCGTCATCGCCGTCGGCTGCGTGCACAACCTGCGCATCTTCGAGCTGCAAACGGCACTCCAGGAGATCGAGCGCGTGGGCGTCAACAAATACGTCATGGTCGAGGCCTACCGCAACGAGCGCGAGCTCTTCAATCTCGAGTGCTGGGCGCTCACGGCCGAATCGTTATTCCACACAGCGGAATGGATATGGTTGTATAACCACTTCGGCTATACGGGCGACTACGAATTCATTTATTTCGAATAAGGCTCGATCGCCATGCAGATCAAGACGGCCAAGGCGGCGATTCTCGCCAAGTCCAGAGCGCCTCTCGTCGTCGACGATATCACTTTCCCGGAAGCACTCGAGGTCGGGCAGGTCCTGGTCAAGGTGCTCTACACCTCGATCTGCGGCGCTCAAATCAACGAGATCGACGCGGCGAAGGGTCCGGACAAGTTCCTCCCGCACCTTCTCGGCCACGAGGCGTCCGCCAAGGTGCTCGAAATCGGCCCAGGGGTTACGAACGTTAAGCCGGGCGATAGCGTGGTCATGCACTGGCGGCCAAGCCTGGGCATCCAGAGCGCCACCGCCTCCTACAGCTGGCGCGGCGCCAAGCTCAACGCCGGCTGGGTGACGACATTCAACGAGTGCGCGGTCGTTTCGGAGAACCGGCTGACGCCGATCCCGCACGACTACGATCCCAAGCTGGCCCCGTTGCTCGGCTGCGCCGTGACCACGGCCGCGGGCGTGATCAACAACGATGCCGGGGTGAAGATCGGGGAATCCGTGGCGGTCTTCGGCGTCGGCGGCGTCGGTCTCAACATCGTCCAGTTCGCAGCCCTCGCGGGCGCCTATCCGATCGTCGCCATCGACCTGCACGATCACAAGCTCGCCATGGCCCGCGCGCGCGGTGCGAGCCATTGCTTCAATTCCGCGGAGATCGCGGAGGCGGAGCTGGACGCCGGGATCCGCGGCATCGTCGGCGCCAAGGGACCCGATAAAGTGATCGAAACCACCGGCGTCAAGTCGGTGATCGAGCTCGCTTACGATCTCACCCACCCCGACGGCACTTGCGTGCTCGTCGGCGTGCCCTCGGAAAAGGTGACGATCTATACCCTGCCGATCCACTTCAACAAGGTTCTCACGGGCTCCCACGGCGGCGACGCACGGCCGCATATCGACATTCCGCGCATGATCCGACTGCAAAAGGCGGGGCGTATCTCATTCGAGGGCATTATCACGGACGAATTTCCGTTCCACGACATCAACGAGGCGATCGCCCTGGTCCGCAGCGGCAAGGGCGGCCGCGTCCTCCTCAAGCTCGTATGACGCGCGACATCGACGTCGTGCGTCGGGCGGCCGGCGCGACGGCCGCCCGGTACCGAGTCTGCCGGCGGGCCTATTTCAGCAAACTCGCGAGATACTTCAGGATCTCGACGTCGGAAATCTGGTGCCGGTGGCCGACGATGCGGATCTTCATCGCCCCTACGGCGTTGCCGATGAAGGCGGCCATGAACGGATCGTAGCCGTTGGCGATCAGCGGCGAGGCCACCGAGAAGAAGGCGTCCCCGGCCCCCATCGTGTCCAGCGCCTCGTCGATCAGCGCGGGGATATGCTCGATCTGGCCGCCATTCGCCGAGACCACGCAGCCCAATTTGCCGTGCGTGACGATGAAGGTTCGGCAATCCATTCGGCTTCCGAGCTTCTGCCGAATGACGGCCTCGATCGGCGCATGGCGGTCGGCCGCCGCGAGGCGCGCCTCCGGCTCGTCGATGCAGACCACGTCCGCGCGCGGATAGCGCGTGACCAGATTGAAGCCTCGGTTCGCGCTGTTGGTCTGCGCGCTGACCGAGAGGAAGCGCGCCTTGCGGCACATGATGTCGATCAGTTCCTCGTCGATCAGGCCATGGCCGAAATCGTTGACCATGACCATGTCGTATTTTTCGATTTCGGCGTCGATCCATCCGTTTATTTCGGCCTGCGTCTCGCGCGGGAGCGGCGCATCGTCGAGATAGGCGATCTCGATCAGCTTCTTGACGTAGCCGGGATCGACGAGCCGGCTCTTGACCGTCGTGGGCGCGCCCTCGCGATAGAACGGGACCAGATTGATGTGCGGGTGGAGGGACTGTCGAATGAACTCCTCTCGGCTATCGGGTCGGCCCAGCAGCGTCACGAGGTCAATGCGATTGCAGAATTGCGCCGTCGTGTTCGCGGTGGCGATCACGCCGCCCGAGAACATCTCCCGCTCGAGATAGCGCGCCGCGATGATGTTCTCCTTCGCCGGCTTGCCGAGCGGCTCGACGTAGATGTATTCGTCGAGGATCGTGTCGCCGACGATCAGGCAACGCATTCCCTGCAAGGCGCGAAGCTGGACCTGCAGCTCTCCGAAACTGACTTGCCCGCGCAAGCCCTGCAGGTATTCGGCGGCGTCCTCGGGAAAAGCCTGCAGCGCGCGGTTGGCGAGATTTGACGAGCTGAAGGTGATGTCGTCGGTGAATACGACCCGCCCGCCGAAGCGCTCGACGCACGCCCTCTCCGTCGTGATCCGGCCGGTCACGTCGTTCTTCTCGTCGCTGTATTCGGACCCCTTGATGTAGACGCTCGGCCGTATCTTATCGATGACGAGCTCCGCCCCGGGACTCGGCGAGATGCCCACGTAGTCGACCACGTCGAGGGCGGAGAGCATTTCCGCCCGCAGCTTCTCCGGGAAGATCGGCCGTCCCGGACCCTTGTTCACGTAGTCGTCGGCGGTGACGGTGACGATGAGGACGTCGCCTTGGCACTTGCCCATCTCGAGGTGCCGCTTGTGGCCGATGTGCAAGATGTCGAACACGCCGTGCGCGAGTACGACGTCCTTGCCCGCAGCACGCGCCGCAGCGGCGATCGCGGCCAGCTCATCGAGCGTCCTCAATTTGTCAACAACCACACCCGGCCCCCGGGCGCGCGAGTGCGCTCTGGAGCTGCCTGCGTCGAGCGCGAGTGCCGTGCGGACAGTACCGTGAACCGCTTCACCTGGCCTCCTAGCGATGGCACACCTCCCTCCTTGCCACAGCATTCCTCCCGAGGCGACCTAGTCGCCGTCGGACCGCCAATTTGTTCGGCTTCCCCGCAACGAGAATGGGAGTCCCTGACTATTTTGGCAACGAAAATTCGCCTAAGTGCGGCAGCGGGATTCAAGCCCGCTCCGGTCAGCTTCGCAAGCCTCCGCGCGCATCATGCACGGCGCGGACGATGCCGGCCGCATCCAGTCCCCAATGAGCCATCAAGGCACTTTGGCTGCCGTAGTGGTTGGCGAATTTGTCGGGAATGCCGAGGCGTTTGACGCGGGGTAGGCCGCCCAGGCCTTCGTCGACGAGCGCCTCGGTCAACGCACTGCCGAGTCCGCCGATCACGCTATGCTCTTCGACGGTCACGACGAGGTTCGTGGCGGACGCCGCGTCAAGGACCGCCCGATGATCGAGCGGCTTGATCGTGTGCAGGTGGAGCAGGCGGCAGCGCACCCCCTCCGCCGCCAGCCGCTCGGCCGCCTGGAGCGCCTGGGTCGTAGCCACGCCGGTTGCGATCAACAGCACCTCTGATCGATCCCGTTCGCCGTCGATCATGTCGATCGCCTTGCCGATTGCGAAACCGCGCTCGGCACGGCTTATGATCGGATCGCCGCCTTTGGCGAGACGGATGTAGATCGGGTGCGGCCAGTCCAGGCTGGCGTCCATCAATCGGGCTATCTCGTCCGCGTCGCAGACGGCGGTCACCGTCATGTTGGGCAGTGCCCGCATGATGGCGATATCCTCGATCGCCTGGTGCGTCGGGCCGAGGGGCGCGTAGACGTAGCCGCCGCCGTTCCCGATCAGGCGCACCGGAAGATCGTGCAGGCAGAGATCGATCGCCACCTGCTCATAGCAGCGGCGGGTGATGAAGGTCGCGATCGTGTTGACGTAGGGCAGCAGCCCCTCCATCGCCATGCCGGCCGCCATGCCGATGATGTTGGCCTCGGCGATCCCTTCCATGAAGTAGCGCTCAGGACATTGCCGCTTGAGCTCGGGTAGGGTGCCGGGCGAGAGATCGGACCCGATGAAGACGACGCGCCGGTCGCGCTTGGCGAGCTCGTAGACCATGGCGAGGCTGCGCTTGCGCACGGGCGGGCCGCTCAGCCCGACGCGCCGCGGATGGCCTGGCGCACCTCCTCCGACAGATCCGACTTGTGGTGCCAGGACGGATTGTTCTCGGCCGAGGGGATGCCCTTGCCCTTGACCGTATGGCAGATCACCAGGCGCGCCCGCTTGGCCGGCTGGCGCACGGCAGCCCCCAGTGCCGCGCGCAGCTCGTCGACGTCATGGCCGTTGCACTCAGAGACCTGAAAGCCGAAGCTGGCCCACTTGTCGGCGAGCGGCTCCATGTTCTGGATCTCGTAGACGCTGCCCGCGGATTGCATCTTGTTGTAGTCGATGATCGCGATCAGATTGGTCAACCGGTGCTTGTCGGCGCAAGCCGCAGCCTCCCACACGGAGCCCTCGTTGATCTCGCCGTCACCCATCAGCACCACGATCCGGCTGTCGCGTCCCTGAATGCGCGCCGCGAGCGCCATGCCGACCCCCACCGGGAGGCCGTGGCCGAGTGCCCCGGTGCAGGCTTCCACGCCCGGGACGATGACCTCGGGATGGCCGCCGAGGATGCCGTCGAAATGGCAGAAGCGGTCGAGCTCCTGCGCGGGGAAGTATCCCTTGTCGGCCAGCACCGCATAGAGTGCCAGGCAGCCGTGGCCCTTGCTCAGGATGAAGCGGTCGCGCCCCGGCCATTTCGGCTCGGCCGGACGCTGGCGGAGGATATCGTCGTAAAGCACGCGGATGATCTCGACGATCGAGAGTGCCGGCCCGATATGGCCGCGCCCACCCTTCTCGATGGCACGGAAGATCAAGCCGCGCAGGTAGCGGCTGCGCTCGTCGAGGGGCAGCATCTTCACCCGCTCGAGATCGGTCGCATAGGTGAGTGCCATGGCCTTCTTCATGGAAGTCTGCCTCATCCCGATAGACCAACGCGGGCGCCAAATCAAGGAGGTGCGGCCGATCGCATCAGGAGTCGTAGAAGCGCAGGATCTCGAGCGCCACGGCCTCGACGTCCGACGGGCGCATATATTGGTTGACGGGGAGCGTGATGATGCGTTGGGCCTGGCGCTCGGTGACCGGGAAGTCGCCTGCCTTGTAGCCGAGCCGTGCTGCGGCCGGCTGGAGGTGGATGGGCAAGGGATAGTGAATCGCGGTCTTGATGCCGAGTTCCCGGAGGTGGCGCTGCAACGCGTCCCGGCGCTCGAGCTGAACGACGAAGGTGTGAAAGGTGTTGAACTCGTCCTGCCGGCAAGGTGGGGCGAAGACGCTTCCGTGCTTGAGCAGCCGCTGGTAGATCGCCGCGTTCTCCCGCCGCCGCGCGATGACCTCGGGCAGCTTGTCGAAGCGGTAATTCAGAATCGCCGCCTGCAGCACATCCATGCGCGCGAGCGTGCCCCACTCCTCGACGGTCGCGCGGTCGG
>DATNIJ010000211.1:0-8317 GCA_035604475.1 Alphaproteobacteria bacterium
TGATGAGGCGCTCGACCATGAGCCCCGGATAGCGGCCGCGCCCGTAGCGGATGTCGAGGTCGACGTTCTCGCGCGCGAAATCGACGAGCTGGTCGTTGGCCTGGAGCCGCACGTCGATCTCCGGACGAAGCGCGCGGAAGCGCACGAGACGCGGCATCAGCCATTTGTTGGTGAAGGAATAGGTCGTGCTGACGGTGAGCCCGCCCTTCTCCTCGCGCGCGCGCAGCCGCTCGCTCGCCTCCCGTAGCCGCTCGAGCAGCTCGCGCACGGTCCCGGCATAGGCCTGGCCCTCGTCGGTCAAGCGCAGCGCGCGGTTGAGCCGACGGAAGAGCTTGACCCCGAGCGCCTCCTCGAGCGCCTTCACTTGCCGGCTCACGGCGCCATGGGTGACGTTGAGCTCGAGGGCCGCCTTGGTGAAGCTCAGATGCCGGGCCGCCGCCTCGAAGTCGGGGAGCGCCTTCAAAGGGGGCAGTCGGGGTGCCATTGTCCTTTCCTTTCACGTGAGTTTAACTCACGTATCATAAGAGAACAAATCGGTTGTTGGCAAGGGAAAAACGTCTTAATTATCGCCTCAAGAGAATGGCTCAAGCAACGGCGGATGGGCATGGCCCCTCCCCTTATTTGTGAGGAAATTGACGATGACCGCGATGCAAATGGAGGCCTGCCGCGCAGGTACCAATGGCGAGGGTTCGGCCCTGCGGACGAGCTGCCAGAGAACGGCCCCGGCGTGGCAAAGGCTCGGGGCGGCGCTTAGCGAGGTGGGGCGACGCTTCGATGAATGGCAGCGACGCGCGCGCTCGCGGCACGAGCTCATGGCGCTTGGCGACGACGTGCTCAAGGACATGGGGCTCGGCCGCAGCGAGGCCTATCGGGAATACAGCAAGCCCTTCTGGCGCGGCTGAGGCGGCGAGAGCGCGCTCGCGAGGTCCCGCCCTCGAGAAATTCATTGCGGGACCTCGCGGCGGCACGCATCATCGCCCTCCAGCCAGCGAGCGAGGGCAGCGTCATGATCGTGGTGATCTTCGAGGTGATCCCCAACGAGGGCCGCGCGCACGAGTATTTCGACCTCGCCCAGGAGCTCGCCCCCGAGCTCGACAAGATCGACGGCTTCATTTCGGTCGAGCGCTTCGAGAGCATTGCCGACAAGGGCAAATTTCTCTCGCTCTCGACCTGGCGCGACGAGGCGGCGGTCGAGGCGTGGTATCGTCACGCGGTCCACCGCAGGGCGCAGGCAAGGGGCAAGGAGCGCATCTTCAAGGATTTCCGCATCCGCGTCGCGAGCGTGCTGCGCGATTACGACAAGGCGTCACGGCAGCCGAGCGCGGCGGCAGCGCGCTGAATTACTTTTCGCTCCGCCCGGTGGTGAGCACGAGCTTGCCGGTGATCTTGCGCTCCATCATGAGGCTGAGCGCCTCCGCCGCTCGCTCGAGCGGGAAGGTGCGCGAGACGAAGGGCTTGAGTTGCCCTTGCTCGTACATGCGGAAGAGCTCGCTGAAGCCGGCGCACGCAAGGGCCGGATCGCGGCGCGCGGTTGCACCCCACAAGACGCCGATCACCGAGCAGCTCTTCATGAGCACGTAGTTCGCGGGCACCGAGGGAATGCGTCCCGAGGCGAAGCCGATGACGATAATGCGGCCTTCCCACGCGAGCGAGCGCAGCGCCGCATCGAAGGCATCGCCGCCGACCGGGTCGTAGACGACGTCCGCCCCCTTGCCGTGCGTGAGCGTCTTGACCCGCTCGCGCAAATTCTCCGTCGTGTAGTTGATGGTGTGGTCGGCACCGTGCTGTCGGGCGACCTCGAGCTTCTCGGGCGAGCTTGCCGTCGCGATGACGGTAGCACCCATCGCCTTGCCGACCTCGACCGCGGTCAAGCCCACGCCGCTCGAGGCGCCGGTGACGAGGAGCGTCTCGCCTGCCTTGAGCTTGGCCCGGTACGCGAGCGCCAGTTGCGCGGTGCCGTAGGCGACGGGAAAGCCGGCCGCGGTTAGGAGGTCCATCTTGGCCGGAATGCGCATCGCGTGCGCCTCGGGCACCACCGCCTCCTCGGCGTAGCCGCCATGTCCCATGTAGGCCAGGATGCGGTCGCCCAGCTTGAGCTCTGTCACGCCGGCGCCGACCTCGCTCACGATGCCCGCGGCCTCGAGGCCGGGAACGAAGGGGAAGGGGGGCTTCTCCTGGTACTTGCCCGCGATCATCAGGGTGTCGGCGAAGTTGATTCCGGCGCCGTGGACGGTAAAGCGCACCTGTCCGGGAGCGAGTGCCGGCGCTGCCGTCTCCTCATAGGTGAGTGTGGCGGGGCCTCCCCAGGCCTTGCATAGGATGGCGCGCATGCAGCTCTCTCCTCTCCTCACCTTCCGCCCTCGACGAGCCAGCCTTCCACTACGCGCATCTCGCCGACCTCGATGTCGTTCCAATTCCGTAAGATCGGCCGGCAGAGCGGGGCAAGTGCCGTCCAGCTGGCGTCGTCGAGTGCCCCCAAATAGCGCAGAATGGCCGCCACCGCCACTTCCGCCGCGCGCGCGGCTCCGTCGTCGATCTTGAGCGCCACCCCGAGCCCGAGATGGGGGATGGCGGCGCAATAGACGCCCTCAGCACCGCCCTTGAGCAGAATGCGTCCAGCGCTCCTCTCCATCACTACAGTGCCGAAGCGTCCGCTGCCCGACACCATGTCCGGCCGCGCCGCGACCGCCGCGAGCACGCGCTTGGCAGCAGCGCGACGCGCGGCTGCGAGCCCCTCCTGCGTGGCAAGCCGCGCCATGCCGAGGGCGAGCGCGCTAAGCGGCATGGCAAGCGTGGGGATACTGCAGCCGTCCGTCGCGCGCGGCGCCTTTGCCAACTCGAGGCCGCACATCTCGCCAACCGTCCCGATCCAGCGCTGCTGGGCAGGGTGCTCGAAGCGGATATAGCCGCGAGTCGGCTCGCCCAGGTGGCGCGCGGCGCTGAGCATGCCCGAATGCTTGCCCGAGCAATTGTTGTGCGCCGCCGTCGGCGCCTTGCCGGCGCGCCAGAGCGCCTCGTTCGCCGCGAGCGAATAGGGCGCGTGCGCGCCGCACTCGAGATCCGCGACGCCGAGGCCGATGCGCGCGAGCCAGCCGACGACCGCATCAACATGCTTGGGCTCGCCGCTGTGCGATGCGCAGGCGAGCGCCAATTCGGCATCGCCGAGCTTATAGGCCTCGGCGGCACCGCTCTCGATTACGGCGAGAGCCTGGAGCGGCTTGATCGCCGAGCGGGGAAAGACCAGGCGCTCGATGTCTCCCCAGGCCGCGGCGAGCTTGCCGCGGCCGTCGACCACGGCGGCGGCACCTCTATGCCGGCTCTCGACGGCGGGACCGCGTGTGAGCTCGACCAAGATGGGATTTGCGCCGGGCGAGACGGCGCTCTCTACGGGAGGGGAAGCTGGCATCGGCGGAAATCCTGGCTTTTTCAGTCAAACACCTTGCCTTGCCGCGGCTTGCGGTGCAAGGTGCGAGCCATGCGCGGCTATTTCGGAATCGGCGTCGAGGGCATCAGCAAGTCCATGAATCTGGGCAGCCTTTGGCGCACGGCCCATGCTTTCGGTGCTGCCTTCGTCTTCACCATCGGCGCCAATTATAAGCGGGCGCAAGGGGAGCGCGCGGACACCTCCAAGAGCTCGGGCCAAGTGCCCCTTTACGAGTTTGCCGGCCTCGACTCGTTCCGCCTGCCGCGCGGCTGTACCCTCGTCGGCATCGAGATTCTCGAAGGCGCCGCCGAGCTGCCGAGCTTTCCCCATCCGCGCCAGGCGGCTTATGTGCTCGGTCCCGAGCGCGGCGGCCTCAGCCCCGAGCTCCTCGCCCGTTGCGCGCAGGTCGTCAAAATTCCGACTAAATTTTCCGTGAATCTGGCGGTCGCCGGTGCGATTGTCATGTATGACCGCCTGTTGAGCCTCGGCCGCTTCGCAGAGCGGCCGCTCGTTGCGGGCCAAACGGCAGCCCCTCTGCCGGAACCCGTGTTCGGGCCGCCGATCCGCCGGCGCAAGACGGCCGCGGCCTCTTGAGGCGGGCGGCAGCACGCGCGTCCTTGTCGCAATGATCATCAATGGAAGACGCTCATGAAAAAAATCGTCGCCCTCGCCCTCGCTCTCCCTTGCGGCCTCGCTTGCGGCCTCTATGGAATTTCCGCTTATGCCCAGCAGAAGCCCCCAGCACCGCCGCAGAAAACGCAAGCGCCGCAGAAGGCCACGGTGATCGGCACTTACGGGGATTGGCAGGCGCTCACCTATAAGCAGGGCACTGCCGAGACCTGCTACGTCGCGAGCTTTCCCAAGAAATCCGAAGGGCACCAGGTCAAGCTCGGCGACGCCAATATCCTGGTCACCCATTGGCCGTCGCAGAAGACCTACGGCGTGATCAGCGTGACCGGCGGCTTCGACTACAAGAAGGACAGCAGCGTCGAGCTCGTCGTCGGCGACGAGAAGTTCACGCTCTTCACGCAAGGACCGCGCGGCTGGGCGCAGGACGGAGACGACGCCAAGATCGTCAAGGCCTTGAAGGGGGGCAAAGATGCCGTCGCCGCGGGCCTCACCGGCACCGGCACCAAGACCAAGGACACCTACTCCCTCGAGGGCTTCACCAAGGCCTATGAGGAGGCGAGCAAGGCCTGCGGCGTCAAAGGCTGACGCGCCCATTTATCGGGGCCTCCGCAGCTCCTATATAAAGGCCCTCATCGTCTCTCGAGGAGCCTTGCGTGCCGTGGAGAGCGCTCTCGCGACCAAGGGCAAGAAGAACCTGATCGGCCTCACCCGCGCCGAGCTCGAAGCCGAGCTCGCCGGGCTCGGCGTCGAACGCTTCCGCGCGCGCCAGCTCTGGCAGTGGATCTATCACCGTGGCGCTCTGAGCTTCGCGGCGATGTCCTCGCTCTCGGGCCGGCTCAGGAGCGAGCTCGCCGAGCGCTATACGCTCGCGCGGGCGGAGCCGGCGCGCGACCAGCAGTCCCTCGACGGCACGCGCAAGTGGCTCCTGAAGCTCGCCGACGGGAACCTGATCGAGACCGTGCATATCCCGGAGAAGGACCGCGGCGCGCTCTGCGTCTCCTCCCAGGTCGGCTGCACGCTCACCTGCAAGTTCTGCCACACCGGCACGCAGAGGCTCGTGCGCAACCTCGAGGCCGGCGAGATCGTGGGCCAGCTCATGCTGGCGCGCGACGCGATCGGCGAATGGCCGTCGCCCGAGGACGGCCGCATGATCTCCAACATCGTGCTGATGGGGATGGGCGAGCCGCTTTACAACTACGAGAACGTCGCCAAGGCATTGCGCATCGTGATGGACCCCGAGGGAATCGCGATCTCGCGCCGGCGCATCACGCTGTCGACCTCGGGCGTGGTGCCGCAGATCCGCCGCACGGGCGAGGAGCTGCGCGTCAATCTCGCGGTCTCCCTCCACGCCGTGCGCGACGAGCTGCGCGACGCGATCGTACCGCTCAACAAGAAGTACCCGATCGCCGAGCTCATCGCCGCCTGCCGCGACTACGCGCTCCTCAATCCCAGCCGGCGCATCACCTTCGAGTATGTCATGCTCAAGGGTATCAACGACAGTGCCGCCGACGCCAAGGAGCTCCTGCGCCTCATCCGCGGCATCCCGGCGAAGGTCAATCTCATTCCCTTCAACCCGTGGCCGGGGGCCCCCTTCGAATGCTCGGACGAGCGCGCGATCCGCGCCTTCGCCGATATCGTCATGAACGCCGGCTATCATGCGCCGGTGCGCACGCCGCGCGGGCGCGACATCCTCGCCGCTTGCGGCCAGCTCAAGTCCGACAGCTTGCGCCGGCGCGCGAGCGCACGGGAGAAGGAGGTAGGGGCGGCGGCGATCGGCTAAGCGTTGCAAGGGAGGAACTCAACACGGACATGGCATGGCGGCCCAAGGCTTGCCCGCAGGCCTGATTTCCCTATACTGCCGCGTCCCTGCGCCCTTCCAGCGGAGCCGACCATGGCAAAAGACGTGAAGAAGGTCGTGCTCGCCTATTCGGGCGGGCTCGACACCTCGATCATCCTGCGCTGGCTGCAGGATACCTATGCTTGCGAGGTGGTGACCTTCACCGCCGACCTGGGCCAGGGCGAGAGTCTCGAGCCCGCGCGCAAGAAGGCCGAGCTCCTCGGCATCAAGCAGATCTTCATCGAGGACGTGCGCGAGGAGTTCGTGCGCGACTTCGTCTTTCCGCTCTACCGCGCCAACGCGCTCTACGAGGGGGCCTACCTGCTCGGCACCTCGATCGCGCGTCCGCTCATCGCCAAGCGCCAGATCGCGATCGCGGAGAAAGTGGGGGCCGACGCGGTCGCGCACGGCGCCACGGGCAAGGGCAACGATCAGGTGCGCTTCGAGCTCGCCTATTACGCGCTCAACCCCGACATCAAGGTCATCGCACCCTGGCGCGAGTGGGATCTCACCTCGCGCACGAGCCTCATCGACTATGCCGAGAGGCACCAGATCCCGATCCCGCGCGACAAGCGCGGCGAGGCGCCTTTCTCGGTGGACGCCAACCTGCTGCACATCTCGGCCGAGGGCAAGGTGCTCGAGGACCCCTGGCACGAGGCCGAGGAGTTCGTCTACAGCCGCACCGTCGCCCCCGAGGCCGCCCCCGATCAGCCGGAATATGTCGAGGTCGAGTTCGCCAAAGGCGATCCGTGCGCGGTCAACGGCGAGCGCCTCTCGCCGGCAGCCCTTCTGCAAAGACTCAACGAGCTCGGCGGCAAGCACGGGGTGGGGCGCCTCGACCTCGTGGAGAACCGCTTCGTCGGCATGAAGTCGCGCGGCGTCTACGAGACGCCGGGCGGCACCATCCTGCAGGCGGCACACCGCGGCATCGAGAGCATCACCCTTGACCGCGGGGCCGCGCACTTGAAGGACGAGCTCATGCCGCGCTACGCCGAGCTCGTCTACAACGGCTTCTGGTTCGCGCCCGAGCGCGAGATGCTCCAGGCCCTGATCGACAGGAGCCAGGAGAACGTGGAAGGCACGGTGCGGCTCAAGCTCTACAAGGGCCACGTGCGCGTGGTCGGACGCAAGTCGCCGAAGTCGCTCTACAGCCTCGCCCACGTCACCTTCGAGGAGGACCAGGTCTACGACCAGGCGGACGCCGAAGGCTTCATCAAATTGAACGCCCTCCGCCTGCGCCTCTTGAAGAAGCTGCGGGGGTGAGGCTCCGCATTCGCGCGGTCGCTCACTAAGATCAAGCGCTTGATCTTAACCAGTGCCTTGAATCTAACTATTTGAAATATCTCAAAGAGTCTGCCCCACAAGCACAGCTTTGTTTTCCGCATAGCAAGCAATTTTCTTACCGGAGCTTATTGAGAAGAGGTGAGAACTTTGAGAGACAACATGCCATTGGCGATTGCGGTTCGAACGGTTCTAATAGATTTCGTGTTGGAATCGCGGTGAGATTGAGGAGATGGGCAGACCTCCCAATCCAAGGCCGAAAAAGAACAGCCGCTCTGTCAAGGCAGCCGTCAAGTCAGCCAAGCCTCGCCGGGGCGGAGGAGCTGCCACCGGCGGCGGTATGAACTTCCAAGCGGCGGTGACCGCCATCGCTGCGGTTTATCTCGCGCGTGGTCGCCCCCTACTCTGGCTTGAGGGTCTGATCGATGACGTGCCAGTCGCGATCTCGGCAGAGACGGGTGGGGCGGGCGATGATGTACGGATCGCATATCGGAACGGATCAACATCAGAGGTTCAAATCAAGCGTGGCCTCCAAGCCGGGGCGGTGTTTTGGAACGCCTTGCTGAAGCTGGCGCATGCGATCTATCGCCGAGAGATCGACTACGGAGTACTCATCGTATGCCCAAATAGCAGTCAGCCGATCGCGCGTGGCTTGGCGCAAGACATGGGCCGCCTGGCCGAAGGTAGGTACGACAGCTTGGGTAAGCACGCCAAGGCACTGAAACAGAAACTCGAGGCGATCTGTTTGCCGGTGCAGTCCGTCTGTGCGCGATTGAGAATCGTGACGGTGCATGCACTTGCCTACGACCAAGCTTCGATTGCTGCCGCTCGATCGGAGCTTGATCACATCTGCCGCAATAAGTCTCAGATCGGATCGGCTTGGGATCGGCTTTACCGTGACGCGGCGGCGATGATCGAATTCCGCACCGCAAGGCGCGCGTCATCGGTCATGCAAGTGCTCAAAAGCGCTGGCATAGACATTGCCACTGATGCGCTCGATACGCCCGTCGCCATGCTCTCCCGATTGAGCGACTGGGTGATCAAAGCCAACACCTACTTCACAATCCTGGGCGTACGTTAGCGCTTATCAGTCGATGATGCCTGGATCCCCGTCCAGGCCATCGTCCGCGACGCGACTCCTGCTG
>DATNIJ010000212.1:0-8752 GCA_035604475.1 Alphaproteobacteria bacterium
CACCACGCGTCCGGCCCCGTAGCGGCCGATCACGTCGTGATGCAGCGTGCGTCCCTCGCGCAGCGGCACGCGCACGAGCGAGCGCTTGGCCTGCTCGGTCGCCTTGCGGATCGCCTCCGGCACCTCGCGCGCCTTGCCCGCACCGTGGCCGACGCGGCCCTTGCCGTCGCCGACCACCACGAGGGCCGCGAAGCCGAAGCGCCGACCGCCCTTCACCACCTTGGCGACGCGGTTGATGCTGACCAGCTTCTCGACCAGCTCGCTCTCTTCGCGCCCCTCGCGCTGGGCCACGTTTCTTGCCATCGCTTTCCCTTTTCCTAGTACCTGCTTGGAGAGCTTCGCGCCGCCTGGCGCGAAGCTTGCAAACAGGCACGACACTTCAAGTTTGCACCGATTTCGCGGGCTCCCAGGTCGTCTAAAGGCGACTCGCGAGCTCGCGAAAGCCGGTACTAGAACGTCAATCCGCCCTCGCGGGCGGCCTCGGCGAGCGCCTTGACCCGGCCGTGATAGAGATAGCCGCCGCGGTCGAACACGACCTGCTTGACCCCTTGGGCGATCGCCCGCGCCGCGATGAGCTTGCCCACCGCCTTGGCCGCCTCGACGTCCGATCCTTTCTTAATCTGCTCCTTCAAGTCCTTGTCGAGGCTCGAGGCCGCGGCGAGCGTCACCCCCTTGGTGTCGTCGATCACCTGGGCATAGATGTTCTTGCTCGAGCGGTGCACGCTCAAGCGCAGCCGGCCGCCCGCCTTGCGCGCGAGGCGGGTGCGAACGCGCCGCTTGCGCCGTCCGCTATGATCGCTCAAGGGTTTCATGGCTCGCCCCTACTTCTTCTTGCCTTCCTTGCGCAGAACATACTCGCCCTCGTAGCGGATGCCCTTGCCCTTGTAGGGCTCGGGGCCCCGCTTGGCGCGGATCTCCGCGGCGACCTGGCCGACGCGCTGGCGGTCGGTGCCGCTGATCGAGATCGCCGTCGGCTTCTCGCACTTGATGGTGATGCCCTCGGGGATCGGATAGATCACGTCGTGGCTGTAGCCGAGCTGAAGCTGCAGGTTCTTGCCCACGACCGCGGCGCGGTAGCCCACCCCTTGGATCTCGAGGTTGACCGTGAAGCCCTTCGAGACCCCATTGAGCATATTGTTGATCAGGCTGCGATAGCTGCCCCACATCATACGCGCGCGCTTGCCCTCCGCGCGCGCCTTGACCCACACCTTGCCGCCCTCGAGCGTCGCCTCGACGTCGTCGGGGATGGCGAGGCTCAATTGCCCGAGCTTGCCCTTGGCCGTGAGCTGGGCGTCGGCGATCTGGACATCGACGCCTGCGGGCACCGCCACGGGATATTTGCCGACGCGCGACATGGCCGCTCCTAGAACACCTGGCAGAGCACTTCGCCGCCCACGTTGGCCGCGCGCGCGTCCGCATCCGACATCACCCCGCGCGGGGTCGAGAGGATGGCGATACCAAGCCCCCCGTGCACGCGCGGCAGATCCTTGATCTTGGAATAGACCCGGCGGCCCGGCTTGGAGACGCGCTGGATCTCCCGGATGACCGGTTCGCCCTCGTGGTACTTGAGCTCGATCTCGAGTGCCACGTTGCCGGGCTTCTCCTCGTGCTCCGCATAGCCGCGTATATAGCCTTCCCGCTTCAGCACATCGAGCACGCTGGTCCTGAGCCGCGAATGCGGACTCGAGACGGTCGGCTTGCGCGCACGCTGGCCGTTGCGGATGCGGGTCAGCATATCCCCAATGGGATCGCCATACGACATCAACCGTTCTCCTCTACCAGCTCGACTTCACCATGCCCGGGATCTGCCCCGTCGCGGCGAGATCCCTGAGCGCAATGCGCGACAGCTTGAACTTGCGATAGTAGGCGCGCGGCCGCCCCGAGAACTCGCAGCGGTTGCGCACGCGCACCGGCGAGCTGTTGCGCGGCAGCTCGGCGAGCTTGAGGCGCGCGGCAAAGCGCTCCTCCGCCGGCTTGTGCTCGTCGTTCGCGATTGCCTTGAGCTTGTCGCGGCGGCCCGCGTATTGCTTCACGAGCCGCTCGCGCCGCTTGTTCTTCTCGACCGAACTCTTCTTAGCCATGCTCAGATCTCCGTGAGGGTCAGCTTGCGAACGGCATGTCGAACCCCTTGAGGAGCGCCAGCGCCTCCTGGTTCGTCTTCGCCGTCGTCACGATGGTGATGTCCATGCCCCGGATCTGGTCGATCTTGTCGTAGTCGATCTCGGGGAAAACGATCTGCTCCTTGAGCCCGAAGGTGTAGTTGCCGAGGCCGTCGAAGCTGCGGTCCGAGAGGCCGCGGAAGTCGCGCACGCGCGGGAGCGCTATCGTCACCAGACGATCGAGGAACTCGTACATGCGCGCGCGCCTGAGCGTCACCTTGCAGCCGATCTTCTGGCCCTGGCGCAGCTTGAAGTTCGCGATCGACTTGCGCGACGCCGTGATCACCGGGCGTTGGCCCGAGATGCGCGCGAGCTCCTCCGCGGCCACGTTGATCCGCTTGCTGTCGCCGATCGCCTCGCCGACCCCCATGTTGATGACGATCTTCTCGAGCTTGGGGACCTCCATGAGGTTGCGGTACTGGAACTGCTTCATCAGCTCCGGCTTGACGACCTTCTCGTAATGCTCTCGCAGTCTTGCAGCCATGGCGCTCGCCTATCTATCGATGATCTCGCCCGAGCGCTTGGCGTAGCGCACCTTGCGCTCGCCCTCGAGGATCTTGAATCCCACCCGGGTCGGCTTGTTGTCCTTGGGATCGAGGTGCGCCACGTTCGAGGCGTGGATCGACGCCTCCTGCTCGACGATCCCGCCGGAGCTCTTGGGCGAGGGCCGCGTATGGCGCTTGGCCACGTTGATGCCCTGGACGAGCACGCGGTTCTCCTCGCGCAGAACCTTGAGCACCTTGCCGCGCTTTCCCTTGTCGCGCCCCGTGATCACGATCACCTCGTCGCCCTTCTTCATCTTCCACGCCATCACAGCACCTCCGGCGCCAGCGAGATGATCTTCGTGAACTTCTTGGCGCGCAGCTCGCGCGTCACCGGCCCGAAGATGCGCGTCCCGATCGGCTCGTTCTGGGGCGTGATGAGCACGGCGGCGTTGCGGTCGAAGCGGATGGCGCTCCCGTCGGCGCGCCGGATCTCCTTCGCCGTGCGCACGATCACCGCGCGATGCACGTCGCCCTTCTTGACGCGGCCGCGCGGAATCGCGTCCTTGACGGAAACGACGATGACGTCGCCGACGGAGGCGAACTTCCGCTTGGAGCCGCCCAGCACCTTGATGCACTGGACCCGGCGCGCGCCCGAATTGTCGGCGACCTCCAGGTTCGTCTGCATCTGGATCATTGTCTCAACCCTTCCCTTCGCCTGCGGCTACGGCTCAACCGACGGCTTCCCGTCCGCCACCACTTCCCAACGCTTGCGCTTGGAGAGCGGCCGGCACTCGCGGATGCGCACGACGTCGCCCACCTTGAAGCGGTTGGCCTCGTCGTGCGCCATGAACTTCTTCGAGCGCACCACGTACTTCTTGTACATCGGGT
Source organism: Alphaproteobacteria bacterium (assembly GCA_035604475.1). Lineage (GTDB taxonomy): Bacteria > Pseudomonadota > Alphaproteobacteria > JACZXZ01 > JACZXZ01 > DASPPM01. The sequence goes on from DATNIJ010000212.1 coordinate 3,533, forward strand.
GCTGGACCCGGCGGTCGACGCGCACGATGACCGTCTTGTCGGCGGCGTCGCTCACCACCACCCCTTGCATCACTCGTCTCGGCATCGTCCTACTCCTAAGACGCCTTCTTCCGCGGCGCCGGCTTCTCTTTCGCGGGCCGCTGCCGCTCGCCGAGGATCGTCTTGATCCGCGCGATGTCGCGCCGCACGCGCCTGACCTGCGCCGTGTTCTCGAGCTGGCCGCTCGCCTTTTGGAAGCGCAGGTTGAAGGCCTCCTTGCGCAAGCCGATCAGCTGCTCCTTGAGCTCGTCCGCGGTCTTCAACCGCAGGTCCTCTGCCTCCGCCATGGCTCAGTGCTCCCCGCGAAGACGCGCCACGAACTTGGTTCTGACCGGCAGCTTGGCCGCGGCGAGCCCCAACGCCTTGAGCGCGATCTCCTGCGGCACGCCATCCATCTCGAAGAGGATGCGGCCCGGATGCACGCGACAGCACCAGAACTCGGGCGAACCCTTGCCCGAGCCCATGCGCACCTCGGCGGGCTTCTTGCTTACCGGGATGTCCGGGAAGATGCGGATCCAGACGCGGCCCACGCGCTTGATGTGGCGCGAGATGGCGCGGCGCGCGGCCTCGATCTGGCGCGCGGTCACGCGCGCCGGGGCGACGGCCTTGAGCCCGTAGGCGCCGAAGTTGAGCGTGGTGCCGCCGGAGGCCGTGCCGTGGACGCGGCCCTTGTGCTGCTTTCTGTACTTCGTTCGCTTCGGCTGTAGCATCGTCCGTCCTCACCCCGCTCAGCGCCCGACCTGCTGCTCGGCGAGGCGCTTGTCCTGCGCCATCGGGTCGTGCGCGAGAATCTCGCCCTTGAAAATCCACACCTTGACGCCGCAGGTGCCGTAGGTGGTCTTCGCCGTCGCGGTCCCATAGTCGATGTCGGCGCGCAGCGTATGGAGCGGCACGCGGCCCTCCCGGTACCATTCCACGCGCGCGATCTCGGCCCCGCCGAGGCGTCCGCCGCATTGGATGCGGATGCCCTGGGCGCCGAGCCGCATGGCCGACTGCACCGCGCGCTTCATGGCGCGGCGGAAGGCGACACGACGCTCGAGCTGCTGGGCGATGTTCTCGGCGACGAGGCGCGCCTCAAGCTCCGGCTTGCGGATCTCGACGATGTTCAGGTGCACCTCGCTCGAGGTCATCTTGGCGAGGTCCTGGCGCAGCTTCTCGATGTCGGCGCCCTTCTTGCCGATGACCACGCCGGGGCGCGCGGTATGGATGGTGATGCGCGCCTTCTTCGCGGGCCGCTCGATCACCACGCGGGCGACGCCCGCCTGCGCCAGGCGGTCGTGGAGGTAGTTCCTCAGCTTCAGGTCCTCGTGCAGCAGATGGGCGTAGTCGTGATCCGCGAACCAGCGGCTGTCCCACGTCCGGTTGATGCCGAGCCTGAGCCCGGTCGGATTGACTTTGTGACCCATCAGGCGGTCTCCTCGGCTTTGGATTCGCTCAGCTCGCGCACGATGATGCGGAGGTTGCTGGTCGGCTTCTCGATCCGCGCGCCGCGCCCGCGGGCGCGCGCGTGAAAGCGCTTCATGACGAGGGCCTTGCCCACGCTCGCCTCGGCGACGTAGAGGCGGTCGACGTCGAGCTGATGGTTGTTCTCGGCATTGGCGATGGCGGCGACGAGCACCTTCTTGACCTCGCCCGCGATGCGCCGGGTCGAGAAGGTGAGCTCGGCGAGCGCCTTCTCCGCCGTGAGGCCGCGGATGGCCTCGGCCAAAAGGTTGAGCTTGCGCGGGCTCGTGCGAATGCTGCCCGCGAAAGCCATCGCCTCGTTGTCGGCCAAGCGCCGCTCGCCTGCCTTCTTGCCCATGCTATTCCCTCTTCGCCTTGCGGTCCGCGGCATGGCCGTAGAAAGTGCGGGTCGGCGCGAACTCGCCGAACTTGTGGCCGACCATGTTCTCGGTCACCAGCACGGGAATGAACTTATGGCCGTTGTAGACGCCGAACGTCAGGCCGACGAACTGGGGCAGGATGGTCGAGCGCCGGGCCCAGGTCTTGATGACCTCCTTACGCCCCGACTCGCGCGACTTCTCCGCCTTCTTCAAGAGATAGCCGTCGACGAACGGCCCCTTCCAAACTGATCGAGCCACGCTCCAGCTCCCTTACTTCTGATAGCGGCGGCGCACGATGTATTTGCCCGTCGCCTTGTTCTTGCGCGTGCGCTTGCCCTTGGTCTTGATGCCCCAAGGGGTGACCGGATGGCGCCCGCCCTTGGTGCGGCCCTCGCCGCCGCCATGGGGGTGATCGATCGGGTTCATCGCCACGCCGCGCACCACGGGACGGCGGCCGAGCCAGCGCGAGCGGCCCGCCTTGCCGATCTTTATGTTGGCGTGGTCGGCGTTCGACACGGCCCCGATGGTGGCCATGCATTCGGCGCGCACCATGCGTACCTCGCCCGAGCCGAGCTTCAAGAGCGCATAGCCGGCGTCGCGGCCGACGAGCTGCACGTAGCCTCCGGCCGCGCGGGCGAGCTGGCCGCCCTTGCCGATCTTCATCTCCACATTGTGCACGATGGTGCCGACGGGGATGCTCGCGAGCGGCATGGCGTTGCCGGGCTTGATGTCCTCCTTCTCGCCGGCCACCACGCTGTCGCCCACGCTCAGGCGCTGCGGGGCGAGGATGTAGCTGAGCTCGCCGTCCTGGTAGCGGATGAGTGCGATGAAGGCCGTGCGGTTCGGGTCGTACTCGAGCCGCTCGACCGTGGCCGGCATGCCCCACTTGGCGCGCCGCACGAAGTCGACGACGCGGTAGCGGCGCTTGTGGCCCCCACCCTTCTGCCACACGGTGATGTGGCCGTGAGTGTTGCGCCCGCCGGTCGAGCTCTTGCCCTCGGTAAGGCGCTTCACCGGCTTGCCCTTCCACAGCTCCGAGCGGTCGACGATGACGAGGCCGCGCTGCGACGGCGTCACCGGATTGAAGGTCTTGAGTGCCATCGCGCGAGATCCCCGTCCCTAGATGCCCGTGGTGACGTCGATCGTCTGCCCTTCGACGAGCGACACGATCGCTTTCTTGAAGTCCGAGCGCACGCCCGGACGGCCGCGAAAGCGCTTGAGCTTGCCGGCGACGCGAATGGTGTTCACGGCCTTGACCTTGACCTTGAACAGCCCCTCGATCGCCGCCTTGATCTCGGGCTTGGTGGCATCGAGCGGAACACGGAAGGTCACCTGATTGTGCTCCGAGCCGCGCGTCGACTTCTCGGTGATGAGCGGCGAGCGCACGAGCTCGTACATGCGCTCCCGGCTCACCGTGGCCTTGCCGGAGTATTGCCTCATCTCAGCCTCTCCTGCAGCTTCTCGACCGCGGCCTTGGTGAGCACGAGCGTATCCCGGCGCAGGATGTCGTAGACGTTGGCCCCCTGCTGCGGCAGCAAGTCGACACCGGGAATGTTGCGGGCGGCGCGGGCAAAGCCCTCGTCGAGTTCCGGACCGTCGATGATGAGCACCGAGCCCCAGCCGAGCTTGTCGAACTTACCGGCCAAGAGCCGCGTCTTCGGCTCCTTGAGCTTCGCCATGTCGAGAACCGTGAGCTTGCCCTCGGAGAGCTTGGCGGAGAGCGCCATCTTGAGGCCGAGCTTGCGCACCTTCTTCTGGAGATCGAAGGCGTGGCTGCGCACGATCGGACCGAAGATCACGGCACCCCCGCGGAACTGGGGCGAGCGCAGACTGCCCTGGCGCGCGTGGCCGGTGCCCTTCTGACGGTAGGGCTTCTTGGTCGTGCCGCTGATCTCCGAGATGCCCTTGGTCTTGTGCGTGCCGCTGCGGCGCTTGGCGAGCTGCCAGTTGACCACGCGGGCGAGAATGTCCTTGCGCGGCACGAGACCGAAGATGTCCTCGTCGAGCTCGAGCTCGCCGACGGACTTGTTGTTGAGATCGATGACGGGCGTCTTCATGGCGCCTTACCCTCGCTCTTATCGGCCGCGGGCTCGCCTGCGGCCGCCGCCTCGGCGGCCTTGCGCACCGCCCCCGGGAAGGGCAGGTCCTTCGGCGCCGGCCGCTTGACCGCATCGCGCACGAGCACATAGCCGCCCGCGGCCCCCGGCACCGCACCTTCGATCAAGAGAAGGCCGCGCCGGCCGTCGGTCGCCACCACCTTGAGGTTGAGGGTGGTGCGGCGGCGGTCGCCGAGGTGGCCCGCCATTTTCTTGTTCTTGAACACCCGTCCCGGGTCCTGGCGGTTGCCGGTCGAGCCGTGGCTGCGGTGCGAGATCGAGACGCCGTGGCTCGCGCGCAAGCCGCGGAAATGATGGCGCTTGATGACGCCGGCGAAGCCCTTGCCGATGGTGGTGCCGCTCACGTCGACGAGTTGGCCCGGTACGAAGTGCTCGACGGTAAGCTCGGAGCCCACCTCGATGAGCGCCTCCGGGCTGACCCGGAACTCGAAGAGCCTGCGCTTCGGCTCCACCTTCGCCTTGGCGAAGTGGCCGCGCTGGGGCTTCGAGACGTTCTTGACCTTGGCCGTGCCGACGCCGAGCTGGAGTGCCGTGTAGCCGTCCCGCTCGACCGTGCGCTGGGCCACGACCTGGCAGCCCTCCACCTTCAGCACGGTGACCGGAACATGGTCGCCGGCCTCGGTGAAGAGGCGCGTCATGCCGACCTTCTGCGCGATGAGCCCGGTACGCATCGAACCAAATCCCTTAGAGCTTGATCTCCACGTCCACGCCCGCGGCGAGGTCGAGCTTCATGAGCGCGTCCACCGTCTGCGGCGTGGGATCGACGATGTCGAGCAGCCGCTTGTGCGTGCGGATCTCGAACTGCTCGCGCGACTTCTTGTCTACGTGCGGCGAGCGGTTCACCGTGAACTTCTCGATCCGCGTCGGCAACGGGATCGGCCCGCGCACGCGCGCACCGGTGCGCTTTGCCGTATTGACGATCTCGCTCGTCGACTGGTCGAGCACGCGGTGATCGAACGCCTTCAGGCGGATCCGGATATTCTGGCTGTCCATCTTATTGTCCCGTACCTGAGGGGCCTCGGTCCGTAAGGCCGGACCGGCGCCGCGGCTCTCCTTGCTATTGGATGATCTTGGCGACGACGCCGGCGCCGACGGTGCGCCCACCCTCGCGGATGGCGAAGCGCAGGCCCTCGTCCATCGCGATGGGGGCGATCAGCTCGACCTCCATCGCCACATTGTCCCCCGGCATCACCATCTCCACCCCGTCCGGCAGCTTGACCGACCCCGTCACGTCCGTGGTG
>DATNIJ010000213.1:0-3933 GCA_035604475.1 Alphaproteobacteria bacterium
GCTCGCCGCGGTGATCGCGCGCACGGGCGCATTGCCGTAGCTCTCGATGTACATGGCGGCGGAGCGCCCGGTCGAGTGATAGCCCGGCTGGCTCTCGCGCTCGAGGAGGATGACGCGGCCGCGCGCGGCGAGCTCGTAGCCAGCGGAGGCCCCGGCAATGCCGGCGCCGACGATGAGGAAATCGCACTCCATGGCGCCCTTATAGCCTCCCGTCCGGGCGCTTCGCCAGAGGAAGCAGAAGGCGGAAGTGCCGAGGGCGCCCGGTGGGGGCGCAATTCTTGGTGACAAGCCGGTGCCGGCCGGACATTGTTGGCTCGAACTGCCGCGCAGGGATCGTCATGCCGACGCTGCTTTACAGCCATCCGGCTTTTCTCGCGCACGACCCCGGCCCCCATCACCCCGAGCGGCCGGAGCGCTTGCGCGCCATCCATGCCGCGCTTGAACGCGAGGCCTTCCAAGCGCTCGAGCGGCGCGAGGCGCCGCGCGCCGGCAAGGCCCAGATCGCCCGTGTTCACGGCGCGCGCTACATCGACTGGGTACTGGAGCAGATTCCCAAGGAGGGCTGGGCCGGCCTCGATGCGGACACCATCGTCTCGCCGGGCTCGGGCGAGGCGGCGCTGCGGGCGGCCGGTGCCGTCTGTGCCGCGGTCGATGCGGTGGTGCAGGGCGAGGCGCGGAACGCCTTCTGTGCCGTGCGCCCGCCCGGCCACCACGCCGAGCCCGAGCACGCGATGGGCTTCTGCCTCTTCAACAACGTGGCGATAGGTGCTGCCCACGCGCGCGCCGTCCACGGCTTGCAGCGCGTCGCCGTCGTCGATTTCGACGTCCATCACGGCAACGGCACGCAGGCCGCCTTCGAGGCGGACCCCGACTATTTCTATGCCTCGACCCATCAGTGGCCGCTTTATCCCGGCACCGGCCAGGCCCACGAGCGCGGCATCGCCAACAACATCGTGAACGCCCCCTTGGCCCCCTTCTCGGGCTCGGCCGAGTTCCGTGCCGCGGTCGAGCGCCAGGTTTTGCCCGCATTGGACGCGTTCAAGCCCGAGCTCGTGCTCATCTCGGCGGGCTTCGATGCGCACTTGCGCGACCCGCTCGCCTCCTTGAACCTTGTCGAGGAGGATTACGCCTGGGTGACGCGCAAGCTCTGCGAGCTCGCCGAGCGCCACGCCAAGAGCCGGATCGTCTCCTCGCTCGAGGGCGGCTACGACCTGCGCGCGCTCGCGAGCTCGGTCGCAGCACACGTCGCCGCGCTGATGGCGGGGTGAGTAGTACGCGAGCCAAGCGGGCCGCACGAGGCAAGGGGCTGCGCGATGCCGGCGCCGGCCTTCCAGGTGGCGGGCCTTCTTGCCGAGCCGTGCGCGGCTGACTATAGTCCGGCGCCTGATCGAAGGGATTGGCGAAGGGATTGGCATGGTCGACAAGCCGCTTCCGGCCGACATCGCGAAGCTCAGCTTCGAGGACGCGCTCGCCGAGCTCGAGGCCATCGTGCGCCAGCTCGAGGAGGGCAAAGGCAGGCTCGAGGAGGCGATCAAGGCCTATGCAAGGGGGGCGGCATTGAAGCGCCATTGCGAGGCGAAGCTCGCCGAGGCGCGCGCCAAGGTCGACAAGATCGTGCTCAGCCCGGAGGGACCCGCCGGCCTCGAGCCGGCCGACGTCAACTGAGGGGATCGGCTTGCGCGCATTCGACGCTGCCTTGGCCGCCTCGGCCGCGGTCGTGGAGGCGACCCTTGCTGATGTCCTGCCCAAGGACGGCGGAGCCGAGGCGCGCGCCTTCGCGGCCATGCGCTATGCCACGCTCGGCGGGGGCAAGCGGCTCAGGCCCTTCCTCGTCATCCAGGGGGCGAAACTCTTCGGCGTGCCCGAGCCCTGGGCCGCCCGTGCCGCAGCAGCCGTCGAGCTCGTCCATTGCTACTCCCTGGTGCACGACGATCTTCCCGCCATGGACGACGACGAGCTGCGCCGCGGGCGGCCGACCTGCCACATCGAGTTCGACGAGGCGACGGCGATCCTCGCGGGCGACGGCCTCTTGACGCTCGCCTTCGAGGTGCTGGCGGCCGAGGCGACCCATCCCGAAGCCGTCGTGCGCGTGGCGCTCGTCGCCGCACTCGCCAAGGCCGCGGGTGCCGAGGGCATGGTGGGCGGACAGATGTGCGACCTCGAGGCCGAGACGCGCAGCCTCGCCCTCGAGGAAATCAAGCGCCTCCAGCGCATGAAGACGGGTGCCCTCTTCGGCTTCAGCTGCGAGGCCGGCGCCATCCTCGGCAAGGCTTCGCAAGGTCCGCGCCAGGCCCTTCTCGCTTACGCGGACGATTTGGGCCTCGCCTTTCAAATCGCCGACGATCTCCTCGATGCCGAGGGCAGCGAAGCCGAAGTCGGCAAGAAGGTCGGCAAGGACGCGGCCCTTGGCAAGGCCACCTTTGTTTCCCTCTTAGGCATTGAAAATGCTCGCAAAGAGGCGCAAAGGCTGGTCCATCGCGCCGTTTCCAGCCTTGCTATTTTTGGCGAAAAAGCGGAACCTCTAGCCGAACTCGCCCGTTTCGTGATCGCGCGACGGGCGTAGGGGGAGGAGAACGTGACGAGCAAGAACAACACACCGATCCTCGATCAGGTGAAAGAGCCGCATGATCTGCGCAATTTCACCGTCGATCAGCTCAAGGAGCTCGCCAAGGAGCTGCGCCAGGAGACGATCGATGCCGTCTCGGTCACCGGCGGGCATCTCGGCGCCGGGCTCGGCGTCGTCGAGCTCACCGTCGCCATCCACCACGTCTTCAACACCCCCGAGGACAAGCTGATTTGGGATGTGGGCCACCAGGCCTATCCCCACAAGATTCTCACCGGCCGGCGCGAGCGCATCCGCACGCTGCGCCAAGGGGGCGGGCTCTCGGGCTTCACCCGCCGTGCCGAGAGCGTCTACGACCCCTTCGGCGCCGCGCACAGCTCGACGTCGATCTCGTCCGGCCTCGGCATGGCGGTGGCACGCGACCTCACGGGGAAGCATTTCAACGTCGTGAGCGTGATCGGCGATGGGGCCATGAGCGCTGGCATGGCCTATGAGGCGATGAACAACGCCGGCTCGCTGAAGAGCCGACTCATCGTTATCCTCAACGACAACGACATGTCGATAGCACCTCCCGTGGGTGCGATGAGCGCCTATTTGGCGCGCCTCGTTTCCTCCAAGCCCTATCGCTCGCTGCGCCATCTCGGCAAGGAGATCACCAAGCGCTTCCCCCGCTCGCTGGGGAATGCGGCTCGGCGCGCCGAGGAATACGCGCGCGTCCTCGTCACCGGCGGAACGCTCTTCGAGGAGCTCGGCTTCTTCTACGTCGGCCCCATCGACGGCCACAACCTCGACCACCTGCTGCCCGTGCTCAAGAACGTGCGCGATGCGGAGGACGAGGGGCCGATCCTCATCCATGTGGTGACGCAGAAGGGCAAGGGCTACGCGCCGGCCGAGGCGTCCGCCGACAAGTACCACGGCGTCGTCAAGTTCGACGTCGTTACCGGCAAGCAGGAGAAGTCCGTCACGAATGCGCCCGCCTACACCAAGGTGTTCGGCAATGCGCTCGTGAAGGAGGCGGAGAAGGACGAGCGCATCGTCGCGATCACCGCCGCCATGCCGTCCGGCACGGGCCTCAACATCTTCGCCGAGCGCTTTCCCGAGCGCGCCTTCGATGTCGGCATTGCCGAGCAGCATGGCGTCACCTTCGCGGCGGGACTGGCGACCCAAGGCATCAAGCCGTTCTGCGCCATCTACTCGACCTTCCTGCAGCGCGCCTACGATCAGGTCGTGCACGACGTGTCGATCCAGCGCCTGCCCGTGCGTTTCGTGCTTGACCGCGCCGGCTACGTGGGTGCCGACGGGCAGACCCACCATGGCGCTTTCGACCTGAGCTATCTCGGCTGCCTGCCCGATTTCGTGCTGATGGCGCC
>DATNIJ010000214.1:0-8902 GCA_035604475.1 Alphaproteobacteria bacterium
CTCATCGAGGAGGACAAGGTCGACTTCCTCATCGGCGGCAGCTCGACCGGCGACACGATGGCGGCGGTACCCATCATCGAGCGCGCCGAGATCCCCTTCATCTCGCTCGGCGGCGCCTCGGTCATCGTCGATCCCGTGAAGAAATGGGTGTTCAAGACTCCGCACACCGATCGGCTCGCGGTCGAGAAGGTTTACGCCGACATGAAGAAGCGCGGCCTCTCCAAGGTCGGGCTCATCGCGGGCGACGGCGGCTTCGACAAGTCCTGCGTGGCGAATGCCAGCGACAAGGCGCTGCTTGACCGCTACGGCGTCTCCGTCGTCGGCAACGAGTCTTACAGCTCGGGCGACAAGGACACCACCGCGCAGCTCACCAAGCTCAAGGCGGCCCCGGGCATCCAGGCGATCCTCTTCTGCGGCTTCGGCGTCGCCTCGGTGATCGTGACCAAGAACTATCACCAGCTCGGCATCACCGTGCCGCTCTACCACAGCCACGGCTCCGCCTCGAAGCAATTCATCACCGGGGCCGGCGAGGCGGCCGAGGGGGCGCGCCTGCCGGCGGCCGCCGTGCTCGTGGCAGCCCAGCTGCCCGACAGCGACCCCCAGAAGAAGGTCGGACTCGCTTATACGAAGGCTTACGATGAGCGCTACCACGAGGCGGTCTCGACCTTCGGCGGGCACGCCTATGACGCGCTCATGCTGCTGGTGGACGCCATCAAACGCGCAGGCACCACCGACCGCGCGAAGGTGCGAGACGCGCTCGAGGGCACCAAGAACTACATCGGGGTCGACGGCATCTACGACATCACGCCCAGCGACCACGACGGGCTCAACGTCTCCTCCTTCAAGATGGTCGAAGTGAAGAACGGGGATTGGAAGTACCTCTATTAGGGTAGAAGATAGCATTGTTCTTGCCCCTCCCATGATCTTGCGGTCATGGGAGGGTGAGGGCCGAGCATAGGGATCCGTGGCCGAATTTGTGCAGTTCGTCTTTTCGGGGATCACGGTCGGCGCGATCTACGCGCTCGTCGGGCTCGGCTTCTCGATCATCTATAACGCGAGCCAGGTGATCAACTTCGCCCAGGGCGAGTTCGTCATGATCGGCGGGCTCACCACCGCGATGCTCGCTCAAGGCGGCGTGCCGGTTCCCATCGCCGCCGCGATCGCCATCGCGGCCGCCGTCGTGGCCGGCGTGGCGCTCGAGAAGCTCGCGGTCGAGCAGGCGCGCGATGCGCCGGTCGTGACCCTCATCATCATCACCATCGGCGCCTCCATCTTCCTGCGCGGCCTCGCGCAAATCGTCTTCGACCGCAACTACCATGCCCTCGCCGGCTTCTCCGGCGAGGCGCCCATCCACCTGGCCGGCGCCACCATCGTGCCGCAGACGCTCTGGGTTCTCGGTACCACGGCAGCACTCGTGCTGGCGCTCGCGTGGTTCTTCGGCCGCACCCTCCTCGGCAAGGCGATCCTCGCCACCTCCTACAACCCGCTCGCAGCACAGCTCGCCGGCATCGGGACGCGCTCCTTGCTGCTGCTTTCCTTCGGGCTCTCGGCGGCCCTCGGCGCCATCGGCGGCATCCTCATAGCACCCATCTCGCTCACCTCCTATGACGTCGGCGTGCTGCTCGGGCTCAAGGGTTTCAGCGCCGCCGTGCTCGGCGGGCTCGGCAGCAGCCTGGGTGCCGTCGCCGGCGGCCTTCTCCTCGGCCTCATCGAGGCGCTGGGTGCTGGCTACATCTCCTCGAGCTACAAGGATGCGATCGCCTTCGTGATCATCCTCTTGGTGCTTTTCTTCATGCCGAGGGGCCTCCTGGGCCGGCGCGGCACGGAGCGCGTATGAGAGGGCCGGGAGCCCGCATGGCCGGCCTCTGGCGCCGCCCAGACAGGCCGCTCGCGCGCTATCGCGGTCTTTTCGTCTTGGCACTCGTGGCGGCGATCCTGCCGTGGTTTCTGCCCAACAATTTCTTCCTCAACATCGCCATCCTCACGGGGCTCAACGCGATCGTGTGCGTCGGGCTCAATCTCCTCATCGGCTACGCCGGGCAGATCAGCCTCGGCCACGCCGGCTTCTTCGGCCTCGGCGCCTATGTCTCGGCGGTCCTCACCGTCGATTTCGGCTGGGAGCCGGCCCTCGCCATGCTGGCGGGTGCCGTCGTCGTCGGTCTCCTCGCCTTCCTCGTGGCGCGGCCGATCCTGCGCTTGAGCGGCCATTATCTCGCGATGGCGACGCTCGGGCTCGGAGTGATCATCTCGATCGTGCTCGTGCACGAGACCAAGCTCACCGGCGGACCCGATGGCATGAACGTGCCGCCGCTCCGCCTGTTCGGCAGGGACATCTCGAGCGAGCGCGATTGGTATTGGCTGGTTGCAGCCGTCCTCATCGTCGCGGCGTGGCTCGCCCTCAACCTCATCGATTCCCCGCTCGGCCGGGCGCTGCGCGGGCTCCACGGCTCGGAAGTCGCGGCAGAAACCGTGGCCATCGATACGGCACGCTACAAGACGCGCGTCTTCGTGATCTCGGCCCTCTTCGCCAGCATCGCCGGCAGTCTCTTTGCGCATTACAGCGGCTTCCTGACGCCGTCCGAGGCGAGTTTCCAGCGCTCGATCGAATTCGTCACCATGGTGGTGCTCGGCGGCATGGCGTCCACTTATGGCGCCGTCGTGGGTGCTGCGATCATCACGGTGCTACCCCAGCTGCTTACCGTCTTCCACGATTACGAGCAGGTCGTGCTCGGCCTCATCCTCATGCTTACCATGGTCTTCATGCCGAAGGGCCTGGTGCCAAACCTCGCCGTTTATTTGAAGCGGAGGCTCTCGTGAGCCTGCTTGAGGTGAGCGGCCTCAGCCACGATTTCGGCGGCGTCTCCGCGATCAATCAACTGAGCTTCGCCGTCGAGGAAGGCGAGGTCTTCTCGGTGATCGGACCGAACGGCGCCGGCAAGACGACGCTCTTCAACCTCATCACGGGCATCTACAAGCCGGCGAGCGGGCGCATTCTCTTCGCCGGCGGCGAGGTGGGCGGCCTGCCCCCCTTCGCGCTCGCTAGGCTCGGCATCTCGCGCACCTTCCAGAATCTGCAGATCTTCTTCAACATGACGGCCGCCGAGAACGTCATGGTCGGTCTTCACCGCCACCTCGATACGCGCCTCTTGCCCACACTCTTCCGCTTCCCCTCGATCGCGCGCGGAGACCGCGAGGCGTACCAGGAGGCGCGCCGGCTGCTCGACTTCGTCGGCTTGCTCGACTTCGAGGACGCGGCGGCGGACGAGCTTCCTTATGGCGCTTTGAAGCGCCTCGAGCTCGCGCGCGCGCTCGCGACGCGGCCGAGGCTCCTTCTGCTCGACGAGCCGGCGGCGGGGCTGAATGCGACCGAGACGCACGAGATCGACACGCTCATCGCCAAGGTGGCGAAAAGCGGGGTCACCGTGCTCCTCGTCGAGCACGACATGAAGCTCGTCATGGGCGTTTCCGATCGCGTCCTCGTGCTCGATTACGGCCGCAAGCTTGCCGAAGGCAGTGCTGTCGACGTGCGCGCCGATCCCGAGGTGATCGCGGCCTATCTCGGCCACGCCGGCAGCACGCTCGCGCAGCCGCCGTCCGTCTCGCGCAAGGAGCCGGGTGCGCCGCCCATCGACGTGTCCGGAGAGGCGTGATGCTGCTCAAGATCGAGGGGCTCGCGAGCTATTACGGACGCATCCAAGCGCTGCGCGGGATCGCGCTCGAGGTGTTGGAAGGCGAGCTCGTGGCACTTGTCGGCGCCAACGGCGCCGGCAAGACCACGCTTTTGCGCACGATCTCAGGCGTGCGTCCGGCGAGCGCCGGTACGATCTGGTTCGCCGGCGAGGACATCACGAAGGCGCCGCCCGCGCGGCGCGTGCGCCTCGGAATCGCGCAGGCGCCCGAGGGCCGCCACGTCTTCGGCCCGCTCTCGGTCGAGGACAATCTGCGTCTCGGCGGCTACACGCGGCCGGCGCGCGAGGCGGGGCAGTCGCTCGCGCGGGTCTACGAGCAGTTTCCCGCGCTGGCCGAGCGGCGCACGCAGCCTGCCGGCACGCTCTCGGGCGGGCAGCAGCAGATGCTCGCCATCGGACGCGCGCTCATGGCCAAGCCCCGCCTCCTGCTGCTCGACGAGCCGAGCATGGGGTTGGCACCTGTCCTCGTCGAGGAGATCTTCCGCACCGTGCAGCAGCTCAAGGAAATGGGCACCACGGTGCTCCTCGTCGAGCAGAACGCCTATGCGGCACTCGCGATCGCCGAGCGCGGCTATGTCATGGAGACGGGGAGAATCGTGCTCGCCGGCAGCGGCCGCGCGCTCCTCGAGAACGAGCGCGTCAAGGCGGCATATCTGGGGCTTTAGCGCGAGACCCGTTGATATGGAAACACCATTGTCACCCCCGCTTTCGCGGGAATGACGGTGAAAGGATCCTGATTCCATATCAATGAAATAGGCTCTAACGCGTGCTCAGGGTGCCGCGCCGCTCCCGAGGTCGGGGAGGGCGAAGCTCGGATCGTGGGCAAGCAGAACCCAGCCGCTCCAGCCCCAGCGATCGACGCCGACGCCGCGCTGGACAAGGCGGACGGGCTGGAGCTCCGCCTCGAGCCGCGCGCCCGGCGCGTTCTCGTCGCGCTCGGCGCGGCCGAAGGTGAGGAAGGAGCCGACGCGGTAGAGGCGCTGCTCGACCGCAGAGCCCAGCCACAGCCGGTAGGAGCGGCCGTCCGCAACGTCGATCTCCACCGGCGAGCGCCAGATGCGCAGGATGAGCCGCTCGGGCGGGGCGTTCGCATTCGGCTCCGTGCGGATCAGGATGAGCCGCGCCGGCTGTCCGTCGTGAAGCCGCGTGAGCACCGGGAGCTCCGAGAGATCGGCCCCGGTCTCGAGCCAGGTGAGCGCCGAGGCGAGGGTCCAGGGCGGGGGCTCGACCCAGCCGTGCTCGGCGAGCCGGGCCTGGAGCTCGTGCAGCGGGCCCGCCCATTGCAGCGTCATCGGCTCGTCGAGTCCGCCGGCGAGATCGATGCGGCGCGGCGGCAAGCGGGCCCAGCCGTCGCGCCACCAATCCTGGGCCGCCATGTGCACGGTCACCGGCCGCGCGGCGTAGCGCTGCAAATCGGCCTTGAAGGCAGCACTCGCGTGATAGGCGCCCGTGAGCGCGAAGACCAGAAGTGCCAAGCCCACGAGGCCCCCGCCGCCGATGAGCCGCGGCCGATGGCTGAGATAGACGAGGCCGAGGGCGGCGACCCAGCCGATCGCGAAGGCGAGGCCGACGACGATGTCGGAGGTCCAGCGCACACCCAAGTAAAGGCGCGAGAAGGCGACAAGGAAGACAAGCACCGCGACCGCGATCGCGAGCGCGAGGCGCGAGCGCGGCTTGAGCTCGCGCCCGGCGAGAAGTGCCAGCATGCCGTAGACCGTGCCCGCCACGGCCGTATGGCTCGAGGTGAAGTCGAGCGTGCCCATGGCCGTCTCGAGCGGTGCCTGCCGCGGCAGCCCGAGGAGGAGCGCCGTGCCCTCGACGAAGACGGCCGCGAAGGCAACGGCACCGAGCCAATAGCCGGCCACGCGCCAGGCGCCGCGCGCGGCGAGCCATAGGGCCACCGCGAGCGCCACCGCCGCGGTCACCGCGGGGTCGCCGAGCTCGGTCAGCGCGACCATGATCCGGTCGGCCCACAGCGTGCGCATGTCCTGCATGAAGTTGAACACGGCCTGGTCCATGCGCACGAGCGGCTCGCCCGTCGCCACATGGGCGAGGATGCCGAAGAAGACCCAGAGGCCGACGGCGACGAGGGCGACGAGGAGCAGAAGACCCTTGACCTCCTGATGGGTCGGGTCCAGGAGCGAGAGGACCTCCCGGCTCACCCAATTGTCGTGGTTCCTCGCCCACAGCCACAGCCGGACGGCACCCTTCCCGATCAGCGGCAGACCCCGCCGCAGTGTCGCCCGTACCAGGAGCACGACGAGCCAAAGGACGAGGGCGAGCACGACGATCAGCGCGAGCAGCCTGCCGCCGACCGCACCTGCTACGGCGAGCGAGGCGCTTGCGATCACGGCAGGGACGATATGCGCCACTGCCCAGGCGATCGTGGAGACGATGTTGACGGGATAGAAGCGCCAGGGCTTCATGCGCAGGACGCCGGCGACGAGCGGCACGATCGCCCGCAGCGGGGGCGTGAAGCGGGCGATCAAGATGCTCTTGCCGCCGTGCCTCTCGATGGCCGCCTGGCCCATCGCGACGACCTGCGGATAGCGGTTGAGCGGCCAGATGCCGGTGATCTCGCGGTGGTAGCGGTAACCGAGCCAGTAGGAGAAGCCGTCGCCGAGGATGGCACCCAGGATGGTGGCGCCGAGCAGCCATTTGAGGTCGATCGCCCCGCTCGGCACGAGGGTTGCGATCGCGATGATGATCATAGTGCCCGGGATGAGCGAGCCGAGCACGGGCAGGGACTCCGAGAAAGCGAGCAGCAGGACGAACGCATAGGCGAGCTGCTGGTTGGCGCCGACCGCCTCGACGATGGTGTGAAGAATGTGGCCCATCGTCTTGTGCTTACCGCGTCATTGCCGTTGCAGCGTGATCCACCCCCCTCCCTACCCTCCCCCTCAAGGGCAGGGGAATCGCATATGAGTAAAGATCCATTGCGTGCGAGGCGAAATTGGATTCTGAGAAAGGTCTCTTCTGGTGGAGGGGCCTTTGATGGAAACACTGATCAGTATCTTCCGAGAAGTTCGCGACCCGAGGGACGTCAATTCGCGGCATTTGGTGAGTTCGATGCTGTTCATCTCGCTGGCGGCGACGCTGTGTGGGGCGAAGAGTGCGGTCGATATTGCCGACTTTGGCGAGGCGAATGCGCAGATGCTTGGCGAGATTGTCGAGCTGCCGCATGGCGCGCCGAGCCACGACTGCTTCAGCCGGCTGTTCCGGTTGCTCGACCCGGCGGAATTGGCCACGGCGCTCGCCCGCTTTGCCCAGGCGCTGCGGACGGCGCTGGGGCTGGGCGCGCCGCGGGGCGTTGTCGCCATCGACGGCAAGAGCCTGCGCCGCGGCTACGAGCGGGGTCGCGCCTTCATGCCGCCGCTGATGGTCAGTGTGTGGGATGCCGAGACGCGGCTGTCGATTGCGGCGCGCCGCGCCGAAGGGGGCGACGAGGTCGCCGCCACGCTGGATGTGTTGAAAAGCTTGATCCTGAAAGGCTGTATCGTCACCGCCGATGCGCTGCATTGTCATCCGCGCATGGCCGCAGCGGTGCGCGCGAGTGGCGCTCACTATGCCCTTGGACTGAAGGGCAACCACGGACCGCTCCATCGTGCCGCGCTTGCCGGCTTCGAGAAGGCCGAGGCCGCGGGGCGGCTCAGCTCGTACGAACAGCTCGAAAGCGCACACGACCGCCGCGAACGGCGTCGGGTCAGCGTCATCGCCGCGCCGGCCGACGCGCCGGCGTTCCCGCATCTCGCGGCCTTCGCCCGCATCGAGGCCGAGCGCACCACCCACGGCGGCAAGCGCGAAACCGCCACCCGCTACGTGGCGCTCTCCAAGCGTCTCTTGCCGCGCCGAGTGCTCGAGGTGACGCGCGCCCATTGGAGTGTCGAAAACCACCTTCATTGGTCCCTCGACGTCGTCTTCCACGAGGACGACGCCCGAACGCGAAAGAATTACGGCCCACAAAATCTTGCCGTCATCCGGCGAATGGCACTCGACATCTTGCGTGCTCATCCCGATACTCGCTCCATCTCCCGAAAAATGAAGCGTGCATTGTGGAGCAGAGAATTCTTTTTCGACCTCTTTACTCATATGCAATAGCCCTGCCCTCAAGGGGGGAGGGGAGATGCGCGTGCTAGCAAATACTTTCCCCTCCCCCTTGAAGGGGGAGGGTAGGGAGGGGGTGACACTCGAATTATTGAGAGCCGGCACTACGTCTCGCCTTTCGCTTTGGCGAGTGCTGCGCGCACGACCTCGAGGTCGCCGATGTGGTTGGCAAGCAGCAGGATGAGCTTGGCGTTGAGCTTGAGGCTCGCTTCTTGGCTCAGCCCCTCGTGCGCCCGGATGAGGAGCTCATAGAGCTCGTCGGGTGCCGCGATATTGAGCTTGTCCTTGAGCGGCGTCGCCATGACGCTCATTCCCCTGCAATCGCCGGCGCGTGCGCCTCGTCTTCTCTGCCGAGCGCACGCGCGAGCGCTGCCGAGAGAGAGCGTGCGTCTACTTCGCGCCAGCGCGCCGCGACATGCTGGTCTGGCCTTACGAGATAGGCGGTACCGGGGCGCGCGTCATAGCGGCGGAAGGCGACGCCCTTGACATCGAGGAGTGCTCCGTCTCCCTCGCGCTCGGCGGCAACGGCGACGAGACGCGGCCTCGGGAGCGCGGCGGGAAGGGCGTTCAGCGCCGCCTCGACCGCGGCCGAGCCGCCGAAGACGAGGAGCGTGAAATCGCCGCCGAGCTCCGCGAGCAGCCAGCCCTCGTTCCCCGCTTTCGACACGGGCGCGTCGAGGGCGGCAGCGCCCGGCACGAGTGCGCCCGAGAAGCCGTCGCGATCCGGCGTATTGAGCGGCGAGCCGCACAAGACGGCGGGGGTCGAGAGCCGGCCGCTGTTCACGAAGGCGCGCGCGAAGGGTGTCCCCTCGGCAAGCTCGAGCACCGCATCGCGGAAGGCAAGGGCTGCGGGTCCCTTGGCCGACATGAAGTTGATCGTGCGCGACGAGATCGCGACGTTCTCGCGTTGCGCCGGCACGCGCTCGCTGTCGTAGGACTCGAGAAGCGCCTCGGGGGCTGCACCCTTGAGCACGAGCTCCAGCTTCCAGGCGAGATTGTCGGCGTCCTCTATGCCGCTGTTGCCGCCGCGCGCGCCGAAGGGCGAGACCTGGTGCGCCGAGTCGCCCGCGAAGAACACGCGGCCGTGGCGGAAGCGCTGCAGCATGCGG
>DATNIJ010000215.1:0-3342 GCA_035604475.1 Alphaproteobacteria bacterium
CACACATCTTTCCTCGCATGGTCTCGTCATTCCCGCGAAAGCGGGAATCCATTCGCTGAAATGGCGGGGTTCTGCCGTTCTGGATGCCCGCTTTCGCGGGCATGACGAATTTGCTGCTGATCGATAGCGGGATTTCAATCCCCTCAATAACAAAGATGATTCACGATGTGTGAATCCTGTGGCCCGCAAGCGGGAGAGGGAATGCTTCAAGGTCTATTTCGCAGTCATAGCCCTCACTCCTGCACTACGAGCGTCCCCGTCACGTCCTCGTGCCCGTCGCCGCAGAAGATGTCGCAGAGAAAGTCGAACTCGCCCGCCTCTTCGGGCGTGAAGGTGACACGCGCCACCTCGCCCGGATTGACGTCGGCACGCACGTTGAAGGCCGGCAGCTTGAAGCCGTGCAGACGGTCGAGCGAGGTGATCTCGATGACCACGGGGACGCCCTTCTTCACGGTGACGACCCGCGGGCTGTACTCGAACTTCTTCACGGTGAGCTTGATGACCTGTGGGGCGGGCGGAGCGGCTATCGTCGCGGTCGCCGCGACGATAGCCATGAAGGCGAGCGTCCCGAGGACGGCGATGAGCGTTCGTTGCATGTTCGAATGTGTCCTATCTCAGGCCGTTGTCTCGGGCCTCTGTCTCAGGCCTTCACCACGGGATATTCGCTGATCTTGTACTCGGCCTCTTTGACCTCCGCCTCGATGCCGCGCCAGCCGAGGCCCTTGTAGGGTGCCGAGGCGTCCCACGGGATCGGCGCCTTCTTCGGCTGCGAGAGCGGGGCCGGCAAAGGAAACATGAGGCCCTTCGCCGCGTGATGGGCGATGTGGCCGGTCATGTGGTGATGCTCCTGGTGGATGTGGCCGTAGAACACCACGACGTTCTTGAAGGGCATCAGGAGATCGATCGCCTTGCCGCCGTCGGGGGTCGCCCAGTCCCAGCTCGGCGCCAGGTCGAAAAGCGGGCGATGGGTCAAGACGACGATCGGCTGATCGCCCTTGAGCCCCTTGAGGTCGGCCGCCAGCCAAGCGAGCTGCGCCTCCCCGATGCTCGCCTTGGGATCGGACACGTTGTCGAGCGCGATGAAATGCACGCCCTTGTGATCGAAGCTGTAGCTCGTCTTGCCGAAAAACTCCTTGAAGGCCGCACCACTGTCGAGCGAGGCGTCGTGCTCGCCAGCTAAGAAGTAGACGGTCTTCACCTTGAGCTGGCCGATGATCTCCTTGGCCTTGGCCATGCGCGCGCGGCGCTCCTGCCCATCATCGGTCGTGTGCGTGATGTCGCCCGTGAACACCACGAAGTCGGGCGGCTCGGCAAGCGCGTTCACCGCCGCGATCGCCTTGGGCAGCGTGCCCTCGGCATCCGGGTTGATCTGCGGCCCCTTGAAGCCCCAATGAAGATCCGAGAGCTGCACGAAATAGAATTCGTCGGCGGCCATCCCGGCGGCGAGCGCGCGGGAGGCGAAGCCGGGGAGCTGCGAGGCGAACACCACCCCGCCCAGACCGGCGAGCTTGAGAAAATCGCGTTTCGTAACCTTGGCAACCATGACCACCTCCTTGCCGATAAGGTTCCAGTCGAGCGGGCCGCGAGGCCCGGCGACGCCGGCACGTGCGATACGTTGCCGATCGCTCATTGCTTAACCTTCCCTTTGGCGCGAAAATTCCCGGCTCACGATTCCGTGTTCGCGCGGGAATAAAACGTCGGCACCGCGAGTCACGACGACAGGGCAGAAGCAGGAGAGGCATGCCAGGCGACAGCAAGCGGGCCCGCTTCGAGCGCGAGGTGCTTCCCCATCTGAACGCCGCGTACAACCTGGCACGCTGGCTCATGCGCGGGAGTGCCGATGCCGAGGACGCGGTGCAGGAGGCCTGTCTCAGGGCCTACAAGTATTTCGACGGCTTCCACGGCGGGAACGCGAAGGCATGGCTGCTCAAGATCGTGCGCAACTGCTGCCTGAGCTCGCTCGCAGGTGCGCGGCGCGAGGAATCGATGAGCCCCGACGAGGAGGGCCGGCTCGACCCGGCGCACGAGCGCGCGCTCGCCGAAGCGGGCCATGGCACCCGCTCGCCCGAGGCGCTCCTCATCGCGAAGGCGGACGCAACCCTCCTCCACGAGGGCCTCGCCGGGCTCCCGGCCGAATATCGCGAGGTGCTGGTGATGCGCGAGATCGAGGAGTTGAGCTACAAGGACATCAGCCAGATCGCCGAGATTCCGCTCGGCACGGTGATGTCGCGGCTCGCGCGCGGGCGAACGCTCCTGCAGAAACGGCTGGCGGCCCGGCTCGCGGAGGAGCCCTGAGATGAAGTGCGAGGAAGCGCGCGCGCTTATCGACCCCTATCTCGACGGCGAGCTGGCAGTCGAGCGCTGCCTCGAGCTCGAGCGCCACATCGAGGGTTGCGAAGCGTGCAGGGAGGCGCTCGCCGCGAGGAGGGCGCTCGCCTCGGCCTTGCGCGACAGGCTCGCCTACCAGAGCGCTCCGCTTTCGCTTCAGCGGAGCGTGCGTGCGGCAATCGCGCGGGCGGCGGGAAGCGAGGCCGTGCGACGCGCGCCGCCGCCGTGGCTGCGGCTCGCGGCCTCCTTCCTCCTGGTAGCCTCCTTGAGCTCGGCACTCACCTGGTACCTGACGCCCAAGGACGCGGGCATGATCCCCGAGGAGGTCTTCGCCAGCCACGTGCGCGGCATGCTCTCGGGCGGGGGCGGGATCGACGTGGCCTCTTCCGACGAGCACACGGTCAAGCCGTGGTTCGCCGGCAAGCTCGATTTCTCCCCGCCGGTCCTCGAGCTTGCGAGCGACGGCTTCGCGCTTGCGGGCGGACGGGTCGACTATGTCGCCGGCCGCACGGTCGCAGCCCTCGTCTACCAGCACAAGAAGCACGTGATCACGCTCTTTATCTGGCCCGCAGCCGGATCGGCGCGCACTATCGAGACGAGCGTGCGACGCGGCGACAATCTCGCCCATTGGTCGGACGGCCGCATGAGCTATTGGGCGGTCTCCGACCTCAACGCCGGGGAGCTCCGCGACTTCGCCGAGCGCTTTGCGGCGGCGGCGGCGGGTGCCTCGAGCGGCAAGCAGCCGTGACGCGTGCGGCCGAGCGGGGCAGCAAGGCGCGCAGCACTGCCCGCTTCACGCCATATACTGTCCGCCGTTCACGCTGAGCGTCGAGCCCGTGATGAAGCCGGCCTCATCCGAGGCGAGGAAGACCGCGGCGCGGGCGACCTCCTCGGGCTCGCCGAGCCGCCCGACCGGGATCAGCGGCAGGATCTTGCTCTTGAGCACGTCCTCCGGCACGGCGCGCACCATCTCCGTGCCGATATAGCCGGGTGCTATGGCGTTGACCGTGATCC
>DATNIJ010000216.1:0-15302 GCA_035604475.1 Alphaproteobacteria bacterium
GGCTCTTGGCCAATTGCCGCGTGTCGATTTCCCAGGCCGGCTATAATACGGTGATGGACATTGCGAGTGCTGACGCGCGGGCCGTGCTCGTGCCCTTCGTCGGGCTCGGCGAGACGGAGCAGACGCTCCGTGCCGAGAAGCTCGCGGCGCGCGGGCTCGTCGAAGTCGTCCCCGAGCGCCAACTGACGGCGGCACGTCTCGCTGCCGCGGTCGATGCGGCCGAGGTGATGCCGCCCCCCCGCTTCGCCGCTTTGGACATGTCGGGTGCTGCGAGGAGCGTGCGCATCGTGAGCGAGGTATTGTCCCGCCGCCAGGCCGCGGGGGTGAGCGCATGAGCAGCTGGGCAGCCCTTGAGCGCGAGCTCGACGCTTGGCAGGCGGCGGGCCGGGTCGCGAGCCTGTGGTGGCGCGATGACGACGCGGTGGACACCACGCCGGCGCTCGAGCGGCTGCTCGCGACCGCAGGCACCTATCGCATCCCGTTGGCGCTCGCCGTGGTGCCGGAGCCGGCCCGCGCGAGCCTCGCGGACGCGATCGGCGATGCGCCCGCCGTGACTCCGCTGCCACACGGCTACGCGCATGTGAGCCATGCCCCCGCCGGCGCCAAGAGCGGCGAACTCGGCCCCGCGCGCGCGGTCGCGGTCAACCTTCGTGAAGCAGCGCTCGGCTGGCAGCGCCTCCAGGCGCTCTTCGGCAAGCGGGCCTTCCCCGTGCTCGTGCCGCCGTGGAATCGCATCGATCCGGCGCTCATCCCGCATTTGCCCGGACTCGGTTTTTGCGGCCTCTCGGCTTGGGGCGCGCGCGCAGCAGTGCTTCCGGCACCCGGGCTCGTGCAGGCCAATACCCACCTCGACCTCATCGACTGGCGCGGCAGCCGCGGCTTCGTCGGCGAGGCGGATGCGCTCGACGAGCTCGTCTCCCATCTCGCGGCGCGCCGTCGCGGCGAGGCGGACCCGGACGAGCCGAGCGGTCTGCTCACGCACCACCTCGTCCTCGACGCCGGCGCTTGGCGCTTCATCGAGACGCTCTTCTCGCGGACCGTCGGGCACTCTGCCGTGCGCTGGCTCGACGTGGAAGAGATCTTCCGGCCCGCGCAAGCGAGGGCACGCGCCACCGCCCGCGCTGGTCCATGAGCATCCATCGCTATCCCAGGACGGCATTGCGGGGGGATTACTTGCGGGCCGGGATCGGCCTGGTCCTCACGGGCGGGCTCGCGGCACTGGCAGGGGGCCAGCCGGTCGCCACGGGGGTGCTAGGGGGTGCGGCGCTACTTTTCCTCGCCTTCGCCCTGCGCACTTGGTTGCGGCAGAGAACGATAATTGAGATTATCGACGACGGCGTATCGACCTCGGGAGGGCGTTCGGTTAATCTCACATGGCGCGATCTCAGCGCATTCAAATTAAGATACTACGCGACAAAACGCGATCGTACGGGAGGCTGGATGCAACTCACTCTCGCGGCAGGAAGAAAGCGGCTGTCGCTCGAATCTTCCCTCGACGGCTTCGTCGAGGTGACCAGGCGCGCAGCCCTTGCCGCAACCGCGAATGGCGTGAGGCTCGATGCTCCCACACGCAACAATCTACTAGCGCTCGGGGTGGCGCCGTCCGCCGAATCCGCATGACCAATCTTCTCACCGTTCGCGATCTGAGGGTCGAGTTCCAGATCCACGACACCGTGATTCAAGCGGTGAAAGGGGTGTCCTTTCGCGTGCGCCCGGGCACGACCGTGGCACTCGTCGGCGAGTCCGGTTCCGGCAAGTCCGTGGTCTCCCAGGCGATCATGGGCATCCTGCCGCGCAATGGCCGCGTCTCGGCCGGCGAGATCCTGTTCAACGATCCGGTCAAGGGCGGAGAGACGATCGACATCTCCCGGCTGGACCCCGACTCGCAGGCCATGCGCGCCATCCGCGGAGCTCGCATTTCGATCATCTTTCAAGAGCCGATGACCTCGCTCTCGCCGCTCCACACCATCGGCGATCAGGTGAGCGAGGCATTTTTCCTGCACCGTGCCGGGAGCAAAGCGCAGGGCATGGAGCTCACCAAGGAGATGCTGCGCCTCGTCGGCTTCGCCGATCCCGCGAGAGCGCTCGGGACCTATCCGTTCGAGCTCTCCGGCGGCTTGCGCCAGCGCGCGATGATCGCCATGGCGCTCGTCTGTCGTCCAGCACTTCTCATCGCGGACGAGCCGACGACGGCGCTCGACGTCACCATCCAGGCGCAAATCCTCAAGCTGATCCAAGATCTTCAGCGCGAGCTGGGCATGGCGGTGCTCATCATAACCCACGATCTCGGCGTGGTTGCGAACGTCGCCGAGGAAGTCGTCGTGATGTACAATGGACAGGTCACCGAGTACGGAACGCTCGAGGACATCTTCCGCAAGCCCACGCATCCGTATCTGCAGGCGCTTCTGCGGGCGGTGCCGAAGTTCGATATGAAGGCAAACGAGCGGCTTCAGCCGGTGCGCGAGATAACACCCAAGACGGGCAACCTGCTCGCGGCCAAGGAGCCGTGGCCGGAGGGTGCCGATGCGGCCGGCCCGCTCCTCTCGGTGAAGGGCCTGTGCAAGAAATTCCGCACCCACGAGCGCGGCTTCTTCGCGGCCAAGGAAGGGAGCGAGACCACGGCACTCGACAACGTGAGCCTCGACGTGCGACGCGGCGAATGCCTCGGCCTCGTCGGCGAGAGCGGCTGCGGAAAGACCACCTTCAGCAAGTTGGTGACGCGGGCGCTCAACGCGGATGCCGGCGAGATCTGGTTCAACGATCGCGGCACGCGCATTGACGTGCGCGCGCTTTCCGCGAGCGAGCTCATCCCCTTCCGGCGCAAGGTCCAGTTCATCTTCCAAGACCCCTACGGCTCGCTGAACCCGCGCATGACGGTCTTCGACATCGTCGGCGAGCCGCTCGTCATCCACCACATCGGCGACAATCGCTGGCGCAGCGAGATGGTCAAGGAGCTCATGGAGCTCGTCGGCCTCGACCCGCGCTTCCTCAACCGTTATCCGCATAGTTTCTCGGGCGGTCAGCGCCAACGCATCGGCATTGCGCGCGCATTGGCGCTCAAGCCCGACCTGCTCATCTGCGATGAGCCGGTCTCGGCACTCGACGTGTCCATCCAGGCGCAGGTGCTGAACCTGCTCAAGGACCTCAGGGACCAGCTCGGCCTCACCTATCTTTTCATCTCCCATAACTTGGCGGTCGTCGATTACATCTCCGACCGCATCGCGGTCATGTGCGCGGGCCGCATCGTCGAGGTGGCGCCGCGCGAGGCGCTGTTCCGCCGGCCGATCCATCCCTATACGCGCGCGCTGCTCACCGCAGTACCCGATCCGGATCCCAACCACCGGCTCGACCTCACGGCCCTCATGGAAGGCAAGGCTTCGATCCCGTCGGCGTGGCCCGCGCCCTTCACCATCGACGGCAAGGGGCAGCTCGAGCTCGTCGAGGTCGCCTCCGGCCATTTCGTGCGCGCCGATCCCTCGAGCGAGCTGGGAGCATTGCCGACATGAGACGCGCGATCATCTCGAGCTTGGCGCTGGCGTCTTTGCTCTTGATCGGAGCCGCCGCCGCGCATGCCTTCGACATGCAGGAGACGCCTTCGCTGCGCGCCCGGGTGGCGCAGGGCAAGCTGCCGCGGGTCGCCGAGCGCGCGCCCGAGCATCCGCTCATCGTCGATCTCGCCGCCGATGGCAAGCGCATCGGCAGGCCCGGCGGCACCCTGCGCATCCTGATGGCGGCGGACAAGGACACGCGTCTCATGGTGGCCTACGGCTATGCGCGTCTCGTCGTGTTCAACGAGAAGCTCCAGCTCGTGCCCGACATCCTCGAGAGCTTCGACGTCGAGGGCGATCGCGTCTTCACTTTCCATTTGCGCGAAGGCATGCGCTGGTCGGACGGCGAGCCATTAACCAGCGAGGATTTCCGCTACTACTGGGAAGACGTCGCCAACAACAAGCAGCTCTCGCCCTACGGGCTCACGCGGGCGTTGCTCGTCGAGGGCGAGCCGCCCAGGGTCGAGTACCCCGACCTCTATACGGTGCGTTACAGCTGGACGAAGCCGAACCCGCACTTCCTGCCGCTCCTCGCCGGGGCGACGCCGCTCGAAATCTTCATGCCGGGCCACTACCTCAAGCAATTCCACGCGCAATACGCGGATGCCGATAAACTCCAGAAGCTCGCCAAGGCCGCGAAGCAGCGCAACTGGGCTGCACTCCACGCCTTCAAGGGCCACTCCTACAGGAACAGCAACCCCGAGCTCCCCTCGCTCGAGCCGTGGGTGCTTACGACGCCCCCCCCTGCCGAACGTCTGGTCTTCGTGCGCAATCCCTTTTACTATCGCTTCGATGCGCAAGGGCATCAGCTGCCCTACATCGACACCGTCACGATGGACATCGTCGACAGCAAGCTGATCCCGCTCAAGACCGAGACAGGCGAAGCGGACCTGCAGGCGCGCTACCTGCGCTTCGATGACTATACCTTCCTCAGACGCGGCGAGAAGCAGCACGATTACGCCGTTCGGCTGTGGCGCTCGGGCACGGGCTCGCAGGTGGCGCTTTATCCCAACCTGAACGTGAAGGACCCGGTGTGGCGCAAGCTCGTCCGCGACGTGCGCTTCCGCCGCGCGCTCTCGCTCGCGGTCAACCGGCACGAGATCAACAAGGTCGTCTATTTCGGCCTCGGCCTCGAAGGCAACGACACGGTCTTGCCGGAAAGCCCCCTCTTCAAGGAGGAATACAAGAAGCGGTGGGCGACATTCGATCTCAAGGCGGCCAACGCGCTCCTCGACGAGATGGGCCTCACCAAGCGCGACGACCGCAACACGCGTCTCTTGCCAGACGGACGCGCCATGGAGATCGTGGTCGAGACCTCCGGCAGCTCCACCGAACAGACGGACGTCCTCCAGCTCATCCGCGATACGTGGGCGGAGCTCGGCGTGCGGCTCTTCATCAAGCCGTCCCAGCTCGAGATCTTCCGCATGCGCATCTTCGCGGGCGAGACGGTGATGGCCATCTCGAGCGGGCTCGACGACGGCATACCCGTGGCCGAGATCAGCCCCGCGGAGCTGGCGCCGACCGAGGAAGACCAGCTGCAGTGGCCGAAGTGGGGCGATTACTACGAGACCCACGGCAAGACGGGCGAGGCGGTCGACCTGCCGGAGGCAAGCGAACTGCTTGCCCTCAACAAGGAATGGGAGACGGCCGCAAGTCACGAGGAGCGCACGCGCATCTGGCAGCGCATGCTCGAGATCAATGCGGACCAGCAGTTCACCATCGGCATCGTGGCGGCCGTGCCGCAGCCGGTCGTGGTCAGCAATCATCTCGAGAACGTTGCGGAGAAGGGTATTTACTGCTGGGATCCCGGCGCCCACTTCGGTATCTACAAGCCGGATACGTTCTGGTTCGACAACGCGCCCGCCGAGACGGCGGCGGTCAAGGCCGCAGCACCTTGAGATGAAGGGCCTGACGGGGAGGGGCGGTACTCATGCTCGGCTACATTGCGCAGCGCCTGTTGATCATGATTCCGACGCTGCTCGCGATCAGCATCATCGTCTTCGTCATCATCCAGGCGCCCCCTGGGGACTATCTCTCGAGCTATGTCGCCGAGCTGCAGAGCCAGGGCGAATCGGTCGATCCGCAGAAGATCGCGTTCCTGCGCGCGCAGTACGGCCTGGACCGGCCCCTCTTCGAGCAATACTTCGTCTGGCTCACCGGCATGCTGCAGGGCGACTTCGGTTACTCGTTCGAGTACAACCTGCCGGTCACCAAGGTGGTGGGCGACCGCCTGTGGCTCACATTCATCGTCTCCTTCACGACGATTCTGTTCGTCTGGGTGGTGTCCTTTCCGATCGGCGTGTACTCGGCGACCCACCAGTACAGCATCGGCGACTATGGCCTGACCTTCCTGGGCTTCATTGGGCTCGCCACGCCGAATTTCCTGCTCGCCCTCGTCCTTCTCTACGTCGCCAACTCCTGGTTCGGCGTCTCGGTCGGCGGGCTCATGGCCGAGGAGTACCTCGACCAGCCGTGGAGCCTGGCCAAGGTGCTTTCGGTGTTCGCGCATCTATGGATTCCGGTCATCGTGATCGGCGCCGCGGGGACGGCGGGGATGATCCGCCGCCTGCGCGCTAATCTGCTCGACGAGCTGCAGAAACAGTATGTGGTCACCGGCCGCGCCAAGGGCCTGCCGGCGGGGCGGCTGCTCATCAAGTATCCCTTGCGCATGGCGCTCAATCCCTTTGTCTCCGACATCGGCAATCTCCTGCCCCACGTCGTCTCCGGGGCCACGATCACCTCGATCGTGCTCTCGCTCCCCACCACGGGCCCGATGCTGCTTCAGGCGCTGCGCAGCCAGGACATGTACCTCGCCGGCTCCTTCCTCATGTTCCTCGCCACCCTCACGGTGTTCGGCGTGCTGCTTTCCGATCTCCTGCTGGCGCTGCTCGATCCGCGCATCCGGCTGCACGGGGGGACGACGCGATGAGCGCCGATATCGAGGATCGCCTCGAGGCCCCGCATCTCGCGCATTACGTCTCGACCGCACCCTTCGACCCCTATGCCATCGAGGCGATGGCGCCGGGCCAGGAGCGCTACTACATGGCCGGCCAGTGGCGGCTGATGTGGTGGAAGCTGCGCCGACATCGCCTCGCCGTCGTCTCGGGCGCGCTCCTCCTGTTCTTCTATCTCTCGATCACGATGAGCGAGATATTGGCCCCCTACAACCTCCATACGCGCAACACGGACTTCCTCTATGCCCCGCCCCAGGCGGTTCATCTTTTCGACCAGGGGCGCTTTATCGGACCCTTCGTCTACGGCCTCGACACCGGCCTCGACATGGAGACGCTGCGCTGGGTCTATACGGCCAACCCGGCCAAGATCGAGCCGATCCGCTTCTTCTGCCAGGGCGACGCTTATAACTTCTGGAGCCTATTCGAAGCGCACTTTCACCTCGTTTGTCCGGCGGACGGCGGCACGCTCTTTCTTTTCGGCACCGACCGGCTCGGGCGCGACATGCTCTCGCGCATCATCTATGGCGCGCGCGTTTCGCTGACCATCGGGCTCATCGGCATCAGCATCAGCTTCCTCCTCGGCATGACGCTGGGCGGGCTCGCCGGATACTATGGCGGCTGGATCGACAGCCTGATCCAGCGCCTCATCGAGGTCATCCGCTCGTTCCCCGAGCTGCCGCTGTGGAT
This sequence comes from Alphaproteobacteria bacterium, assembly GCA_035604475.1. Taxonomy (GTDB): domain Bacteria; phylum Pseudomonadota; class Alphaproteobacteria; order JACZXZ01; family JACZXZ01; genus DASPPM01. Next base: position 7,190 of record DATNIJ010000216.1, read on the forward strand.
GGCGCTTTCCGCCATATTGCCGGTCACCTGGAGCCCGGTGCTGATCTATTTCGGCATCACCCTCATTCTCGGGCTCATCGACTGGACGGGCCTGGGGCGCGCGGTGCGCTCGAAGCTCCTGGCACTGCGCGAGGAGGACTTCTGCATGGCGGCGATCCTGATGGGGGCCAAGCCCAGTCGCGTGATCGCGCGCCACCTGCTGCCGAGCTTCATGAGCCATTTGATCGCGTCCGCGACCCTTTCGATCCCCAATATGATCCTCGGCGAGACCGCGCTGAGCTTCCTCGGCCTCGGGCTCAGGCCGCCGATCACGAGCTGGGGCGTGCTCTTGAACGAGGCGCAGAACATCAATGCGGTCGCCGTCTATCCCTGGATCATGCTGCCGGTGGTGCCGGTCGTGCTGGTGGTGCTCGCCTTCAATTTCCTCGGCGACGGCTTGAGGGACGCGGCAGACCCTTACCACTGAGGGGCAAGGTACCTCACGCTCCGAGCACCATGCCTTCGCGCGCGACGAGCGTGCCCGGCCGCGCCTTCTCGGCATTTTTCGCGACACGGTCCATGAAGGCGTCGTCATGGGAAGGATCGTGGTGGAAGATGACGAGCGTCTTGACGCGCGCTGCGTCGCAGAGTCGCACGCCCTCCTCCCAGGTCGAGTGACCCCAACCCGTAAAGCGCGGCAGCTCGGCTTCCGTATAGGTCGAATCATAGACGAGGAAGTCCGCACCCTCGATCAGCCCAAGGATGTTCTCGTCCAGCTTGCCGGCGACATGTTCGGTGTCGGTGACGTAGCAGAATGCCCGGCCGCGGTACTCGATGCGGTAGCCGGTGGCGCCGTTGGGATGATTGAGGGGTGCCGTGCGAATGCGGATCCCGGGGTGCGGCTCGAGCGTCTCGCGGGGCTTGAAATCCATATAGGTGATGTCCGCCTTGAGGACATCGAGCGGTACCGGGAAGAGCGGCGCCATCATGAGGTCGCACAGCACGTCGTAGAGGCGATGCTCGGGCAGGAGATGCCCGGCCCAGAAGCGGAAGCGGTTCTCGCGCTTGAACGCCGGGCTGAAGAACGGCAGCCCGGTGATATGGTCGAAATGCGTGTGCGTGAAGAAAAGATCGGCCTCGAGCGGACCCTGCGCGTCGAGCTCGCGCCCGAACGGGCGCAGCCCGGTGCCCGCGTCAAAAATCAAAAGCCGGGAGCCACAGCGCACCTCGAGGCAGGAGGTGTTGCCGCCATAGCGCACATACTCGGGACCCGGACAGGGGATCGAGCCGCGCACGCCCCAGAACCTCAAGGTGAATTTCTCAGCTTGATCCAACCGTTGATGCCCCCTCCCTTGGCCCTCGGCAGCCGCAGCGGCGCGGCCGAGGGCGCACCCGGTCGCCCCCAATCTAGCGACCCCTACTCCCCCCACCTGTGACGGCCGTCACGGCACCAGGCGATAGCCGCCCGCCTCCGTGATCAAGATCACCGCTCTGGAGGGGTCTGCCTCGATCTTCTGGCGCAGGCGGTAGACGTGGGTCTCCAGCGTATGCGTCGTGACCCCGGCGTTGTAGCCCCACACCTCGTTGAGCAGCGTCTCGCGGCCGACCACCTTCTCTCCGGCGCGGTAGAGATACTTGAGGATCGCCGCTTCCTTCTCGGTCAGCCGCACCTTCTTGTTGCTGCCGCTCTCGATGAGAAGCTTGGCCGAGGGACGGAAGCTATAGGGGCCGATGGCGAAGACCGCATCCTCGCTCTGCTGGTGCTGGCGAAGCTGGGCGCGCAGCCGCGCCAGCAGCACGCCGAGGCGGAAAGGCTTGGTCACATAGTCGTTGGCGCCGGCGTCAAGCGCCAGGATGGTGTCCGCATCCGTGTCCGAGCCGGTGAGCATTATGATCGGCGACTTGAAGCCGTCGCGGCGCAAGAGGCGGCAGACCTCGCGGCCGTCGATGTCGGGCAGCCCGACATCGAGAAGCACGGCGTCGTAATAGTCCCGCCGCGCCATGTCGAGGGCCTTGGCCCCGGTCTCCGCCTCGCCGGTCTGGAACTCCTCGTGGAGCTGAAGCTGCTCGCAGAGCGAATGACGCAGGGCAGCATCGTCGTCGACGAGCAGGATCTTCCTGCCGGTGGCGGCGGCCCTTCGGTTAGGCGAAGCGACGGCACTTCGCTGCATGGCGGTCTCCGAGGGCGCGTGGCACGGCCCTGGTCAAGCTGCCCCTCTTGAGGCTTTTGCGGCGAGAATACTGGCAAATTCAACCATGTTCCAGAGATGTCGGCAGCCCCCGGCAGCCCTTTGCTAGGGGTACGGGCCGAGGATCTGCCGGCGCACGGCGCCGAAGAGCCGGTTATGCGGGTCGGCGAAGCGATCGAGAATGGAAAAGTGCTGCTCATGCGGCATGGGCACGATCTCGAGCGGCAACCCCGCACCATGCCAGGCCTCGGCGTAGACCTCCTGCTGGCGCAGGAATTCGTCGGTCTCCCTGCCGCCGACCGAGAGGATCAACGGCCCGGCCCGCTCCGGCACCAGCAAGAGGGGGCTGTTGCGAAGCACCATGGCCGCGTCCAGCCGCACGTCGGCATTGAGATAGCAAAGCCGGATGGGCTCGAGATCGTAGATCCCGCTAATGGCGGCTCCGCCCTTCACCACGTCCGCCGGGAGCCCGCGCGCGGCCCAATCGGTCGACAGCATCATGGCGGTGAGATGGCCGCCCGCCGAGTGGCCGGAGAGGTGGATGCGCGCGGGGTCGCCGCCGAAGGACTTGCCATGGCGATAGGCCCAGCCGACCGCGCGCCTGATGCTGTCGCTGAGCGCATCGAGGGTGACGGAAGGTACCAGAGGATAACCGATGGCCACGACGCTGATGCCGGCCCGTACGTAGCCCGCGGCCACGAAGCTGAACATGCTCTTGTCCAAAGCCCGCCAGAAGCCGCCATGAATGAAAATGAGGATGGGGGAATCGCTGCCCTTGGCCGGAAAGATGTCGAGCCGCTCCGCGGCCCCGTCGCCATAGGGGACGTCGATGCGGCCGGAGAGATGCCGGCGCACCTCCGCGCTTGCGACCGGCCAGCGCTCGGTCCAGCGGGCGAAGTCGGGCACGGCGGCGCGGTTGTTGTAGTGCGCATCGAGTGCCTGCTGGTCGTAGTCGCGGTAGACGGGCATCGGCGGGCACCTTAAGGCCGTTCGCGGGCTCGAGACTGGCCTGCCGGCAGCGATTGGACAAGGGCCGCGGCGCGCTCGCGGCGCGCGCGGGCGTGCGGGCGGCTTCTGCTGGGTGCTGAGGCCGGCTATAAACGGGCCATGGATATCGTGGTCTCGCCGGCGGGACGCTTGAGTTGGGCGGGCCGCGCTTATCGCTGCGCCCTCGGGCCGGCCGGGGTGCGCCTCGAGAAGCGCGAGGGCGACGGGGCGACGCCCGCCGGCGCCTTCCCCTTGCGGCGCGTGCTCTACCGTGCCGACCGCCTGGGCCAGCCGCCGACGCGCCTTGCCGTGGCCCGCCTCGGCAGGGACGACGGCTGGTGCGACGATGCCGCCGATCCCCGCTACAACCAGCAGGTCCGCCTGCCCTATGCCGCGAGCCACGAGCACCTCTGGCGCCAGGACCATGTCTACGACGTGATCGTCGTGCTCGGCTTTAACGACGCGCCGGTCGTGCCGGGGCGCGGCAGCGCCATCTTCCTCCATGTGGCGCGGCCCGACTACGGCCCGACCGCGGGCTGCGTCGCCCTTGCCCTCCCCGATCTCCTGGCGCTGCTCGCGGTCGCGGGCCCCGAGGATCGGCTCGTCGTGCAGGCGCGCGCATGACCGACATCGGAATAGCGAACGAGAGGGCCAAAATTTATAACAATTATGATAATTTAACTATTGTAAAATTATCTATTCTGTCCTATTTCTTATGAATGCGAAGGAACTTCAGCGCTGGCTGAAGGCTCGGGGGTGCCGCTTTGAAACGCACCGAAGCGGCAGCGGGCATCTTACCGTGATGCGGGGCGACAGGCGGAGCCAACTTCCGATGCACGGGCATGGCAAGGAGCTCGGCGTGGGACTGGTCAACAAAATCAAGAAGGACCTGGGATTGAAGTAGCGCCTCGTTGCACCGGGGCGAGGAGAAAGCGGATGCTCTACGCCTACCCCATCGTGCTCGTGCGAGACGACAACGGCACTTTCCTTGTCACTTGCCCCGATCTTCCCGAGGTCACGACTTTCGCTGAAAATCAGGCCGATGCGCGTGTCCGGGCGCGCGACGCGATCGAGGAGGCGATCGCCGCGCGCATCGCTCGCCGGGAGGACGTTCCGACGCCAAGTTTGCGGGAAGGACCCTTGTCGGCGCCGCTCTCGGAACAGACGATGCTCAAAGCGACGCTGTGGCGGGAGATGCGGGCCGCCGGTCTGCGCAAGGCGGACTTGGCGCGGCGTCTTGGCTGGAGCGGGCCGCAGGTCAATCGGCTCTTCGATCTCAACCACGCGTCGCGGCTCGCACAGTTCGACGCCGCCTTCGGAGCGCTTGGACTGAACGTGACACCCGATATTGTAATGGAGCCGAGTGACGAGCTTGCATCATTGCCGTTGCAGGCGCTCGTTCAATCGAGGAACGGTCCCATGGACGTCTGGAATGAACTAGTCCGCAGACACAAAATCGCGCAGGAAGCGAATACGATCGTGCTCTGCTCAATGTATCAGCGTCCAGAGAAGGCAAAGGCTCTAACAGGCGCGCATTTGGACGGGATCGAAACGTCGCGGGCTGAATTGCGCGCCATTAGGGATGCGATGGATCAATTTCTCGATCGTTATTTTCCCGCGCGCAAACGAGGGGGCGAGCGATAGCTTATCCGGGCGGCTCCCGTGGCCCGAAGATCGCCGTGCCGACGCGCACGTGGGTGGCACCTGCGCGGATCGCGAGCTCGAAATCCTCGCTCATGCCCATGCTGACGAGCGGCAGCGCGGAGCGCCTGGCAAGCTCGGCCAGGCGGCGGAAGAAAGGCTCCGGCGGCTCCGCGAGGGGCGGAATGCACATCAGGCCGACGATGGGCAGCTTGTAGTCCTCGCGGCAGGCGGCGACGAAGGCGGCGACATCGTCGGGGGCGATGCCCGACTTCTGCGGCTCGGCACCGATGTTGACCTCGACAAGGCAGTTGGGACGGCGGCCTTGCGCCGCCATCTCGCGGGCGAGTGCGGTGGCGAGCTTGGGGCGATCGACCGTCTCGATCATGTCGAAGAGTGCTATCGCCTCCTTGACCTTGTTGGTCTGGAGCGGCCCGATCAGATGCAGCTCGAGGCCCGGGTAGGCCTTGCGCAGCTCGGGCCACTTCGTCTTGGCCTCCTGCACCCGGTTCTCGCCGAAGACGCGGTGTCCTGCCTCGAGTGCGGGGCGGATGCGCTCGGCCCCGTGGGTCTTGGTGACCGCGACGAGGGTGACCCCTTCGGGCGCGCGGCCTGCCTCGCGCGCGGCGGCAACCATGCGCGCCTTGACCCGCGCCAGGTTGGCGGCGACGTCCACGCTTGGGGTGATACTTGCGTTGGCCACGGGAGCGCTCACTTGGCACGCCGGTCGAGCGGAAAGACGCGCTCGACATAGGCCATGATCTCGGCGACGCACTCCTCCACGCCGCGGCTTGAGGTGTCGACGGTAAGCTCGGGCTCGGCCGGCGGCTCGTAGGGTGCGGAGACGCCGGTGAAGTCCTTGATCTCGCCGGCCCGCGCGCGGCGGTAGAGGCCTTTGGGGTCGCGCCGCTCACAGACCGCAAGCGATGCGCACACGTAGATCTCGTGGAATTTGCCTTCGGCCGCCCGGCGCGCGCGCTCGCGGTCGCTTTGGTAGGGCGAGATGAAGGCGGTGATGCAGATGAACCCGGCATCGGCGAAAAGGGCCGCCACTTCGCCCACCCGGCGGATGTTCTCGGCCCGGTCGTCCGCGGAGAAGCCGAGGTTGCTGTTGAGCCCGCGCCGCACGTTGTCGCCGTCGAGCACGTAGGAATTGAAGCCCTTGGCGAAAAGGCGCTGCTCCACCTCCATGGCGAGGGTCGATTTCCCGGCACCCGAAAGCCCGGTGAACCACAACACGCCGCCGCGATGTCCCGCGCGCGTCTCGCGCACGGCGTGGCTCACCCGGTGGGGCACCACGATCACGTTGGTCGAGCGCACGGTGACTTGCTCGCGCTGGTCCGGGTAGCCCTCCATGCTGATGATCCCGCCGGCGACGGGGAGATAGTCCTCGATCAGCACGAAGCGTCCGGTGCGCGGGTTCTCGCTGAAAGGATCGAGCGCCAAAAGCGAGCGCGTGCGCAAGACGACCTCGGCGACGGCGTGGCGCTCGACCTCCTCCGCCTTCGCCGCCGAGAGGTCGGAGGGGTCGATCACCCGCTCGATCTCCTGCACCTCGACGGGCACGGCCGCGGTGTGGAGCTTGAGCGTGTAGCGCCCGCCCTCTTTGAGCGGGATGTGGCCGAGCCAGAAGAGGCGCGCGCGGAACACGTTGGTCTCGACCGGCGGCTTCTCCGCATGGCTGATCATCTCGCCGCGCTCGATGAAAAGGGGCTCCTCTAGCGTGATGCCGACCGATTGTCCGGCCTGGACCTCGCGGACCGGCGCCTGCGCGTGCCACGCCTCGATCGACCTCACCTTGGCGCTCTTGTTGGAGGGGGAGAAGAGGAGCGTATCGCCGACAGAGAGCCGGCCGCTCTCGACGCGGCCCGCGATGATGCGCCGCTCGTCGAACTTGTAGATGTCCTGCACGGGAAGCCGCAGCGGCAGGTCGCCCAAGCGCGGCGCGGGCTCGAGCGCCTCGAGTGCCGCGAGCAGGCTCGGGCCGCGATACCAGCTCATCTCTTGGGGTGGTGTGGTGAGGTTGACGCCGACGCGCGCCGAGATCGGGACCACATGGAGCGGCGTGATGCCCACGCTTGCGAGATAGGCGCGCATCTCCGCCTCGAGTGCCGCGAAGCGTGCTGAGTCGTAGCCGACGAGGTCCATCTTGTTGACGACGACGACGACCTGCTTGACGCCGAGAAGCGAGAGGAGAAAGCCGTGCCGGCGCGACTGCTCGCGCACCCCTTCGCCCGCGTCCACGAGCAAGAGTGCCGCATCGCTCGCCGCCGCCCCCGTCACCATGTTCTTGAGGAACTCGCGGTGGCCGGGCGCATCGAGCAGAAGATAATCGCGCCGCTCGGTCTTCAAGCGGATGTGGCTCACGTCGATGGTGACGAGCTGGTCGCGCTCGGCCTGGAAGGCGTCGGTCACGAAGGCCCATTCGAAGGGCATGCCGCGCCGCTTGCACATCTCCTGGACCGCCTCGACCTTGCCGTCGGGCAGCGAGCCGGTCTCGTAGAGGAGGCGGCCGACGAGCGTCGATTTGCCGTGATCGACGTGGCCGACGATCACCAGGCGCAAGAGCTCGCGCAAGCCGCCGGCGGAAGCTCCCTCGTGACGGCGCTCGTGCATCACATGTACCCGTCCACGCGCAGGCGCTCGAAGGCGTCCTCCGCCTCGTGGTCCATGGCGCGGCCCGCGCGCTCGGCAATGCGCGTGTGCTCGAGCTCGGCGATGATCTCGTCGATCGTGGCGGCGTCGCTCGCGATCGGGTGGGTGATGTCCTGATCGCCGAGCGAGCGGTAGCGCGTGCCGTCCCTGGCGAAATAGAGGTCTACCACCGGGATGCCTTGCGCCTTGACGTAGCGCCACACGTCGAGCTCGCTCCAATGCAGAAGCGGGTGGATGCGCAAGTGCATGCCGGGGCGTACCGCGGTCATGAACTGGTCCCAGAACTCGGGCGGCTGGTCGCGGAAGTCCCAGCGCGAGCCCTCCCCGCGCGGACTGAAGACGCGCTCCTTTGCCCGCGTCGCCTCCTCGTCGCGGCGGATGCCGGCGAAGATGCCCTGATAGCCGCGCGCCGCGATCGCCGCCTTGAGGCCCGCGGTCTTGCGCGCGGCCGCGCGCGCCGCGGGCGGCAGCGTGGGGTCGATTTCCTCGAGCGGAGGGCACTTAGCTACGACGAGGTCGAGCCCCCATTCCTTGGCGTAGCGCTCGCGGAAGGCATACATCTCGGGAAATTTCCTGCCGGTGTCGACGTGGAGCACCGGAAAGGGCACGCGCCCGAAGAAGGCCTTGCGCGCGAGCCAGACCATGACGTTCGAGTCCTTGCC
>DATNIJ010000217.1:0-2510 GCA_035604475.1 Alphaproteobacteria bacterium
CGGCCTACGTGGCGGGCTACGAGGTGTGGGCCGAGCTGGTGAGCCGCGAGCCCGACCATCATCACGAGAAGGGCTGGCACCCGACCGGCATTTTCGGTGCGATCGGGGCGGCGGCGGCGGCCGCGGCCCTCAGGAAGCTCGATGCCGCGCGTGCCGTCCATGCGATCGGGATCGGCGCCTCGCAGGCGAGCGGGATCATGGCCAATTTCGGCACCATGACGAAGCCGTTCCACGCCGGCCGCGCCGCCCATGCGGGCATCATCGCGGCACGGCTTGCAGGTGCGGGCTTTACCTCGTCCGCGGATGCGCTCGAGCATCCCCAGGGCTTCCTCGCCGCCGTGTCGCCCAGGGGACGCGTCGACCGCGATTCGGCACCGCGCGGCCTCGGTCAAACCTGGCGCATCGTGGAGGAGGGGCTCAGCGTCAAGAAGTACCCCTGCTGCTACTGCACCCACCGTGCCATCGACGCCATGCTCGATCTCGTAGCGGCCCGTCCGCTCGAGCCCGAGAGGATCCAGCGCATCACCGTCTCGCTGAGCAAGACCCACGCGACGATCCTGCGCAATCACCGGCCCACGACCGGGCTTGCCGCGAAGTTCAGCATGGAGTTCGCCATGGCGGCGGCGGTGATCGCCCGCCGGGTGGGCTTAGCTGAGCTGACCGACGACTTCGTCAGGCGCCGCGACGTGCAGGAGCTGATGACGCGCGTCTTCCTCGAGCCCAACGAGAATTACGACACGGAGTCGCTCGGCGGCTCGGTCTACGACCAGGTGATCGTGCATCTCGCGGACGGCGTCGTGCTGCAGAGCGAGCAGGTGCGCCGCGCGCGCGGCCATGCCGAGCGCCCCCTCGCGCGCGAGGAGCTCGAGCAGAAGTTCAGGGGCTGCCTCGAGGCCGCGGGGTGCCAGTCCCGCGCGGACGCGCTCTTCGCCCGCCTCGAGCGCCTGGAGGAACTCGGCTCCGCGCGCGAGCTCGCTGAGGCGCGGTAGAGCCAGCCTTCAAGAATCCGAGCGTCACCCCCACCCCAACCCTCCCCCTTCGAGGGGGAGGGGGTTTTGTTGCCAAGCTATCGACTTTCCCTCCCCCCTTGAGGGGGAGGGTTAGGGTGGGGGGTGTATCACGCACCCATGATTCCGAGGACTAACGATCAGAATTTTCGTCGGGGCTGCCTGCTGGTGAAATGTGCTTGATCAAATCAACGACGCTGTCGAAGGCCGGCGTCACGCGGCCAGCCTGCAAATCGGCAAGCCCTTCGGCGATCTTTGTTGCTATATCTCGATCCAGCACGATTTTCGGCTGAAGCACGATCTTTCCCCCCTCCCGGCTCACCTCAAGATAATCGCCCTCGGCAAGGGCGAACTCCTCGCGGATTTCGGCCGGAATGGTGACTTGACCCTTGTGCTTGACGCGAACGAGAGACATGCTCGATGTCCTATTCTTAGTAGGAAAGTTAGACTATCCGACTAAGATAGCGCGGTAGCCTGCTCTGTCAAGTCGCCATAATGGTCGCCGAGTTGGGGCGGCCGTCCTAGGATGGCGCTGATGGGGACGCCTAGCGAGACAGAGACCGCCGCCTATCAGCTGCCGCCGGCGATCCGGGAGTTCCGCGAGCTTGCGCGGCGCATCGTCCGCGAGGAGCTGCTGCCGCTCGAGCGCGACTTCCTCGTGCGCTCGGGCCACGTCTACGGCATGGCGCCGATCAACAATCTGCGCCTTGCGTTTCCGGCCGCGGTCGTCGAGCGGCTGGTCGGGCTCGCGCGCTCGACCGGGCTCTGGGAATTCATGGTGCCCGAGCGATATGGCGGCTCGGGCCTCGGCATGCTGGCGCAGTGTGCCATCCTCGAGGAGTTCATGTACTCGGCGGTGCCGTTCCCCTTCGCCAATGTCCCCAACATCCTTTACGAGTGCAAGGGTGCCCAGATCGAGCGCTACCTGAAGCCGGTGATCGCAGGCGAGAAGACCACCTGCTTCGCGCAGACCGAGCCGGACGCCGGCTCCGATCCCGGTGGGATGATGAAGACGCGGGCGGTCAAGGACGGCGCCGGCTGGGTCATCAACGGCACCAAGATGTGGATATCGAATGCCGCCGAGTCCGATGTCATCATGGTGCAGGCGGTGACCGACCTCGAGAAGCGCCAGCGCGGCGGCATCACCATGTTCCTCGTCGAGCGCCGCAATCCGGGCGTCAAGATCGAGGAGCCGGGGCTCGCCACCTGGCTCGGCCCGCGCCCGGCGCAATACATCGTCCATTTCGAGGACTGCAGGGTGGGCGAGGCCGAGGTGCTCGGCGAAGTGGGGCAGGGCTTCACCCTCGGCCAGCGTTGGCTCACCATCCACGATCGCCTGCTGCGCGGCCCCTATGCGCTCGGCAAGATGCAGCGCGCGCTCGACATGTCCGTCGAATGGGCGAAAGCGCGCGTGACCTTCGGCCGGCCGATCGCGGAGCGCCAGGCGATCCAGTGGAAGCTGGTCGACATGCACGTCGACATCACGGCGCTGCGCTCGATGAC
>DATNIJ010000218.1:0-18558 GCA_035604475.1 Alphaproteobacteria bacterium
GGTCGGTCGAGGCCGACACCACGACGTCCGCGAGCATGTAGGCCGCCGGCATGTCCCTCACGTGGTCGACGATGTGCACGACCCCGCCGAGGCCGCGGGCTGTGATCAGCTCCTCGAGCTCGTGCCGGTATCCCCCGCGCCCTTGGTCGGAGCCCACGAGCACGCACCGGATGTCCTTGCGCCCGAGCCGGGCGAGCGCCTCAATGAGCACGCTTTGGCCCTTCCAGCGCGTGAGGCGCCCCGGCAGCATGACGACCGGCATGCCGTCCACGAGCCGCCAGGCCTGCATGAGCTGGACGAGGCGCGGCGGCGACACGTTGGTGGGATCGAAGAAGTCGAGATCGATGCCGCGCGGGATGAGGCGCACCCGCGCCGGGTCGATCTTGTAGCGCGCGATGATCAGCTCGGCGATGTGGTGCGAGATGGCGATCACCAGGTCGCCCTTGACCATCACCGAGTTGTAGAGGCGCTTGAGGTAGCCGCGCTCGTTGTAGGTGCCGTGGAAGGTGGTGAGGAAGGCTCGGCCCGTGCGGCGCGCCGCCGCGAAGGCACTCCATGCCGGTGCCCGACTCCGTGCGTGCACGATGTCGACGTCGTAGCGCTCGATAAGCGAGACGAGGCGCCCGACGTTGGCACGCATCACCAAGGGGTTCTTGCTGTCGAGCGGGAGGGTGATGTGCACGGCACCCGCGCGCGCGAGCTCGCGCTCGAGCGCTCCTCCGCGCGAGGCGACGAGCGCCATCCCTCCGGCCGCCGCCAGTGCTACGGCCACGTCGACGCAGCCGCGCTCGGCTCCCCCCTGCCCCAGGGCCGGCAGCACCTGCAGCACGACCGGGCGCCGCCCCTCTGAGCGCCCCGCTGGGCTGCCGGCGATGTCGATGCTAAGCTCCGTCTCCACGTCCTTTGACCGTCGGCTCACGAGATTTGCCATGACCGCGACGCCATCCTCGTCGCCCCGGCCCGCCCGGAGATTAGCACGGCCCGGAGGGGACGCCATCGCCTACCACAAAAGCGAAGGCCGGTCGCCCACCGTCGTCTTCTTAACCGGGCTGCGCTCCGACATGACGGGCGGCAAGGCTTTGGCACTCGAGGCGCACTGCCAAGAGCGCGGGCAGGGCTTCCTGCGCTTCGACTATCGCGGACACGGGGAGTCGACGGGCCGCTTCGAGGAGAGCGTGATCAGCGACTGGCTCGAGGATACGCTTGCGGTCATCGATGCGCTCACCCTGGGCCCGCTCCTGCTCGTCGGCTCGAGCCTGGGCGGCTGGCTCATGCTGCGCGCGGCCACAGCACGGCCTGAGCGGGTGAAGGGCCTCGTCGGCATCGCCTCCGCCGCCGACTTCACCGAGGAGCTGATGTGGAAGCGCTTCTCGGAAGACGAGCGCGCGCGGCTCGCGCACGACGGCGTCCTCCACCTCCTCTCCCAATATACGGCCGAGCCGACGACGGTCTCCCTGGCGCTCATCGAGGACGGCAGAAAGCACCTCCTCCTCGGCGCACCCATCGCCTTCTCCGGGCCGGCGCGCCTCATCCACGGGCTCGCCGACACGGACGTGCCGTTCGAGACCTCGTTCCGCATCGCCATGCGGCTCCGCTCGACGGACGTCGAGATCATTCTCGTCAAGGACGGCGGGCACCGCCTCTCCGAGCCCCCGGATCTCGCGCGCCTAACGCGGATCGTGGCGGCGCTCTCGAGCCAGCTCGCCTGACCCCGTGCCGCCTTCCGCGGCGAGGATGGCGGCGAGGCCGGCGCGATAGTCGGGGTATTTGAGGCGCACGCCGAGCTCGCGCTTGATGCGCTCGTTCCGCACGCGCCGGCTCTCGCCATAGAAGCTCGCCGCCATGGGCGAGAGGGCGGCACTTTCGAGCGGGGTGAGCGGCGGGGGCTCGACGCCGAGGAGCTCGCAGGCATAAGCGACGACTTCGGCACCGGGTGCCGGATGATCGTCCGCGAGATTGTAGATGGCGCCCGCACTCGGCTGCCGCATCGAGGCGGCGAGCACCGCGGCGATGTCCTCGACATGGATGCGCGAGAAGAGCTGGCCGGGCTTGTCGATGCGCTTGGCCTGGCCGGCGCGCACCGCATCGAGCGCGCTGCGGCCGGGCCCGTAGATTCCCGCCAAGCGGAAGATGTGGACGGGAAGGCCGCGCGCGCGCCAGAGGCCGAGCCACCCCACCTCGGCCTCGAGCCGGCGCTTGGCACGCTCGCTCGCGGGCCGCGGGGGAGAGTCCTCGTCGACGACCCCGCCTTGCCGGTCGCCGTAGACGCCGGTGGTCGAGAGATAGCCGACCCAGGCAAGGCCAGACACGGCAAGGATGTCGGCCGCATGATGGTCGAGCACGGGATCGCCCGCGCCATCGGGCGGCACCGAGGAGAGCATGTGGCTGACCCCGGCGAGTGCGGGCTCCGCTTCAGCGAGCGGCCGGCCGCGGTCGAAGAGGAAAGGCTCGATCCCGGCCCGCGCGAGCTCCGCGGCGCGCGCTTCGGTGCGCACGGTGCCGGAGACGCGCCAGCCCTCGCGCATCAGCGCCTCGGCGAGCACGCGCGCGGAATAGCCGAGGCCGAAACAGAAGAGGTGCCTGTCGGTCATGCCGGGACGCGCGCGCCCGTAGCGGCCGTTATCGCACATCGGTGACTTCGGACGCTAAAAATCCAGGTCCGCATAATGAGGCGGCGGCGGGGCGCCCGGGATGTGGTCGGAGAGGAGCGGGCGGAAGCTCGGACGCGACTTGAGCCGGGCGTACCATTCGCGCGCGCGCGCATGCTCGTCCCACGGCACGTCGCCGAGGTAGTCGACCGCCGAGATGTGCGCGCCGGCGGCGATGTCAGCCAGCGAGAAGGCCTCGCCTGCGAGCCAATTGCGCCGGTCGGCGAGATAGCCGATGTAATCGAGGTGATAGTGGATGTTCTGGTGGCCGGCGCGCACGGCGGCCGAGTTCGGCTGGCCGGTGCCGAGCATACGCTTCATCATCTTCTCGCCCACGAGGTTGCGGGTGACCTCGGGTCCGAACTTGTGGTCGAACCAGGCGACGAGCCGGCGCACCTCGGCGCGCTCCTTGGCTGCACTGCCGATGAGCGCGGGCTCGGGATAGACCTCCTCGAGGTACTCGCAGATCGCCATGCTGTCGGCAACCACCGCACCGTCCTCATCCACGAGCACCGGCACCTGCCCGGCCGGATTGAGCGCCAGGAACTCCGGCCGGCGCTCCCACACCTGCTCGACCTTGAGCTCGAAGTCGAGCTTCTTCTCCTTGAGGGCGACGCGGACTTTGCGCGAATAGGGGGAGAGCCAGAGATGGTAGAGCGTGCGCATGGCGCCGAAGTGTAGTGGATGGTGCGGCGGAGGTGTAGGGCAAAGCTGTCAGGCGATTTTTGCGCGAGCGAAGGCGGCAGCGCTAGAAAAGAGCACTCGCATTGAGGAGCGCCGGAGTGGCGATGACCAAGCCGAGCACGGCAAGACGCAGAAAAAATTGCCGCGCGGGCAAAATATCGGGAAACGCCGGTTGAGGCCAGGACCGGAAGGCGCGGTGGGTGAGGAGGATGTGCGGCACAGTGACGAAAGCGAGGACCGGCAGCAGATATCGCGCGTCGTAGCTCCGATGGAGGGCCATCCGCATGAAACCCGGCGACGCTGGAAGCAACACGCTTATGAGCAGGCCGCCACAGACCCCGCCCCATAGATGCGCTGCGAACGTAATCCGCGCGCATCCTTCCGGCGGCGGCGCAAAGTACAACTGAAGGAGCGAGACAGCCCCTCCGAGAGTCGCGCCGGTGATGAAAAAGCTCCCCAGATCGATGGCAAGGCCGAAGAACGTCGTTACCACCGACCCGGGGTGGACGAAGTCGATGCCCGCGCGCACCAACAGGAGCATAACGATGAACCCCAGCGACCATACGAATGCGACCCATAGCGCCAGCCACGAAACAAGCGGCGCCGCCACCAGGAGTGCCGCCGCGCGACGCCAAGAGAGCCGCTGCAGCCGCTGCAGAAAGAAGAAATTCACCAGGAACGCGAGTGCCGCGGTCATCCCCGGGGCGAGGAGGTAGTCCGGAAAGGGCTCCTCGAAGAGCCGGCCCAATGCCCATGCGTTCAAGGCCTGCGCGTGGGCCTGCGCCCCGGTGGCAGGTGGCGGACTGAAAGCCGTGAGCGCCACGACGCTCAGAAAGATGAGCGGCGGCAACAGCCCGCCGAGCATCCAGCGCCAAAGCGGCACCACGGGCGCTTGGCTAGGGGCGCTGACGGCCGGCGCTGTGTCGACCACGGCCTCTCCTCTCGCGGCAGACCATTGGCCGCCATTCTCCCCACACGTGCATAAAATAGCAACCGCTCGCCCTGCGCGCTCAGGACCGCGCGCTGCCGAGGGCGACGAGGACGAGGCCCAAGAGGATGAGGGCAGCACCCGCGAGGAGGCCGACGGTGAGCGGCTCGCCGAGCCAGAGGGTCGAGAGCAGCATGCCCAGCACGGGGGCGGCAAGGAAGCCGAGCGAGGTGGTGAGCGTGGGCAGCGCGCGCGCGACCGAGGTCGCCGCCCAGGTCGCCAGCGGGCCGGCGACGACGCCGACATAGAAGAGGGCCAAAAGGGTGCTGCGCTGGCGCCCGATGCCGCCTGTGGGCTCGGCCACGGCCGCGAGGAGTGCGAGCAGCACGCTCGCAACGAGGAACTGCCAGGGCAGGAGCTCGAGCGGCGAGCGCTGCCAAAGATGGCGGCGCGCGTGGAAGATGGCGAGCGACCAGACGAGGGCGGCGAGGAGGAGGCAGGCGTTTCCGCCGAGCACTTCCCCGCTCGTCCAATCGATGGCGAGCGGATTGCAGAGGAGGGCGACGCCCCCGAGACCGACGATGACGCCGATCGCGCGCAAGCGCCCGATGCGCTCGCCCGTGAGGAGGGCCAAGGGCACGAGCCAGAGCGTCGTCGTGTAGGCGAGCACGCTCGAGCGGCCCGCCGGCACGTAGCGCAGTCCGAGATTCATGAAGGCGAAGAAGCTGGTGAGCTGGAGCACGCCGATCGAAAACACGATCGGCAGGTCGGCGCGCCTGGGCAGCCGCAGGCGCCCGAACGCCGCGAGGAGCGCCAAGGACGCGGCCACGCCGAGGCCAGCGCGCGCGGCGGCGAACCAGATCGGCGTCGCGTCGCGGAGTGCGATTTTGGAGACGGGCCAGAGGGTGCCGAAGCAACTGACGGCAAGCACCAGCAGCAGAAGCGCGCGCCGCCGGGCGCGCGCATGAGCCAGCGCTCTTGCCTCCTCGACGGCCTCGAAAGACACGCGCTAGGCTCGCAAGTCAATGGGAACCTCCCCCCTTGAGGGGAGGGCAATCGCGTTTGGATACTTATGAATATGATGATCCGTCGTCCCGGCGAAAGCCGGGACCCATTTTAGAGCAGCCGCGGCGTCTTTCCTTTCTCCCACAATGGTGATCCATGTCCATGGATACCGGCTTTCGCCGGTAATCACGGAGCCGGTAATGCGCGGAATCACGAAATGCAACTGCCTTGCCGCAAGGGGGAGGGTTATGGGGGAGCGGATCGGGCCTACGCCCTCGCCTCGGCGAGCGCCTCGCGCGTGGTCGGCTCGACGAGCCGGCCGATCATCTCCTTGGGCACGATCTGCCAGAACTTCGCGAGCTCGCGATCCCAGTCGTTCAACAGGCCCGCCGCCCAGCGCGACTGGGTGCTCTCGACATGCGCCTCGACGAGTTGGCGGCAGACATTCTCCCAAAAGGGCATCTCGATGCGCTGCCAGATCACCGATTCGGGATTGATGCGCTTGGGCAGTGCCTCGGCGGGGTCGTAGACGAAGGCCATCCCACCCGTCATGCCGGCGGCGAAATTGTCGCCGACGGGGCCCAAGATGACCACGTTGCCGCCGGTCATGTATTCGCAGCCGTTCGAGCCGCAGCCCTCGACCACCGCGTCCGCGCCCGAGTTGCGCACGGCGAAGCGCTCGCCGGCCTGGCCCGCGGCGAAGAGCCGGCCGGAGGTCGCGCCATAAAGCACCGTGTTGCCGATGATGGTGTTCTCCTGGCTGGCATATACGGCCGCCGTCATCGGGCGCAGCACGATGGTGCCGCCCGAGAGGCCCTTGCCGACGTAGTCGTTGGCGTCGCCGAACACCTCGAGCTTGAGCCCGCGCACGGCGAAGGCGCCGAGCGACTGGCCGGCCGAGCCGCGCAGGCGCAAGGTGATGTGCCCGGGCGGGAGCCCGGTCATGCCGTACTTGCGCGTGATCGCCGAGGAGAGCCGCGTGCCGATGGCGCGGTAGGTGTTGTTGATGGTGTAGGCGAGCTGCATCTTCTCGCCGTCCTCGAACAAGGGCTTCGCGTCCTTGAGGATCTGGGCATCGAGCGTGTCGGGCACCTCGTTGCGGCCTTGCAGCGTCGAGTAGCGCGAATAGTCGCCCGGATCGGCCTGCGCCAAGACCTGGTTGAGGTCGAGGTCGTCGAGGTGCCGGCTGCCGCGGCTCACCTGGAAGAGCAGATCGGTGCGGCCGATGATCTCGTTGAGCGAGCGGGCGCCGAGCGAGGCGAGGATCTCGCGCACCTCCTCGGCGATGAAGGTGAAGAGGTTGACCACCCGCTCGGGCGTGCCCTCGAACTTGGCCCTGAGCTTCGGGTCCTGGGTGCAGACGCCGACCGGGCAGGTGTTCGAGTGGCACTGGCGCACCAGGATGCAGCCCATGGCGACCAGTGCCGCGGTGCCGACGCCGTATTCCTCGGCCCCGAGCATCGCCGCAATCACCGCGTCGCGGCCGGTCTTGATGCCGCCGTCGGTGCGCAGCTTCACCCGATGGCGCAGGCGGTTGAGGGTGAGCACCTGGTGCACCTCGGAGAGCCCCATCTCCCAGGGTGTTCCGGCAAATTTGATGCTCGAGACCGGCGAGGCGCCGGTGCCGCCGACATGGCCCGAGATGAGGATGACGTCGGCCTTCGCCTTGGCGACACCGGCGGCGACGGTGCCGATGCCCGAGCGCGAGACGAGCTTCACGCACACGAGCGCGTCGGGGCTGATCTGCTTCAGATCGTAGATCAGCTGCGCCAGATCCTCGATCGAGTAGATGTCGTGGTGCGGGGGCGGGGAGATCAGCGTGACGCCGGGGGTCGAGAGGCGGAGCTTGGCGATCATCTCCGTCACCTTGTAGCCGAAGAGCTGGCCGCCCTCGCCGGGCTTCGACCCTTGCGCGATCTTGATCTCGAGCTCGCGGCAGTTGTTGAGGTACTCGGCGGTGACGCCGAAGCGTCCCGAGGCGACCTGCTTGATCGCCGAGTTGGGATTGTCGCCGTTCGCTTTCGGCTTGAAGCGCGCCGGGTCCTCCCCGCCCTCGCCGCTGTCGGCCTTGGCGCCGATGCGGTTCATGGCGATGTTGAGGGTCTCGTGCGCCTCGGGGCCGAGGGCGCCTAGCGACATGCCGGGGGTGACGAAGCGCTTGCGGATCTCGGTGATCGATTCGACCTCGTCGACCGAGACCGGCTGGCCGCGCGGTGAGAAGTCGAGGAGGTCGCGGATCGCGATCGGCGGGAGACGGCGGGTGGCCTCGCTGTATTTCTTGTAGGTGGAGTAGGAATCGGTGGCGACCGCGGTCTGCAGCGTGTGGATGAGCGAGCCCTGGTAGGCGTGGCTCTCCCCGCCGCGGCGGTATTTGTAAAAGCCGCCTATGGGGAGTGCGGCGAAGTCCTCGGCGTAGGCGCGCTCGTGGAGCTCGCGCACCTTGTGCTCGATGCCGTTGAGCCCGATGCCCGAGATGCGCGACGGCATGCCCGGGAAGAACTCGGCGACGAGCGAGCGCGAGAGTCCGAGGGCCTCGAAATTATAGCCCCCGCGGTAGGAGCTGATCACCGCGATGCCCATCTTGGACATGATCTTGAGCAGCCCCTGGTCGGCCGCGGCCTTGTAGCGGCGCAGCACCTCCTCGAAGGAAAGCGTCCCGAAGAGACCGCGCCGGTGGCGGTCGGCAAGCGTCTCCTGTGCCAAGTAGGCATTGACCGTGGTGGCACCCACGCCGATGAGGACGCCGAAATAATGCACGTCCATGCACTCGGCGCTGCGCACGTTGAGCGAGCAGAAGGTGCGCAGCTTCTTGCGCACGAGATGGGAGTGCACGGCTCCCGCCGCGAGAATCATGGGAATGGGCGCGCGCTCGGCGCCATAGCCCTTGTCGGAGAGCACGAGATGCTGGGCGCCGCCGCGCACCGCGTCCTCGGCTTCCTGCCGGATACGGGCGATCGCCTCGCGCAAGACGCCGTCGCCCTTCTTGGCATCGAAGGTGCAATCGACGTCGGCTGCCGTCGAGCCCATGTGGGCGCGCATCCCCTCGAACTCGCCGTTCGAGAGAACGGGCGAGCTGAGCTGGAGCAGCCGGCATTGCGACTCGTCCTCGTCCAGAATGTTGCCGAGATTGCCGAGCCGCGTCACCAGCGACATGACCCGCGTCTCGCGCAAGGAGTCGATCGGCGGGTTGGTCACCTGGCTGAAATTCTGCCTGAAGTAATGATGCAGGCCGCGGTGCTGCTCGGAAAGCACGGCGAGCGGGGTGTCGTCGCCCATGGAGCCGACCGGCTCCTTGGCGTCCTCCGCCATCGGGTGGAGCACGATCTCAAGATCCTCGAGCGTCCAGCCGACCGCGACCTGGCGGCGGCGGAGCTCCTCGCGTTCGAACTCGGCGCGCTCGCCCGTACCCTTCTTGATCAAGCTGTCGAGCTTCTCGATCTGCTTGACCCATTGGCCGTAGGGCCGGCCCTCGGCCAGCATCTTCTTGGCCTCGCGGTCGTGGTAGAGCTTGCCCGCCCTCAGGTCGACCGCGATCATCTGGCCGGGGCCGATGCGGCCCTTCTCGATGACGCCCGTCTCATCGAGGCGCACCATGCCGGTCTCCGAGCCGACGATGAGCAGTCCGTCGCCGGTCAAGGTGTAGCGCATGGGGCGCAGGCCGTTGCGATCCATGAAGGCGACCGCCCATTGCCCGCCATAGGCGCAGATCGCCGCCGGGCCGTCCCACGGCTCCATGATGGCGTTGCAGTACGAGTAGAGCTCCTTGATCTCCTGCGGCAGGCCCGAGTGGTCCGCCCAGGCCTCGGGCACCAGGATGGTCTTGACCATGGGCACGCTGCGGTTCGCACGCACCATGATCTCGAACACCGCATCGAGCGCCATGGAATCCGAGCTGCCCGGCTGGACGACCGGCAGCAGGTCCGCCATGTGGCGGCCGAACCATTCGTGCGCCATGCGCGGCTCGTGGGCCTTCATCCAATTGATGTTGCCGAGCAGCGTATTGATCTCGCCGTTGTGGGCGAGCATGCGGAAAGGTTGCGCCAGCCACCAGGTGGGAAACGTGTTGGTCGAATAGCGCTGGTGGTAGATGGCGAAATTCGAGACGAAGCGCTCGTCGAGCAGGTCGGGGTAGAAGGCGGTGAGCTGCTCGGCCAGGAACATCCCCTTGTAGATGACCGAGCGGCAGGAGAGCGAGCAGATATAGAAGTCCCGGATGCTCTCGGCGAGCACCTGCTTCTCGATGCGCCGGCGGATGATGAAGAGATCGATCTCGAACTGCCTGGCACTCGTCCCCTTGGTGTTGTTGATCAGGATCTGCTCGATCTCGGGACGGGTCGCGTTCGCCTTCTCGCCGATCACGGAGATGTCGATCGGCACCTGACGCCAGCCGTAGATGCCGTAGCCCATGGCGAGGATCTCGGCCTCGACGATGCAGCGGCAGCGCTCCTGTGCTGCGAAGTCGGTGCGCGGCAGGAAGATCATGCCGACGGCGAGCCGGCCCTCGCCCGGCTCGTGGCCCTGGTCGCGGATGTGCTCCTTGAGGAAGTTCTGGGGGATCTGCACGTGGATGCCGGCACCGTCGCCCGTCTTGCCGTCGGCATCCACGGCACCGCGATGCCACAGCACCTTGAGTGCCGCAATTCCCGCGGTCACCACCTCGCGGCGCGGCTTGCCGTCGATCGCGGCGACAAGGCCGACGCCGCAGGAATCGTGCTCTTGGGACGGGTCGTAGAGGCCGTCGCGCGCCAGCGTCTCGGCGTTCTTGCGGTACTCCGCGACGAAGCGCTCGCCGCTCTCGCTCACGCGCTCGTGGGACGCCATGCGGGACCTCCTCTCCGTCAAAGTGATGCCGCGGGTGCGGGGGCGCTCGCCTCATCCATGGTCACCGCGCGGCCGACCCGTGCCGTGATGGGGACGTAGCCGGGAATGGCGGCGATGCGCGCGAGCCAGCCGCGCACCGCCGCGTAGGGGCCGAGATCGAAGCCGCCCTCGGGCGCCACATGGGTGTAGGCGTAAAGGGAGATATCGGCGACCGTGGGCGCCTCGCCGACGGAAAAGGGATGCGCCGCGAGATGGCGCTCCATCACCGCGAGCGCGGCATGACCGAGCCGGCGCTTCTCCGGCAACGCGGTCGCGCGATCGGCGGTCAGGAGATTGTGCGTGATCCAATAGCGCGGCGTCGCGATGTTGGGCTCGTGACTGTATTGCTCGAAGAAGAGCCACTCCAGCATTGCGGCACGGGCGCGGCGCGCCTGCGGCAGATAGGAGGTACCTTCGGCGAGATAGCAGAGAATGGCATTCGACTCGGCGATGCGGTCGCCGGGCCCGAGCTCGAGCAGCGGGACGCGGCCGTTCGGGTTCTTGGCGAGGAAGGCGGGCGTGCGCGTCTCGCCCCTGTCGATGTCCAGCTCGACGCGCTCGAAGGGGACGTCGAGAAGGCTCAAGAGGAGGCGGACCTTGTAGCCGTTCCCGGAGGAGAGATTGTCGTAAAGGCGAAGCATTGCGCGCACCTCACTCGGCCGCTGCCGCCGCGGGTGCGGCGGCCTTCGCCTTGAGATGCCGGTGGATGCTCTCCGCGGCATCGCGTCCGTCGCGGATGGCCCAGACGACGAGCGAGGCGCCGCGCACGATGTCGCCCGCCGCGAATACGCCGTCCAAGTTGGTCATCGTCGTCCTGTAATCGATCTTGAGGGTGCCCCAGCGGGTCACCGCGAGCTCGGGTGCCTTGAACAGCGTCGGCACGTCCTCGGGGTCGAAGCCGAGGGCCTTGATCACGAGGTCGGCGGCGATGGTGAAATGGGAGCCTTCGATCGGTTGCGGGGTCTGCCGCCCCGAGGAATCGGCGACGCCGAGACGCATGCGCACCGTGCGCACGCCGCCGACGGAGCGCTCGCCCAAGAAGGCCTCGGGTGCCGAGAGCCAGACGAACTCCACGCCCTCCTCCTCGGCATGCAGCACCTCGCGTTGCGAGCCCGGCATGTTGCTGCGGTTGCGGCGGTAGAGGCACTTGACCGAGCTCGCACCCTGGCGCACGGCGGTGCGCACGCAATCCATCGCCGTGTCGCCGCCGCCGACCACGACGACATTCTTGCCCGCCGCATCGAGGGTGCCGTCATCGAAGCGCGCCACGGCATCGCCGAGCCCCTTGCGGTTGCTCGCGGTCAGGTAATCGAGCGCCTGCACGATGTTGCCGAGTCCGATGCCGGGAACGGCGACGTCGCGCGCCGTATAGACCCCGCTCGCGATGAGTACCGCGTCGTGACGCGCGCGCAGCTCGTCGAGCGTCACATCCGTGCCGACCTCGCAATTGAGGTGGAAGCGGATGCCGCCCTCCTCGAGGAGCGACGCCCGCCGCGCCACGATGCTCTTTTCGAGCTTGAAATTGGGGATGCCGTAAAGAAGCAGGCCGCCCACGCGGTCGTAGCGGTCGTATACGTGGATCTGATAGCCGCGGCGGCGCAACTCCTCGGCGGCGGCCAAACCGCCCGGTCCGGCGCCGACGATGCCGACCGAGCGCTCGAGCTCGCGCGGCGGGCGGAGTGCCTTGACCCACCCCTTCTTGAAGGCGGTCTCGGTGATGTACTTCTCGATCCCGCCGATGGTGACCGAGCGGAAGCCCTTTTCGATGACGCAGTTGCCCTCGCACAGGCGATCCTGCGGGCAGATGCGGCCGCAAATCTCGGGCATGTTGTTGGTGGCGGCGGCGATTTCATAGGCCTCCTCGAGGCGGCCCTCGGCGGTCAGCATGAGCCAGTCGGGAATGTTGTTGTGCAACGGGCAGTGCACTTGACAGAAGGGAACACCGCACTGGGAGCAGCGCCCCGCCTGCTCCTTTGCCCGGCCCTCGTCGAAATCCGCATAGATTTCCCGGAAGTCGCGACGTCGCGCCTCCGCCTCCCGCTTGTCGGGCATGCGCATGTCGACATTGACGAATTTGAGCAGGTTACGCGCCATTTTCGTCCTTAGATCCGGCCTAAGGGCGACGTCCGCCCCGCCCTGGATGGCGCGCCCTCCGCCACGCTGTCGCAACTCGTGGCCGACATGCGGAGCGGCTTATAGGTCAGTCTTATTGACTTAATTTCCGAATAGCTTGCGCGCTCGTATTTCGTTTAAGCTTGAGACTGGGCAAAGGCAAGAAAAGTTAGTTCCACATTGGAACTATAGCCGAAAATTTCCCCAAAACCCCCGCCTAGGAAAGGGCTTTGCCCCATGTTATAAGCGGCGGCTGCATCGCTTCGAGGTCGTTTTGCCCTACCTGGCCGTCGTCTGTCTTGCTTTGGTGCACGGGCTGAGCTTCCTCTTGCCCGTGGGCGAGAACATGCACATCGCGGTGCTGCCTCGCCTGCTGGGCTGGCCGCCGCAGCCATTGCCGCAGCACCTCGCCTGCCATGCGGGCACCGTGATCTCGCTTGTGATCGTGTTGCGGCGGGAGGTGGGCCGGGCGCTCAAGGGGGCTTGGCAGCTTGTCCGCGGGCGCTGGCGCCCCGAGACGGGGCTCTTCGTCAGCTTGACGATAGCACTCTTGCCCATCGGCGTGCTGCGGGCGCTGGGTGCTCCGATCTATGTAAGCAGCTTCGGGCTCGGCCGCATCGACTATCTGGCCATGACGGGAATCCTCATGGCGGCCCTCATGTGGCTCGCCGACCGTTACAGCTTGGCGATCCGCCGCATCGAGCACATGTCTCCGGTGGATGGGCTCGTGCTCGGCCTTGCCCAGCTCCTCGCCTTCTTCCCTGGCACCGGTCTGGCGCCGCTATCCATGATGACGGCGCGGCTGCTCGGCTTCGAGCGCCCGGATGCGGTGCGGATTGCCTTCCTGGTGGCTCTCGCTGCCTTTGCGGGCGAGGTTCTCTTGAGCGGCAGTCGGCTCTATCTGGCGGGCCAGCTGCACCCAGCACCCGAGCTGGCGATCGCCGCAGCCGCCGCAGCCGCGGCCGGCCTCTTCGCCGCGAGCGCTCTGCTCGAATGGCTCAAGCGGCGGAGCCTGGCCCCCTTCCTTGTTTACCGCTTGCTCGCCTCGGCCGCCGTGCTGGTGTGGTTCTATATGGTCTTCCGCGGCTGATCCGCCCTCAAGCATGGCGCACGTTGCCGCGTCCGCCGCGCCGATACATGTCCATGTAGGTGGGAAGGATGCTCTCCGCAGGCGTCGGCGCGATGCCGAGCTCCGCGAACCCGATGGCACCCGCGGACAAAATATTGTCCCGCCGCATGAGCCGCACCTGGTCGCGCGTCAAGAGCGGGGTCGGCAAAGGCACGAGACTCAAGAGCGCCGCCTCGATCTCGGCGAGCCACAAAGGCATCGGCAGCAGCCAGCGCTTGCGCTTCGTCTCGCGCAGCACCAGCTCCATGAGTTCCTTGAAGCTGTAAATGCGCGGGCCGCCGAGCTCGTAGGTCTTCCCGGCCGTCGCGGGATCGTCGAGAATGCGTGCGATCGCCTCCGCAACGTCGCCGACATAGACAGGCTGGAAGCGCGTCCCGCCATCGCCGCACAGCGAGAAGCGCGCGCCGCCGCCGGGAAGGTGCTCGAGGCGCGGGGTGGCGCCGAACACGGGAAGTACCGGCAACAGGCGCGCGAGGGCTGCAAAGCGGTTGAAGAAATCGTCCTCCGGGCCGAACACCACGCTCGGACGTACGATGGCAGCGCTCGCAAACGCCTCGCGCACCGCTTGCTCGCCCGCCGCCTTGCTGCGCGCGTAGAGCGCCGGCCCTTGGGGGTCGGCGCCGAGGGCCGAAACATGGACGAGGCGCTTGACGCCGGCAGCTTGAGCCCGCCGCGCGATGCGGCCTGCCGCCGCCCCATGGATCTCGGCGAAGCGTTGCTTGCCGCGCTCGAAGAGAATGCCGACCAGGTTCACGACCGCATCCGCGCCTGCCGTGGCCGCCTCGACCGCAGCCTCGTCGCGCACGTCGACCCTGAGCGGCACGACCTGCCCGACATCGCCCATCGGCTTGAGAAAAGCCGCGGAGACCGGATCGCGCACGGCGATGCGCAGGATATCGCCGCGCGCGGCGAGGCGCCTTACCAGGTGGCGGCCGAGAAAGCCCGAGCCGCCGAAGACAGTCACGCGGCGATTTGCCATCTGGCTCCTCCCATCTTGCCGCTTCTTATCCGCTCCCGCCGGCGCTCGCAAGCGTGCTCGCGTCTCGGCACTCCCTGTCGCTGCTCGCAAGCGCGCCGGGAAATGCCGATTGACATCGAGTGAGGGGCGGGCTAGGCAGTGCGGACCAAAGACATGGCGGATTCTTCCTAGCCCAGGTGGCGGAATTGGTAGACGCGCAGGTTTCAGGTACCTGTGGCCGCGAGGCCGTGGAAGTTCGAGTCTTCTCCTGGGCACCATTTCCTGGGCCGGCTTCCCGCCCGCGTCGCAGATGAACCTTTCCCCCGCGCAGATCAAGCTCCACCGAAACGACCTGCCGCGC
This sequence comes from Alphaproteobacteria bacterium, assembly GCA_035604475.1. Taxonomy (GTDB): domain Bacteria; phylum Pseudomonadota; class Alphaproteobacteria; order JACZXZ01; family JACZXZ01; genus DASPPM01. The sequence goes on from DATNIJ010000218.1 coordinate 14,686, forward strand.
GGATTGACGCTCGGCGCCGTGGTCGCGATCGACACCGAGACGATGGGGCTCAACCCGCAGCGCGATCGGCTCTGTCTCGTGCAGCTTTCGGCCGGAGACGGCATCTGCCACGTCGTGCAATTCGCGCGCGGCCGCTACGAGGCGCCCAACCTGAAGGCGCTCCTGCAAGACGCGAAGGTGACCAAGCTGTTCCATTTCGCGCGCTTCGACGTGGCGACGCTGCGCCACCATCTCGGCGTCGCATGCCGTCCGATCTATTGCACGAAGATCGCCTCCAAGCTCACACGCACCTTCACCGACAGGCACAGCTTGAAGGACCTGTGCCGCGAGCTTCTCGGCATCGAGCTCAGCAAGCAGCAGCAGCTCACCGACTGGGGTGCCGAGCGGCTCAGCGAGGAGCAGCTCGTTTACGCCGCGACGGACGTGCTCCACTTGCACGCCCTCCGCGACAGGCTCGACGCGCTCCTGGAGCGCGAGGGACGGCGCCATCTGGCGGAGGCCTGCTTCGCCTTTCTGCCCGAGCGCGCCGAGCTCGATTTGGGCGGCTGGGACGATCCGGACATCTTCGCGCATTGAGCGCGGCCTCGCGGGCTCAATTCATTGACCGGCGGAGGGCCGCGGAGCATACTAGCAACAGTGTGAATCCGTGAGCTATTACAAGCAAATGCCGGAGCGCCGGAGAGGTCCTGGGCGGACTTCCGCCAATTCTCGGCCGCCCGGCAGAGAGGGAAGCGTGGCCAAGCTAGCCGAGAGCCAACGCGGCGGCGTCGATCTGATGGCGGCACGGCGCGTGCTGCGCCTCGAGGCGGCGGCCATCGAGACCCTTGCCAAGACGCTGGACGGCTCCTTCACGGACGCGGTCGAGCGGTTGCGGCAGGTGCGCGGCCGTGTCGTGGTGACGGGCATGGGCAAGAGCGGCCACATCGGCCGCAAGATCGCCGCGACCTTCGCCTCCACCGGCACGCCCGCTTTCTTCGTCCACCCCGCCGAGGCAAGTCACGGCGATCTCGGCATGATCACCCGCGACGACGCGGTCTTGGCCCTCTCGAACTCGGGCGAGACCAACGAGCTCGCCGACCTCGTCGCCTTCACGCGTCGCTTCGGCATCCCCCTGATCGTCATCACGAGCGGGGCTGCGAGCTCGCTCGCCGAAGCCTCGGACGTGGCCCTCCTCCTGCCCGCCTCCCCCGAGGCGTGCCCGCTCGGCTTGGCGCCCACCACCTCGACCACGGTGATGCTGGCCTTGGGCGATGCGCTTGCCATAGCGCTGCTCGAGCGCAAGGGCTTCTCGCTCGACCAGTTCCAGGCGCTGCACCCCGGCGGATCGATCGGCCGCCAGCTCCTGCGCGTGGCCGACGTCATGCACAGCGGCGACGAGATGCCGCTGTCGCAGCCGGAGGCCCGCATGTCCGAGGCGATCCTCATCATGACGGCCAAGCATTTCGGCTGCGTCGGCGTGATCGATCCCGCGGGAAAGCTGATCGGCATCATCACCGACGGCGACCTGCGCCGGCACATGGGGTCGGCGATCCTCGACATGGCCGTCGGCGAGGTGATGACGCGGGCGCCGCAGACCATCAGACCCAAGGCGCTCGCGCTTGAGGCGCTCAACCTCATGAACACGCGCGGCATCGACAATCGCGGCATCGGCTGCCTGTTCGCGGTCGAGGACGGCCGCCCGGTCGGTATCCTCAACATTCACGACTGCCTGCGCGCGGGCGCGAGTTGAGCGCGAGACAAGCGATGATCGAGCTCGCCAAGGAAAAGCCGGCCGCCGAGGGGCACGGTCGGCTGCGCGTGCAAATACCGCGCCCGCGGCCCTTGGCCGAGCTTGCGAGCAAGAGCTACAGCTCCTTCGTCGGCACCATGAAGATCGTGCTGCCGGCAATCGCGGTCGGCATCATCCTCCTCGTCATCGCTTGGCCGCAATTCCAGGTCCGCGACGAGGGTTTCCACGTCGGGCTCGCCAACATCACCGCGGAAGACGTGCAGAACCTGCGCATGATCAGTCCGCGTTACCAAGGCACGGACAAACGCGGCGAGCCCTTTGCGGTCACGGCCGACTCCGCGACCAAGAAGAACCCGCAATCCGACGTGATCGAGCTCGAGCATCCCGTGGCCGATATCACCATCACGCAAGGCAATTGGATGGCGCTCAAGGCCGATTACGGCGTCTACCGCGAGCAGGATCAGCAGCTCGATCTGATCGGCAAGGTGGACCTCTTCCACGACGACGGCTACGAGTTCGAGACGCTGGCCGCCCATGTCAACTTGGCGAACAACACCGCGCAAGGCGACGACCCGGTGCACGGCCAAGGCCCCTTCGGCGAGATCCGCTCCGAGGGCTTCCGCGTCTACGACAAGGGCGCGCGCGTCGTGTTCACGGGCAAAGCCCATCTCTTGCTGCGCCCGCGCGAGGAGGGCGGCGGCAATATTCCCGATTTCATGCCCACCCTAAGCCCGGACCAGCCCAATCCTGGGACCAAGGGGCACGGATGACGGAATTCGCGAGAGCTGCTGCGCGCGGCGCAACGCTCGCCGCACTCCTGGCCGTCGCCAGCTCTCTCGGCGGCATGCCGGCCCAAGGCCAGACGCAGGCTCCAGCGAGCGTCCAAACCGGCGCGCCCGCCCCGCCGGGCACTCCGCCCGCGTCGCTCACGGCACCGCCCGCCTCGCCTCGGCCCCCGCTCGGCGCCCCTGCCGCCGGGACCAAGGGCGAAGTGCCGGCGCCGGCAAGTGCGAAGGGCGGGCAGAGCGCTCCGGCCCAGGGTCAAGGCGGCGCCGGCAGCGACTCGAGCGGCCTCTTCGGGACCACCGATCAGACCAACGGCTTGCCGGTGAACGTCGAGGCCGAGCAGGGCATCGAGTGGCAGCAGGAGAAGCAGGAATACATCGCCCGCGGCAACGCCAAGGCGGTGCGCGGCGACGTCACCGTTTACGGCCAGACGCTCATTGCCTATTATCGCAAGACGCCGTCGGGCAGTTCGGACGTCTGGCGGCTCGATGCGGACGACGACGTCAAGATCACGACCTCGACCGACACGGCGGTAGGCGACAAGGGGGTGTACGACGTCGACAACGGCGTCTTCGTGTTGACCGGCAGGAAGCTCCAGCTCGACACCCCCAAGGGGGTGATCACGGCGCGCGACTCGCTCGAGTATTGGAAGCTCAGGCAATATGCGGTTGCGCGCGGCGATGCCAAGGCGGTGCGCGAGGACAAGACGGTGACCGCCGATATTCTAGAAGCGCACTTCAAGCCCGATGCGAAGGGTCAGCTGGTGATAAGCTTCATCGAGGCGTTCAATAACGTCACGGTCACCAACGCGAGCGCGGTGGCGCATGCCATCTACGGCAATTACAATGTCGATACGAGTATCGCCGACCTCAAGGGATCGGTTAAGATCAGCCGCGGGCAGGACCAGCTCGACGGCGAGTGCGCCACCATGAACATGAACACCGGCATCAGCCGACTCTATGCTTGCGCGAAGGCAGATCGCGTGCGCGGCCTCTTGATTCCCAAGCAGAGCGAAGGCATCGGCGCGCCCGGAAAGGGCAGCGCCGCGCCAACCCCGAAGCCGGCCGGCGGCCAACAAAAGTGAGGAGCCCGGGCGCGTGAGCGAGCTACGCGACGATACGGCAATGGGGCGCGGCCCGGGAGCGGAGGCGCAGAGGCCGCGGCTCGTCGCCGACAACCCCGGGCTGTTCGCCAAGAACCTCGGCAAGCGCTTCAAAAAGCGGCCGGTCCTGCGCAACGTCAGCATCTCGGTCCAGCGCGGCGAGGCGGTCGGCCTGCTCGGCCCCAACGGCGCCGGCAAGACCACCTGCTTCTACATCATCACCGGCCTCATCTCGGCGGATTACGGCAGCATCCTG
>DATNIJ010000219.1:0-8542 GCA_035604475.1 Alphaproteobacteria bacterium
AGCCGAGGCGCACGCCCGCGAGCCCGTAGATCTTCGAGAAGGTGCGCGTCATCACCACGTTGTCGTGCGCGTCCACGAGCTCCGCACCCGCGCTGTAGTCGTTGCGCGTCACGTACTCCGCGTAAGCCGCGTCGATCACCAAGAGCACGTCCTTGGGCAGGCCGTGCACGAGGTGCAGAACCTCGTCCTTGGCGAGGTAGCTCCCCGTCGGATTGTTCGGGTTGGCGAGAAAGAGAATGCGCGTCTTGTCCGAGAGCCCGGCAAGGAGCGCCTTCACGTCCGCGCGCAGCGCCTTCTCGGATGCCGCCACCGGCTTGGCCCCGACGCCCAAGGCCGAGATCGGGTACATGAGGAAGCCGTACTCGCTGTAAAGCACCTCCTCTCCCGGCCCGGCGTAGGCGCGCGTCAAGAGGGTGATGAGCTCGTCCGAGCCGGCACCGCACACGATGCGCTCCGCATCGAGGCCGTGATGGCGGCCGAGTGCGCTCCTCAAGGCCTCGCACGTGCCGTCCGGGTAACGGTGCTGCTCGCCGGCACACTTCTTAAGCGCCGCGATCGCGCGCGGGCTCGGGCCGAGCGCGTTCTCGTTGGAGGACAGCTTGATGATCCGCTCGACGCCGGCGACCGCCGACTCGCCGGGCCTGTAGGGCTCGATCGAGAGAATGCCGGGCCTTGGCTTGAGTGCATTCACGGCTCTTCGTCCTTCACACGCTTGTCGTCATCTTCGCCGCGAGCTCCTCCGCCCCGAAGGGGAGCGCGTAGCCGCCGATATGGAAGAGGCGCCGGATGCCGCCTGCCGTCGCCTCCGCGAAGGCGGCGAGCCGCGCGTCGTCCTTGGCGACGAACTCAGAGAGCTCGACGAGAACGAGACGGCGCGCGCCCTGCCCCTCCTGCCAAGCCGCGAAGAAGCAGGGCTCGAGCCCGGCCTTGTCCAACTGCGCGCGGAGCCGCGCGCGGCTGAGCTCCTCCCCTACCTCGAACGCGATGTAGGTGTGGTCGCGCCCGCTCGCCTCGGCCACGACCGGCCCCACCACCAGTGCCGCCAAGCCCTCGCCGCGCGCATTGTTGCTTGGTGCGATGGGGAGACGCGCCATCACATGGGGGACGCGATCGTCCTCGCGCGCCAACAAGCGCCACCACGGGTCGGGATCGTCGTTCTGGATCGCCGGCAGCACGCCGACCACCGCATTGCCCTCGTTGAGCGCGCCGATCACCTGGCTCGACGTGGTGTGGGGGATGAAGGTCGCGGTGCTGCCGTAATGGTCGCGCGCCAGATCCCAGTAGCCGGGCTGCTCCTTGGGCGCGAAGACGGCGACCGAAAAGGCGCCCTGCACGGCGAGGGGTGCTGCAATGATCTCGCGCCAAAGACGCACCAGGGCTGGCTTGGGGAAGGCCCCGCGATGGCGCGCCACGAGGCGGCGGAGCACGATCGCCTCGCGGCCCGGGCGCAGGTAGGTCCCGGCCGCAGCCATGGCACTCCCTTTGACCGCGGCGATCTCCGAGATCACTGCGGCGCGCCGCATGATGAGATCGTGGATCGCATCATCGATCTCATCGATCTCGCGGCGAAGCTCCTCGAGGGAGCGAAGGGGTTGTTGCATCTTCATGGGAGCCTGGCTTCCGAGGGCGGCATAGTCATACTGGCAGCGCTCCCCGAAAGCAAAGAAAACATTGACAGTTGGCCCCCTTGGTCCCCATCTATCCCCCGCGCGCGGCGGCGCCGAGGACGCCTCGCGCGCAAGCAATGGACGAGAGAGGGATGCCCGCAGAAGACGCGCTTTCCGAGGCCGAGGCGCCCGCCCGCCCCGGCCTTTATGCCGAATTCGGCCGCGACCAGCCGTTCAAGCTCGATTCGGGCGCCGAGCTCGGCCCCTTCACCATCGCCTACCAGACTTACGGCAAGCTCAATGCCGCCAAGTCCAACGCCATTCTCGTTTGCCACGCGCTTTCGGGCGACCAGTTCGTCACCGGCGTCAATCCGCTGACCGGCCATGAGGGCTGGTGGGAGCCCATGGTGGGGCCGGGGCTCACCATCGACACCGAGCGCTATTTCGTGCTCTGCGCGAACGTGCTCGGCGGCTGCATGGGTACTGCCGGGCCCAAGGAGATCTGCCCGGCGACGGGCGAGCCCTGGGGCCTTTCCTTTCCCGTCATCACGGTGGGCGACATGGTGCGCGCCCAGAAGCTGCTCATCGACCGCCTCGGCATCGAGAAGCTGTTCTGCGTGACCGGCGGCTCGATGGGCGGCATGCAGGCCCTCCAGTGGGCCGCGAGCTATCCCGAGCGCCTGGTCACCGCCGTGCCGGTGGCGACCGCGGCACGCCACTCCGCCCAGAACATCGCTTTCCACGAGGTCGGGCGCCAGGCGATCATGGCGGACCCCGACTGGTGCGAGGGCGATTATTTGCGCCGCGGCAAGGTGCCCCAGCGCGGGCTCGCCGTAGCCCGCATGGCCGCCCACATCACCTATCTCTCGGAAGCGGCGCTTCACCGCAAGTTCGGGCGCAATTTGCAGGACCGGCTCAGCATCACCTACGGTTTCGACGCCGATTTCCAGGTGGAGAGCTACCTGCGCCATCAGGGCTCTACCTTCGTCGACCGCTTCGATGCCAACTCCTATCTCTACATCACGCGCGCGATGGATTATTTCGACCTGGCGCAGGAGCACGGCGGCGTGCTGGCGAACGCCTTCAGGAAATCGCCGGTGCGCTTCTGCGCCATCTCCTTCACCAGCGACTGGCTCTTCCCCACCCCGGAGAGCAAGGAGATCGTGCGCGCGCTCAACTCGGTCGCGGCCAACGTGAGCTTCGTCGAGGTCCGCTCGGACAAGGGACACGACGCCTTCCTGCTCGACGAGCCGGAGTTCTTTGCGACCTTGAGCGGCTTCCTTGCGGGGGCGGCCGAGCATATCGGGCTCGAGCCCGCATGAGGCCCTCGTGGAAATGAGCAGGCCTCAGCGGAGTGCGGCCCCGCTCCGGCTCGACCTCCAGGTCATCGCCGACATGATCGAGCCGCGGACGCGCGTGCTCGACGTCGGCTGCGGCGACGGAGCGTTGCTCGCCTATCTCGATCGCGCCAAAGGGGTCGACGGGCGCGGCATCGAGCTGAGCCAGGCCGGCGTGAATGCCTGCGTGAGCCACGGGCTCTCGGTCATCCAGGGCGACGCGGACACCGATCTCAAGGACTATCCGAAGCACTCCTTCGACTATGCCGTGCTGAGCCAGACGCTGCCGGCGACGAGCGACCCCAAGGGCGTGCTTCTCCACCTCGTGCGCATCGGCCGCCATGCCATCGTCTCGATCCCCAATTTCGGCTATTGGCGCCTGCGTTTGAGCTTGCTCATGGGCGGCCAAATCGCGATCCCGGACGGCAACGCTCACCGCTGGCACGACACGCCCAACATCCATCCTTGCACGATCGCGGACTTCTTAGGCCTCTCGGCGGAGCTCGGCGTTCGCATCCTGCGCAGCGTCTCGATCGACCGGCGCGGGCGCATCCGCCAGTCCGGCACGCCGCGCCCACTCGCCAATCTCGTCGACGAGCAGGCGATCTTCCTCCTGCGAAAAGATTAGCGCGTGAGCTCGTAAAGCCGCCGTGGGGCGGTTTGCCGGCGTGCGCTTTAAAGAAATAAGCGGCCGTCACTCGCGGCAGGCGACGCTTCCTGGATGTGCCACCTGCCGACATCGGCATGCGGGGTATCCCACCGCTTCCGCGGCATTCCAGACGGAAAACGAATAGCGATTGATGTGAGACTCGCCGATTACGAGGATTCCAAAGACGGCTGACGTAGCCGGGTTAGCACGCGACTTCATGGCAGACTCGCCGAGCTAAGCACGGCTTCAATCGGAAGGGAGCGCCGCTCGGCCGGGCCGCGGGCTTAGGCCTCGATGCGGGCGCGCGTCTCAACCTCGTGGCGCGCCTTGCCCACGGCCGTCTTCGCCGCGTCGCTGTGGGTGAACACGGGGAGCGTGTCGAGCTCGTCCGCGGCCACGGGGGTGATCGCCTCATCCATGTAGTCCCGGGCGTGCGGGTCGCTTTGGATCTGGCGGCGCACCCGGCCCATGCGGCGGATCAGGCGCACCATCTCGACGTGCTTCCGCGCGGTCTCCCAGAGATAGCGCGGATAGAAGACGAAGGCGCTCTCGCGCGGGAAGCTCGGGCGGCGGTCCCCGCGGTATTTGCGCCGGAGATAACCGCCCTCCTGGGGATGGATATCCTCGAGCGAGATGCAAAAGTGGAACCACTGTATGATGAACTGCGTGGTGGGAAGCCAGTGCCCGTGCGCCGCGGCACGGCGCAGGATCGTGGTCATATGCTCGTGCGAATAGTAGGTCTCCCAGGCGTGGCGGTAGGCCGCTTCCCACTCGGCCTTGGACATCCGCGGGTGGTCCATGGTGACGTGGTCGAGGTCGTATTTGTTGAGGTCGGGGTCGATCGCGACCCCCTTCTCGAAGAGATGCTTGTGATCCTCCGAGCCGGGCAGCGGGGTCAGGCAGGAGAACTGGACCATGTCGAGCGGCAGCTCGCGCTTGATGATCTCGACGTCGCGCACGATGGACTCGAGCGTGTCGCTGGGGAAGCCCAGGATGTAGCCCGCGCAGGTCTGCACGCCCGCGCGGCGCCAGGCGAGAATCATGTCGCGGTAATCGGTGACCTTGTTCTGCCGCTTCTTGGCGGCGAGGAGGGCGTCCGGGTTGATGCTCTCGAGCCCGATGAAGACCCGGTTGACGCCGGCGCGGCCCGCCTTCTCGATGAAATTCGGGATGCGGTGGCAGAGCGTGTCGACCTGGATGACGAACTTGATGTCGGCGCCCTCGCCCTCGCGCATGGCGATCAAGCGGTCGAAGATGGGCTCCCAATCCTTGTTGCGCACGAAATTGTCGTCGGTGATGAAGAAGCGGTTGATGCCCTGCACCAGATTGCGCCGGACGATGCCCTCCACGTCGTCGGCCGAGCGCCGCCGCGACTTGCGTCCCTGCACGTTGATGATGGTGCAGAACGAGCATTGGAAGGGGCAACCGCGCCCGGCGTCGAAGCTGGTGAGGGCCCCGCCCGTGCGCTTGATGCGGGTCGCGGGCAGGTGCGGCAGCGGCATGCCCTCGAGTGCGGGCAGATCGTCCATGTAGTTGTAAAGCGGCTTGAGCTTGCCCTGCCATGCATCCTTGAGCACCTCCTCGAGCCGCCCTTCGGCCTCGCCGGCAAAGAGCGAGATGCCGAGGCGCTGCGCCTCCGCGAGCTCGGGCGGCATCCCCGGCAGCATCGCGAGCGAGCCCGAGACGTGGAAGCCGCCGATGCAGACCTGGATGCCACGAGCGCGCAAGCTCCGGGCGATGTCCATGGCGCGGGGAAACTGGTTGGACTGCACGCCCACGAGCCCGACCATGCCGACCCCCGCGCGGGCGATATCGCGTGCGATGCGCTCGGGCCGGATGCGTGTATTCGTCTCGTCGAGTGCGTTGATGACGATCTCGACGTCCTCGCCCAGCACGCGGCGCTCGGCACAGTCGCGCGCCAGCCCGTAGAGCGAGGCCAGCGTGTTCGACGGGATCCCCGAGCGCAGCCATTGAATGACGTAGCCGTCGTCGTCGTAGTGCGACGGCTTGATCAAGACCAATGAAAATTGCCAACGCTGCGCCGATGCCGTCACCATGCTGCCCGTCCTCGCTCTGGCTATCACCGCTCGAAAACATGCCAGATTACGGTAAATCCCCGGCTCGGCTCAAGGGGGTTCATGCAGCCGTGCTGCAGAGCGGACCCCCAGCGGCCGAGGCACTATCCCGACATTCCCCAGATGAGCAGGACTCAACGAGAACGATAGCGTTCCGGCGGGGTACTGCCCTTGCTCCTCGCCGGTGCCGACGAGGTGATCGAATGAGGGCGGTTCGCCGCATGTCCGGAATGGGTCGATCTGCGACGAACGGCAGCCTAGGCGCCATGTGCGTTTGGCAGCTGCTCGCGGATGCGCGGGTGGAACCTCGCTGGCGTCAGCGGAGATTTGATTCCAACTCCCAACTCGAGCTCAAATCATGCGCTATCTGGCAGAGTTTCGCATCACGGGGTGCAGAACCTGCAAGCAGGTAGAGCACTTTGAGCTTGCACCGACTTCGCGGCTCGTGACTAGTCGGAAGGCGGCTCACGAACTCGCGAAAGTCGATACGACTTTCACCCCGGGATCGGCAGATAGACGCGTCGGCGCTTGCGCTCGGCATGGGCCAAGGCGCCGCCGTAGATTTGCTTCGCGGCCTCGATCATGACTACGCCGGCGAAGCTCTGCAGCCAGCGCTCGCCCACCCCCTCCCAGGCGGGCGCCCAGGCCAGGAGGAAACGCCTCCGCGTCGGCGGCATGAAGAGCGCGCTCGCCGACTGCATCGGCGTGAACATGTTGTCGCGCAGCACGTGCGAGAGCTGATCGAGCGTGTAGGGCAGGCCGTGGCCGAAGGGCGTGCGCTCGAGTCGCGCCCAGATGCCGCGCCGGTTCGGCACCACGGCGAGGAGCCGTCCGCCGTCCCGCATGACGCGCCAGATCTCCCGCAGCATGCCGCGCACCTGCTCGCTGTGCTCGAGCGCGTGCACGAGCAGCACCCGATCGACGGCGAGATCCGGCAGCGGCAGCTCGGCCTCGTCGGCAAGCGCCACGAGGCTGGGCTCGTTCTGAGGCCAGCGCATGACGCCCTGCGCCGCCGGCATGATGGCGAGCACCCGCTCGGCCTGGTCGAGGAAGGGACGCAAATAGGGGACGGCATAGCCGAAGCCGAGCACGCTCTCGCCTTCGAGCGAGGGCCAGATGCGGCGCACGCGCCGGCGGAGGAGGCGGGTCGCCATCTGGCCCAGGCTCGTGCCGTAGAACTCGTGCAGGTCGACGACGTCTTGCGCCATGGCGGGAGGAGAATAGCACAGCGCTGCCAACCGTGCGCGCCGGGGCTGGCAGGTTGGCACTATTGTGCTAGGCTTCTCCGCGCACGCCGGACCATCTTCTGCACCAACCGCGAGGCGCCGCCCGAGCCATGTCGATCCTGGAAATCGCCCTCGTCCCCTGCCTAAAGGACAATTACGCCTATCTCCTGCGCGATCCCGCGACGGGTGCGGTCGGGGTCGTCGATCCCTCCGAGGCAGCACCGGTCGAGAAGGCGCTCAAGGCGCGGGGCTGGAAGCTCACCCACATCCTCAACACCCACCACCATTGGGACCATACGGGAGGCAACCACGCGCTCAAGGCGGCGTCGGGCGCCGTCGTGGTCGGGCCCAGGCCGGACAAGGAGCGCATTCCCGACATCGACGTTGCCTTGGGCGAGGGCGAGAGCTTCAAGCTCGGCGAGGCCGAGGCGCGCATTCTCTTCATTCCCGGTCATACGCGCGGGCACATCGCCTTTTGGTTTCCCGAATCCGAGGCGGTCTTCTGCGGCGACACGCTCTTCGCCATCGGCTGCGGCCGGCTCTTCGAGGGCACGCCGCAACAGATGTGGAACTCGCTCGGCAAGCTCAAGGCGCTGCCGGAGGACACGCGCGTCTATTGCGGGCACGAGTACACACAGGCGAACGCGCGCTTCGCCCTTACCGTCGAGCCGCAGAACGCAGCACTTGCGGCCCGCGCGCGCGCCGTCGATGCCGCGCGCGCCAAGGGCCTGCCGACGATACCCTCCACCATAGGGGAGGAGCGCGCGACCAATCCTTTCTTCCGCGCCGACGAAAGCGGCATCGCCGAGACGCTCGGGCTCGCCGGAGCGGATGCGGTCGCCGTGTTCGCCGAGGTGCGCCGGCGCAAGGACAACTTCTGAGCCTCGAGGGAGCGCCCTATGAAGCTTCGTCACGGGCCCACCTCGCCTTACGTGCGCAAGGTGATGGTGGTCGCCTACGAGAGCGGGCTCGAGCAGCGCATCGAGCGCATTCCCACCCATGTGTGGGCGCCGGACACCGACATCGCCAAGGACAACCCGCTCGGCAAGGTCCCCGCACTCATCCTGGATGACGGCGAGGTGCTCTACGATTCGCCGGTGATCTCCGAGTATCTCGACAGCCTGAGCGCCGGCGCCAGGTTGTTCCCGGCGGCGGGTGCCGCGCGCTGGAAGGCGCTCAAGCTTCAGGCCTTAGCCGACGGCGTGCTCGATGCCGCGATAGCCAGGCGGCACGAGAGCCAGCGCCCGCCCGAGCGGCAGGACCGGGCCCTGATCGCGCGCCAGGCCGATGTGATGAAGCGCGGCATGTCGGCGCTCGACGCGGAGGCCGCTTCTTGGGGCGATGCGGTCACCATTGGCCAGATCGCGGCGGCGGTCGCCTGCGGCTATCTCGACTTCCGCTTCGCTGCCGAAGACTGGCGACCGGGGCGGACGAGGCTCGCGGCCTGGTACGAGCGCTTCGCCAAACGCCCCTCGATGCTTGCGACCGCGCCCAAGGAATAACCATGCACACATCTTTCCTCGCATGGTCTCGTCATTCCCGCGAAAGCGGGAATCCATTCGCTGAAATGGCGGGGTTCTGCCGTTCTGGATGCCCGCTTTCGCGGGCATGACGAATTTGCTGCTGATCGATAGCGGGATTTCAATCC
>DATNIJ010000220.1:0-3376 GCA_035604475.1 Alphaproteobacteria bacterium
CGAGCTCCTCGCCGCAAAGGAGCAGGCCGAGCTCGCCAGCCAGGCGAAGTCCCAGTTCCTCGCCACCATGAGCCACGAGATCCGCACGCCGATGAACGGCATGCTCGGCATGATCGATCTCCTGCTCGACACCAAGCTCGACGGCGAGCAGCTCAATTACGCCGAGACCGCGCGGAAATCGGGCGAGGCGCTGGTCACCATCATCGACGACATCCTCGACTTCTCGAAGATGGAGGCGGGCAAGCTCGAGATCGACCGCCTGGACTTCGAGCTGCGCCGTCTGGTCGAAGGCGTCGTCGACCTGTTGGCGCCGCGCGCCCAGGCGAAGGGTGTGGAGATCGCCTGCTACATAGCACCCGAGGTGCCGGACGGCTTGCGCGGCGACCCTGGCCGCCTGCGCCAGGTCCTCCTCAACCTCGCGGGCAACTCCGTGAAATTCACCGAGAAGGGCGGCGTTACGCTGCTGGTTTCCGTCCTCGACGCCGCGAGCGGATGGGCAAGGGTCAAGTTCGAGATCGTCGACACGGGCATCGGCATTCCGGAGGAGCTGCAAGACGGCCTGTTCGCCGAATTCTCGCAAGTCGACCCCTCCTACACGCGCCGCTACGGCGGCACCGGGCTGGGTCTTGCCATCTCCAAGAAGCTCACGGAGCTCATGGGCGGAAGCATCGCCTTCACCAGCAAGCTCGGCGCCGGAAGCACGTTCTGGCTCGTCCTCGATCTCGAATGCGCGGCGCCCGGTGCGGCCGCTCAGCTCCCGCCCCGCCTCGAGCCTGCGCGCGTGCTGGTCGTCGACGACAATGCCATTGCGAGCGGCATCCTCGAGCGTCAGCTCGCCGCTGCAGGCCTATCGGTCACCACCGCGGCGGACCGCGAGAGTGCCTTCGCAGCGCTCGCCGCCGGCGCACGCTCGCACGAGCCCTTCAAGCTGGCGCTCATCGACCAGCAGCTCGGCGAGGAGAGCGGAGTGGCACTTGCCGAAGCGATCAGGTGCCAACCCGCGCTCGCCGCGACCCGCCTCGTGCTCCTCGTCCCCCTCGGCGGACGCATCGAGACGAGTGCGGTCGAGCGCCACGTCTTCGCCGCACTGCTCAACAAGCCGGTGCACCAAACGGCCCTCGCGGATTGCCTCAAGCTGCTGGCAGATTCCGCAGCACCACAGCACCCGGCGGCGGCGGCCGGCCCGGCGCGCGCTGCGCAAGCGGCCGTCATTCAAGCACCCGCTCGCGCGGCCGAGCCAAGGGGCGACGGCGCCCGGCAAGCGCCGCACCTCAACGTGCTCCTCGTCGAGGACAGTCCGGTCAACCAGATGGTGGCGACGGCCATGCTCGCCAAGACGGTCGGTGCCGTCGATACCGCGAGCAACGGCCGCGAGGCGTTGGCTGCGGTCAAGGCCAAGGACTACGACCTCATCCTCATGGACGTCGCCATGCCGGAGATGGACGGGCTCGAGGCCACGCGCAGGATCCGCGCGATGCCCGGGCCCAAGGGCCGCGTGCCGATCGTCGCGATCTCCGCGCACGCGCTCGAAAATGACCGTCAGCGCTGCATGGCGGCCGGCATGGACGATTACGTGACCAAGCCGATCGATCGCGCCGGGCTGCTCGATACCGTGGGTCGCTGGCTCGGCGCGCGCAAGCGGCACGCCTCGGACGGCGGTGCCGTGCCAACGCCGGCGGCACCCGGCCAGGCCGACTCCTTGCGCGAGGCCTTGGCGGCGGCGCTCAGCGCAGCGGGAGCGGATGTTGGCGCCGGCCAAGGCAAGGAGCGCAAGGCCGGGCCTGCAGCGCTCGATCCCGCTATCCTCGATCAGCTCGAGGCCGACACCGACCCCACGATCGCACAGGAGCTGGTCAAGACCTACGTGCTCGAAACCGTGGCAAGGATCGACCATATCGCCCACGCCGCGGAGCGGCGCGACTTCGCCACCCTCGAGCGCGAAGCCCACTCGCTCAAGAGCAGCTCGGGCACCTTCGGTGCCTTGGCGCTGCAGGCGCATGCGAAGTCGATCGAGCTCGCCTGCAAAGACGGCAAGGGCGAGCAGGCGATCCGGCTCGTAGCGAAACTGCGCGGCCTCGTCGCCGCCGCGGTCCATGCCATGGTGCGGCACTTCGAAGAGACAGAGTGAGCGAAAGGGGACGGCGTTCTTCTCTCATCCCCGCCTTCTCCCGCAAGCGGGCAATGGTATTCACACATCTCGAGGACGCTTGCACCACCGCCGTGGGTCCTTCGCGACGCGCCCCTTCGGGGCGCTCCTCAGGATGAGGCACATTTGTGTGTGGCAGAAAGACTTAACCTCATCCTGAGGAGAGTCGCGCTTGCGACGCGTCTCGAAGGACCTACCGCACCCGGTCCGAGGCGCCTTTGCACAGGGCAATACCGCGAGTTGCCGGCGATCCTCGGATTTGTGTGAATGCCCTGGCGCAAGCGGGAGAGGGAAGTCCTCCGCCCTAGCCCGGATATCTCACACAATCTAGGTGCATCAGGGCGTTGAATCGGCGAAAGTTCTTTTGCGAGAAGGACTTCGCAGACTCAAAGGAGCGCCCCGATGCCGACAGAGTGTATTCCGGATTGGTTTGATTTTGCACCTGTAGAAAGACGTGCGGTGGTGGCGGCGTTCGACGGGGGCGCCATCACGTCGGATGCCGGGGCACTGCTGCTGGGTGCGACGGATCGTGCGATCAAGCTCATCGAGCGCTTCGCCGGCTGCTTCCGGGACGCGCGGCGGCAGGAGCTGATCGAGCACGAGGTGGCGACCTTGGTGGGCCAGCGGGTGTTCGGGATCGCGCTGGGCTACGAGGACCTCAATGATCATGACGAGCTGCGCCACGACCCGGTGATGGCGGTGCTGGCCGGCAAGCTCGCGGCGCGGCGCGAGGACTGCGCGCCGGTGGCGGGCAAGAGCACGCTCAACCGGCTGGAGCTGAGCCGGCCGCAGGCCACGCGCTACCACAAGATCAGCCATGAGCCCGCGGCCATCGAGGAGCTTCTGGTCGATCTCTTTCTCGATGCGCACCTTGAGCCGCCGCGGGAGATCATCCTCGATCTCGACGCCACCGACGATCCGCTGCACGGCCATCAGGAGGGCCGCTTCTTCCACGGCTACTACGACTGCTATTGCTACCTGCCGCTCTATGTGTTCTGCGGCGATCATCTCCTGGCCGCCAAGCTGCGGCCCGCGAACATCGATGGCGCGGCCGGCGCGGCCGAGGAGATGGCGCGCATCGTCGCCCGCATGCGGGCGCGCTGGCCCGAGGTGCGCATCGTGCTGCGCGCCGATTCGGGCTTCGCACGCGAGGCGCTGATGGCCTGGTGCGAGGACAATCGCGTCGACTATCTCTTCGGCCTGGCGCGCAACGCGCGGCTCGCCGCCGCG
>DATNIJ010000221.1:0-4749 GCA_035604475.1 Alphaproteobacteria bacterium
CACGAGACGGCCGAAGACCGCACCCAGCTCGCGCTCGCGATGATCGGCGAGCCGGACGACGCGCCCCGTGAGCATGAGGGCCCAGGTCGAGGCGTTCACGAAGATCGACTCGCTCTTGCCGAGGTGGCGCTCCCAATCGGCAATGCGCAGCTTGTCGTGGATGAGCCGGTCCGCCGTCTCGGCGTCGGGAATGCGCAGGAGCGCCTCGGCAAGGCACATGAGCACGACTCCCTCCTGGCTCGAGAGCGCGTACTCGTGAAGGAAGGCATCGAGCCCGCCGCGCCCGACCCGCCGGCGCCGCACCTCTGCGACGAGCACCCGCGCCCGCGCCGCGATGCGGTCGAGCGCATCCGGCGCCAGCTCGAGCTCGGCCAAGAGGCGCTCGTCCACCGCGGTCTCGTCGGCCCGGTAATTCGCCGCGAGCGCCGCCCAAAGCGGGTCGGCACGCGCGGGCGGCTCGCGGAAGATCATCGGCGGTGTGGTGAGGTCGTTCGGCATGGTTATTTCCCGACGTGTAGGCTCCATCTATACTCCGGGCTAGCTCCGAGGCAAACGCTCGTTGATGCGCACATCTTTGCAGAGGCACCGATCGCGTTAAACCCCTCTCCCGCAAGCGGGAGAGGGAGAGGCCCGCGGCCGTACGGCCGTGGGAGCGTGAGGGACGGCGCCGACATCTGGCATTTCCCCTCACCCTTCCCGTCCCTGCGGGATGGGCCCCTTCCCGCTCCCGCTAAAGCAGGAGAGGGAACGTTTTTCGTCGATTACCATCGAGGTTGAGTGCGATGCGCGACCTTCCGCCGATCCACCCGGGCGAGCAGCTACGCGAGGAGTTCATGAAGCCGCTCCGGATCAGCGCCTATCGGCTAGCAAAGGACATCGGGGTGCCGGTCACCCGCATCCAGGACATCATTGCCGAGCGTCGCGCCATCACCGGCGACACGGCACTGCGACTGGCGCGGTACTTCGATACCACGCCCGAGTTCTGGCTCAACATGCAACGCGACTTCGAGCTTGAGTCCGCCGCGGAAGCTCTCGGCGATCGTCTCAAGAGAGAGGTCAAGCCGCGCGCCGCGTAGCCTACAGCAGCCCGAGCTTCGCTTCGCGGGCACTCATGCGGAATACGACAGAATCGATGCTGCGAGGGTGTAAATCATGCTGAAGCCGATCAAGACGCGCAAACAGCACAAAGCCGCTCTCAAACGCATCGACCAGCTCATGAACGCGGCCGCCGGCACGCTCGAAGCGGCGGAGCTGGAGGTACTCGCGATTCTGATGGAGAAGTACGAGCGCACAGTCTTTCCGATCGATCCGCCGACGCCGATCGATGCCATACGCTTCCGTATGGAGCAGATGGGCTATAGCCAAGCCGACTTGGCGCGCGTCCTTAGCAGCCGGAGTCGGGCGTCGGAGATCATGACCGGCTCGATCAAGCGTCTTTCGATCGGCATGATCCGCCGACTGCACGATGAGTGGCACATTCCTGCCGACGTGTTGATCCGTGATGCCGCGTGAGCCGGCGAGGGGGTCCAAATCGTCGACTACCGTTGAGGAAAAATCCGTGTCCGAGACGAAGCCCTTCCATGGCGTGCATCCCGGCGTCGTGCTGAAAGAGGAGTTGGCGGCGCGCGGGCTCAGCGCCACTGCGTTCGGCTTGAGATTGCGTGTGCCGCCGCAGCGCATTCAGGAGATCGGCGCCGGACGCCGCGCCATCACGCCTGAGACCGCTCTGCGCATCGGACGTGCGCTCGGCACGGGTGCACGGCTGTGGCTCGCAATGCAGCAGGCCTACCATCTGTGGAAGGCGGAGCAGGAGCACGGCGATCTCGTGCGCAAGGAGGTCGAGGCGGGCGAGCCCATTGGACGAGGCACGAGGCGCTCCGCGGCATGACAGCCGAGTGGGGTTTCGAATGCCGACTTGGCGTAGCCTACAGCAACCCGAGCTCGCGCAGGGCTGCGGCGAGCCGGGGCGGCAGGTCGTCGTCGCCTTTGGCGCGGGGCGGCAGGTCGGGCGGGGCCTCCTCGGCAGCGAGGTAGCGCCAACCCTGGAACGGGCGCCAGGCGACGAGCTGGGTCTTGATCAGGCGTGGCGCCAGCTCGATCGCGCACGCCGTCGCACCCTCCTCGTTCCTCACCGCGCGCAGCCCGATGATGCGCTGGCGCACGCGCACATAGCCCTTGATCACCCAATAGAGCGAGCCGCCGTCGAGCACGTCTTGGGCGCGCTTCGGCATCATGCGCGTGACGTGGCGCAGCCGCGCCTTCGGATTGCGCCGGCGCATCTTCGCGAGGCGCGCCCGCTGCCATTGGCCGAGATCCTCGACCGAATCGCAGCCGACGCAGAGCTTGATGATGTGGAGCGTCACGATGGGCTTCTGCTGGTTTCTGCTTTTGGATTTCAGGCGGCGGCCTTGGCTGCGAGAGCCTGGGAGACCTTGGAGACGGGCGCCTTGCCGAGCTCGGCGCAGATGAAGCGGCCCGCCTCGATGAGCTTCGCGAGCTCGACCCCGGTCTCGACCCCGAGGCCGTTCAGCATATAGAGGACGTCCTCGCTCGCGACATTGCCCGAGGCCCCCTTGGCATAGGGGCAGCCGCCGAGACCCGCGACCGAGCTGTCGACCACCGCGACACCGCGCTCGAGGCAGGCGAGGATGTTGGCGAGCGCCTGGCCGTAAGTGTCGTGGAAGTGGACCGCGAGCCTCTCGCGCGGGAGGTGGGCGGCTACCTTGTCGATCAGTGCCTGTGCCTTCCCCGGCGTGCCGACGCCGATGGTATCGCCCAAGGAGATCTCATAGCAGCCGAGGGCTGCGAGCTTGGCCGAGACCTCGGCCACCGCGTCGGCCGCGATCTCGCCCTCGTAGGGACAGCCGAGCACGCAGGAGACATAGCCGCGCACGCGCACGCCGTCGCGTTTCGCCGCCTCGGCCACGGGCGCGAAGCGCGCGAGGCTTTCGGCAATCGAGCAATTGATATTGCGCCGCGAGAAGCTCTCGGAGGCGGCACCGAAGATGGCGATCTCCTCGACCCCCGCCTTGCGCGCCGCGAGATAGCCCGTCATGTTGGGGACGAGGACGGGGTAGGACACGCCGGGCTTGCGTCTGAGGGTGGCCAAGACCTCGGCCGTATCCGCCATCTGCGGAACCCACTTGGGCGAGACGAAGCTCCCCGCCTCGACGACCGCGAGTCCGGCCTCGGCCAAGCGCTCGATGAGTGCGGTCTTGCGCGCGGCCGGCACGATCTTGGCCTCGTTCTGCAAGCCGTCGCGCGGGCCCACCTCGACCAGCTTCACTCTTTTCGCCACCGTCATGCGCGTCCCGTTTCGCTCGCTACCTCGGCAGCCGGCTGAAAGACGATGAGCTCGACCCCCTCCTCGACCTGATCGCCGGCCTTGAATTTCACCCGCTCGATCCGTCCGTCCGCGGGTGCGGTAATGGTATGCTCCATCTTCATCGCTTCCAAGACGAGAAGTGGCGTGCCGCGCTTGACTTCGCTGCCGTCCGCGACCAGCACCTCGACGATCTTGCCGGGCATGGGTGCAGTAAGGCTGCCGCCCACCTCCTCGAGCCCGGCAAGCGCTGCGAGCGGATCGACGAGCTTGAGCCGATGGCTCGTGCCGTCGACGAAGAGATTGAGCTCGCGCCCCATGCGCGCGACACTCGCGCGGCAGCGCTCGCCGCCCAAATCGGCGAAAAGTGCAGACTCGCCCTCGAGCTCGCCGCGCGCCGCGCACGAGCCGCCCGGCAGGTCCATGAGATAGCCCTCGGAACGGTAATGCACGGTGACCGCAACCCGCCGCTCGCCGTCCTCGAAGCGCAGCACATGTTGGTTGTCGTCGTTCATGCGCCAGCCGTCGCTGATCGCCCACGGCGAGTGCGGATCGCCCGAGTGCTGTGCCGCGGCTTGCGCCGCGCGCGCGCGATCGAGGAAGACGGCAAGGGCGGCGAGCGCCAAGACGCGGTCGGAGGCGGGCTTGGCTTCGGGCACGAGTGCTGCGCGATGGCGCGCGATGAAACCGGTATCGAGCTCGGCCGCGGCAAAGCCGGGGTGTGCGGCAAGTGCCGAAAGGAAGGCGATGTTGGTGGCGATCCCCGCCACCTCGCAGGCGCCGAGCGCCGCCGCGAGCCGCCTCAGCGCCCCTTCCCGGTCGCGGTCCCAGACGATGAGCTTGGCGAGCATGGGGTCGTAATGGATGGTCACCTGGTCGCCTTCGGCAACGCCCGTATCGACGCGCACGTGCGGCCCCTCGGCGGGAAAGCGCAAATGCCTGAGCCGGCCGGTCGCAGGCAGGAAATCGCGCTCCGGATCCTCCGCATAGAGGCGTGCCTCGAAGGCGTGGCCCGAGATCGCGAGATCGCCTTGGGCAAGCGGCAACGGCTCGCCCGCCGCGACCTTGAGCTGCCACTCGACGAGGTCCTGGCCCGTGATCATCTCGGTCACCGGATGCTCGACCTGCAGGCGCGTATTCATCTCCATGAAGTGGAAGGTGCCGTCCTCATCCACGATGAACTCGACCGTGCCGGCGCCGCGATAGCCGATGGCGGCAGCGGCTGCCACGGCCGCGGCACCCATCTGGGCGCGGCGCTTCTCCGTCATCCCCGGCGCCGGCGCCTCCTCGATCACCTTCTGGTGGCGGCGCTGGATCGAGCAGTCGCGCTCGAAGAGGTGAACGGCATTGCCGTGAGCGTCGGCGAAGAGCTGGATCTCGATGTGGCGCGGCCGCGCGAGATACTTCTCGAGGAGCACGCGATCGTC
>DATNIJ010000222.1:0-12217 GCA_035604475.1 Alphaproteobacteria bacterium
CCTCAACGTCGAGCGCGCGCGCTTCGACAAGATGCTGGGCTCGGCCGAGATCGGCACCCTCATCTCGGCGCTTGGCACCGGCATCGGGCGCGAGGACTTCGACGCCTCCAAGCTGCGCTACCACAAGATCATCATCATGACGGACGCGGACGTGGACGGCAGCCACATCCGCACCCTCCTCCTCACCTTCTTCTACCGCCAGATGCCCGAGCTCATCGCCCACGGCCACCTCTTCATCGCCCAGCCGCCGCTCTATCGCGCCAAGCGCGGGGCCTCCGAGGTCTATCTCAAGGACGACCGCGCGCTTGAGGACTTCCTCATGGGGGCGGCGCTCGAGGAGGCGGTGTTCACCAGCCATGACGGCGTGCAGCACGCGGGGCCCGACTTGCGCCAGATCGTCGAGGAGGCGCGCCGGGTGAAGGCGCTCCTCCAGCCCCTCATCCGCCACATCGGCAATGCCGCCGTGGTCGAGCAGGTGGCGATCGCGGGGGCCTTCAACCCCGAGATCCTCTCGAACCGCACCCAGGCCGAGAGGGCCGCCGCCTACATCGCCTCGCGCCTCGACCGGCTCTCGGCGGAGCACGCGCGCGGCTGGAAGGCCGTCCCGCTTGCCGACGGCGGGCTCGAGTTCACCCGCACCCTGCGCGGGGTCGCCGAGCGCCACGTGATCGACGGCTCGGTGATCCGCTCGGCGGAGGCCCGGCGCGTCGACGCCTTCGCGGGCAAGCTGCAGCAGCTCTACGTCAAGCGCGGCAAGCTCACCGCGAAGGAGCGCGAGGTCCTCATCGCGGGGCCCATCGGGCTCGTGGATGCGGTGATGGAGCTCGGCCGCAAGGGTGTCACCATCCAGCGCTACAAGGGGCTCGGCGAGATGAACCCGGAGCAGCTCTGGCAGACCACCCTCGATCCCCAGGCGCGCACCCTCCTCCAGGTCAGGGTCGAGCACACCGACGAGGCGGAGGAGGTGTTCTCCACCCTCATGGGCGACGTGGTCGAGCCGCGCCGCGACTTCATCCAGCAGAACGCGCTCAAGGTGGCGAACCTCGACGTGTAGGGCTCGCCCCATCACTCAACTCCCGTCCTGGCGAAAGCCGGGACCCATTCCGCCGTGGATACCGGCTTTCGCCGGTATGGTGGGGAGGAGAAGGGCGGAGAGAAATCGACGAGTTTCTGATCCACGACGCTCTTGCGTGGCCCGGATTCCGCCCTAAGGCAGCGACCGGCTCGCCGCGCCCGCCTCCGTCGTCCCATATTGCTCGACCAGACCCTTCCACAGCGAGATGAGCTCGTTCTGCCCGGGATTGCCGGTCGGCTTCGGGCGCACGGCGGTGTGCACGAGCACGAGCTTCGCGGCCGGATCGACGAAGGTCGCCTGGCCGTGGATGCCGAGGAGTGCGAAGTCGCGCCGCGGCCCCGGCATGATCCACAGCTGGTAGCCGTAGCCGTAGAAGCGCGTCGTCGTGCCGGGGGCCAGGAAGTTTCCGGGTGCTGCCGCCGTGGTGGCGTCGATCACCCATTGCCGCGGGATCACCTGCTCGCCGCGCCAGGCCCCGTCGTTGGCCAAAAGCAGCCCGAGCCGTCCCCAGTCGCGTAAGACCGCGTTGAAGCAGCAGAAGGCCGCCTCCTGCCCCGAGGCGTCGACGATCCAGGAGGCGTCGGCCTCGCTCCCGATCCGCTGCCAAATGCGCGAGGCGAGATAATCCGCGAGCGACATCTTGACCGCGCGCGTGAGGATGAGGCCCAAGAGCTCGGTGTCGATGCCGGCGTAATACCAGAAGCTGTCCGGTGCTGCGATGCGCGTGTCGAACTTGGCAATCGCCGCGGCGACGCCGGGGCCGCCTGGGCGCCAGAGCTCGCGATTGAGCTTCGCGGCGTCGTCGCTGCCGTCATAGGTCTCGCTGTAGGCGATGCCCGAGGCCATGTGCAGAAGTGCCTTGATCGGCGTGCGGCCGAACTCGCTCTCTTTTAGCTCGGGCACGTAGGCCGAGGCCGGATCGTCGACGGAGCGGATCGCACCCTCCGAAATCGCGATGCCGACCAGCATGGCGGTGATGGTCTTCGCCATGGACTGCGAGGTGAAGCGGTCCTTGTCGCTGCGCGCGTAGCGATAGTGCTCGAAGAGGATGGTGTCGCCCTTGAGGATCAAGAGACCGGTCGCCGGGTGGCGCTCGAGATAGCCGGCGAGCGTATGGCTCTCGCCCTGGTAACGGTAGCTGAGCGAGATCTCCTCGGGCGCACGCCACAGAATCGAGGGTGTTGCGGCGCGGCCGACCGGATGTGCCACAAGCACGCTGTCGAAGTGGCTCAAGGAGCCTACGAGAAAGCGCTGCTCGCGGAAGCTGCCGGGCTTGCCGACGGCGTAATTCTCCGCGGCCCCGTAGGCCGCGGCATCGGGACCGGTGTCGGAGAAGACGGGGACGGCATCGGCACCCGCAAGCGAAGGTGCGAGGAGGAAAGCGGCGAGAATAGAGGCCCGCAACGCAAGAATGCCGCGCATCGTGCAGCCCGCTCCCCGGTCGAGGACGCGAAAACAATAGGTCGTCGTCAGGTGCTGGCCAAGAGGGGGCAGAGTTACGGCTGCGCTCACGGCCCGCCTTGAGGCACCCCGCCGCGTCCCCTTGCCGTCGCCACCGCGAGCCAGAAGGCGAGGGCGGAGAGGCAAGACGCCGCGAAGATCGCCCACAGCACGGGCTGATAGCCGCCCCAGGCAGCCCACAGCGTCGCTACCGCGAAGGGGGCCGTGGCCATGGCGAGATTGTTGGGCAAGGCGAGCGTGCCGTTGATGGCGCCATAGCCCTCCCGCCCGATGAGGTCGGGCACCGCTGTGCCGCGCACGATCGTCATGATGCCGTTGCCCAAGCCGTAGAGGGCGGCAAAAGCGACGAGTGCTGCGAGGCTCGTCGGCAAGAGGAGGAGTGCTATGAGGGAGAGGGGGAGCGCCAGCACATTTAGGCTGCCGAGAAGCTCAGCACCTAGCTTGGCACCGAGGCCGAAGAGGACGAGGCGGCCGGCGACTTGCATGGGGCCGATGACCGCGATGCACGACACGATGGTGGCCGGATCGACGCCGCGCTCGCTCAAGAGCGGGACGAGATGGAAGGTGACCGACGAGGAGGTGGCGGCCGCGGCTGCGAAGGAGGCGAGCAGGCACCAGAAGGTCGCCCTGCGCATCGCCTTCCTGAGCGGCGAGAGGCCGGCGGGCGCTGCGTCTTGGGCCGCGGGCGGAGCGCTCTTTAGCACCTCTTTCCCTGCGCTCGGCAGGAAAAACGCATGGAGGCTTGCCGGAACGAGGTTGCAGAGCGCGAGCACCGCGAGCGCTGCGCGCCAGCCGAGCTCCTCCACGAGGAGCTCGGTGAGCGGAATGAAGACGGTGCTGGCGAAGCCGGCGACCAGGGTCAGCGTCAGGATCGCCTTGCGGAAGCGCGGGCCGAAGTCGCGCGTGAGCACCGCAAAGGCCGGGTCGTAAAGCACGCTCGCGAGCACCGCTCCGAGGAGCGCCCAGATGACGTAGAAAGCGGCCAGGCTCTCGACGCGCGACCAGGCGAAGAGCAGCACGGCGGCGCTCAATGAGCCGAGCGTCATCAAGGCGCGGCCGCCGCGCCGGTCGATCCAGGCGCCGACCGGCAATCCGCTCAAGCCTGTGATGAGGAGCCCGAGCGACAGCGCGCCATTGAGCTCCGTCTTGGACCAGCCGAGCTCGCGCTGCATGGGAATGACGAAAAGGGAGAAGCTGTAATAGAGCGAGCCCCAGGAGACGAGCTGTGCCGCGGCGAGCGTCCACACGAGCCACGCCCGCGGTCGCGCGCGCGGGACCGCCGCCCCATCGTGCAACAAGTCCGCGCGGGCGATCGCTGCGCCCTCTTCGTTGCCATCCGCCATTTGGCGACCCTCTGCCGGTGCCGCCGGGCGCTCCGCCGGCAAGGGCAGCTTGCGGTGGGGCAAGACCAAAGGAAAATTTAATGTTATTATCAGATCCATAAAGGAATCTTTGGCATGCGCGGCCTCAATCTCGATCAGCTGCGGACCTTTGCCGACGTGAGCGCGCTTGGCAGCTTCTCTGCCGCCGCGGCGCGGCTCAGCCTCACGCAGCCCGCGGTCAGCTTGCAGGTGCGGCAGCTCGAGCGGCGTCTCGGCGTCCGCCTCATCGAGCGCGTCGGCAAGCGCGCGCAGCCGACCGCGGCCGGCCGCGATCTCCTCCGCCATATCCGCAAGATCGACGAGGCGGTCGCCGACGCCGTGGAAGCGGTCGCCTATCACGCGACGGGAACGGTGGGCCGGGTCCGCCTGGGCACGGGTGCGACCGCCTGCATCTACCTTCTGCCCGCGATGCTGCGCGAGCTGCGCCGGCGCTTCCCCTCCTTGGAGATCGCGGTGAGCACCGGCAATACGCCGGACATTCTGAGATCGCTCGAGGAGAACGCGCTCGACGTGGCGCTCGTGACCCTGCCGGCACCAGGGCGCATCTTCCAGGTGACGCCGGTCGTCAAGGACGAGCTCGTCGCCATCTTCGCCGCCGGCGGCGGCAGGGTACCGCCGCTCGTGAGCGCGTCCGAGCTCTCAAAGCTGCCCGTGGTCGTCTATGAGCCGGGCGGTTATTCGCGGCGTCTCATCGACGATTGGTTCGCGCGCGCCGGCTTGTCGCTCAGGCCGGTGATGGAGCTGGGCAGTGTCGAGGCCATCAAGGAGCTCGTGGCGGCCGGGCTTGGCTGCGGCGTGCTGCCGCGCTTGGCCCTCAAGGGACGCGGCAAGCGTGAAGGCCTCCTCGTCCGCCCGTTGTCCCCGCCGCTCCATCGCCACCTCGGCGTGGTATTGCGCCGCGATAAGCCCGTCAATCGCGCGCTGCGGGAGGTCGTGAGCGCGCTACGGCACCTCGGCCGCGCGCGCGCGCGCGAATAGGTGCGAAGACAATCCGCCACCCGAACGCAAGCACAAGTGCGCAAACTCGCAGCAGCGCCGCGATGACGGTTGCTTTCGCGTGCCGTGCTGGATTACCGATAGACGAACGACCCAGGACCGCCGGAGTGCGCCGGCCGCTCGAGGCTCATGATGAAGCCCGCTTATGATGCCGTGATCTTCGATCTTCTGACCGCACTTCTCGATTCCCCTTCGCTGTGGAACAAGGTCGCGGGGGGCGAGGCGGAGGGCCGCAGATGGCGCGCCGCCTATCTCCGTCGCACTTACCGGAGCGGCGCCTATCGGCCCTACGAGACCCTCGTCGCCGAGGCGGCCCAGGAGGCGGGGCTCTCGGCCGACCACGCGCGCGAGCTTGCGGCGCGTTACGGCGAGGTCAAGCCATGGCCGGAAGTGCATGAGGTGTTGGCGACGCTCAAGCGGCACGTCCTGCTCGCCGTGGTCACCAATTGCTCGGAAGCGCTGGCGGCGAAGGCAATTGCTGTGATTGGGATCGAGTTCAACGTCGTCGTCACGGCCGAGCGGGCGGGCTTCTACAAGCCGGACCCGCGGCCCTACCGCATGGCGCTCGAGGAGCTCGGGCTGACGGCGGAGCGCTGCCTCTTCGTCGCAGGCTCGCCGTTCGATCTCTTCGGCATCGTCAAGGTCGGGCTTGCGGGCTACTGGCACGATCGTACCGGCATGGCGGCGCCTCCGGAAGCGCCCAAGCTCGTCGCCCATCACGATACGCTCAACCCGCTCGTCGACGTGGTGCTCGGTCGCCTGACCTGAAGCCGCCTCGGCCTCAAGCCGGCAGGCCGAGCCAACTTCCCAGCAAGCTGACGATGGCCGCGGTCGAGAGCGCCCACAGCGGATTCCAATCGCTCAAGAAGACATAGAATGCCGTGCCCGCGGTCAAGAGGATGGAAAGGGCCGCGTGATCGGCGGTCGCGGCCATGACCACGCCGCTCGCCAGGATGAGCCCCACCGTGATCGGCACCAGGCCGCGCTGGATGGCGCGGATCGCGCGCGCGCCTGCGAGCCGCGTCACCACCCGGCCGGCGCCGAAGGCCAAGAGCGAGGAGGGCAGGATCATGGCCAAGCTCGCCACGGCGAGGCCGGCCAAACCCGCGACGTGCCAGCCGATCAGACTGACGATGAGCACGTTCGGCCCCGGTGCGGCCTGCGCGATGGCGAAGAGGCTCGCGAAGGTCGTGTCGTTCATCCAGCCCAGCACTTGCACGACCTGGCGCTGGAGCTCGGGCATCACCGCATTGGCGCCCCCGATGGCGACGAGGGAGAGCGAGGCGAAGGTTCCGGCGATTTGCCAAAGGGGTGCGGGCTTCACGCGCGGCGCTCCAGGGCTGCGGCCGCGATGCTGATCGGCGCCAGCACGGCGACGACGGCGATGAGCGGAAAGCGCAGCACGCCGATCGCGACGAAGGCGACAAGGCCGAAGAGGATCGCCATGCGGGTCGGCCGGAGACGCCGCGTCATCTTGAGTGCGGTGCCGATCACAAGGCCGGCCGCCGCCGCGGCGGTGCCGCTCATCGCGGAGGCGACTTCGGGAAATGCCGCGAAGCGCTCGTAAAGCGATGCCACCGCCATGAGGATCGCAAGCGGCATCGTCATGAGCGCTGCCACGGCGATGAGCGCGCCGAGCGCGCGCTGGAAGCGGTCGCCCACCATCACGGCCAAATTCAACGTGTTCGGTCCCGGCAGGATCTGGCCGACGCCCAAGAGCGAGGCATACTCCTCCTCGCTGAGCCACGCCCGCTCCTCGACGATGACGCGGCGCGCCCAGGGTGCGACCCCGCCGAAGCCGAGCACTCCGATCTTGAGAAAGCCGAGGAAGAGCTCCATGCGGCCGACGCGCTTGGCCGCCTTAGGAAGGCTCGGGGCGGAGGCATCGGAGCCGGGCATCGTCCTGCCATCCTTGATGGACGCCTGAGGCAAGCTTAGCATTCGTTGGGAAATAAGTGCTGCACGCTCTTTCCCACTGTCGTCACACCCGCGAAAGCGGGTGTCCATCCCCGCGTGCGCGGGGGTCCGGCAACGCGCCGTTTTGCTAGCCCTGAATGCCCGCTTTCGCGGGCATGACGACAACAAAAACGATTCATTTATTTTCCAGCGAGTTCTTAGGACCGGATGTGCTCCCGGAACATCGCTTTTCGAGGACGGGGCGATCGCGCGTTCGTCACGTGCGCTCTGCCGTCTTCTTGCGTGTGAGTGCCATCGATGGCGCTAAACAGAGGACCGCCACCGCGCAGAGGCCGATGGGCAGGAACGCAAGCGGCGCAAGTGCGGTTTTGTCCCAGAGCCAGCCGGCCGCGACCGAAACCACGACGGGGCAGGAGTAGCTGATCGTGAACATCCCCGCGGAGGTGCGATGCACGTCGTCGGGCGTGCTGATGAGTGCGGGCAAGGCAAGCGTGAGGATGAGGCCGGACGCCGCCGAGAAGCCGAGGACGGCGGCCCACAGCACGATCCAGGCGCCCGGCATCAGGATGATGGCAAGCGTCGCGGCGAGGGCGAGGAGCCCCGCACCGCGCAGCGGCCAGGCGCGGCCGACCATGCGATCGGCAAGTGCCAGCAAGATGAACGACGAGGGGAGCTGACCGAGATTGAGTGCCGTCAAGGCGGCGTTGACCAGCTCAGGATGGCCGCTCGCGTGAAGATAGTCCGGCAAGAAGGCGTTCGAGGCGAAATAGATGCTGTTGATGCCGCCCATGGTCAGGCCCAGGCGCCAGATGCGGGCACCCCTCCACTCCGGCCACCAGCGCCGGCGCGCGTGGGCCGAGGCGACGCTCC
Organism: Alphaproteobacteria bacterium; assembly: GCA_035604475.1. Lineage (GTDB taxonomy): Bacteria > Pseudomonadota > Alphaproteobacteria > JACZXZ01 > JACZXZ01 > DASPPM01. The sequence continues at coordinate 7,702 of DATNIJ010000222.1, forward strand.
CGGGCTGCGCACGCGGGGCCAAGACGGCGAGGAGAACTGCCGTGACCAGCACAGGTACCGACCAGAAGACGAAGCTCAGCCGCCAGCTGCCGCCTAAGAGCGGAAGCACCCATGGGATGGTCAGTGCCGCGGCGAGAATCTCGCCGACGAGGAGCCCGTTCGAGTAGATCGCCGTGCCGAAGCCGATGCGATAGGGCAGCCAGTCGCGCACGATGGGCGGCAGTGCCGGCTGCATCGCGGCAATGCCGAGGCCCATCAGGAACGTCATGGCGAAAAGCATCGCCGTGTCGGCCGCCGCACCGCGCAGAGCGGAGGCCACGCCGGCGAGGAGCAAGCCGGCGACGAGCGTGGTTAGCGCGCCGAGCCGCGCGATCAGCAACGAGGCCGGCACCGCGGCAAGTGCGAAGAGAAAGGAGGGCAAGCCCGAAAGCACGCCGATCGCGCTTTCCGAGAGCTTGAGATCGGCGTGAAGCAAGGGGATCACCGGGGGTACCGCGAGGAGGGTCAAGCGCGAGCCCGCACCGGAGAGCCAAAGCAGGACGAGTGCCACGAAGGGCCGCCCCACGGAGGTGCCCTGCGCGGGCGGAGCTCTTCTCTCCGGACTCATCGACGCCATCCTAATCTTTCGCCCGCTTTTTCGGAATTTCGGCGGCTGGTCCGATCGCTCGGCGGAGGGAGGAACCGTCTTCTATGCTTGCTTCTGTCCTCGGGCAGCATATGTGCGGGCGACGATACCGCCGTCAAGAAAGAAGTCCGGCAGCGCCGTGCCGGCGCTTGCTGTGCCCCGCCGGGCATCCTACGATCGGGAGGAGTAAGGGACTGCAAGAAGATCGACGGGGGGAAACATGGGCGCGTCGGCTGCGGAAGAGAGCTACGACTTCATCATCGTCGGCGCCGGCTCGGCCGGCTGCGTGCTCGCCGAGCGCCTGACCGCGAGCGGTGCCTACACGGTACTTCTCATCGAGGCGGGCCCGCGCGACCGCAACCCCTGGATCCACATCCCGATCGGCTACGCCAAGCTTTTCAACGACCGCCGGGTGAACTGGGCGTACGACTCGGAGCCCGAGCCCCATCTCAACGGCCGCCGCATCTTCAATCCGCGCGGCAAGGTGCTCGGCGGCTCGAGCTCGATCAACGGCCTCGTCTACATCCGCGGCCAGCGCGAGGATTTCGATGCCTGGCGCGCTGCCGGCAATCCCGGCTGGGGCTTCGACGAGCTCCTGCCCTATTTCAAGCGCGCCGAGAATCAGACGCGCGGGCCCGATCAGTTCCACGGCACGCTCGGGCCGCTCACGGTCTCCGATCCCTCCGAGCCGCACCCGCTTTGCGATGCCTTCATCGCCGGTGCCGAGGAGGCCGGCTTTCCGCGCAATCCCGACTTTAACGGCCCCACCCAGGAGGGCGCAGGATATTACCAGTTCACGCTTCGCGGACGCCGGCGCGCGAGCACGGCCGTGGCCTACCTCAAGCCCGCGCTCAAGCGGCCCAACCTCAAGGTGGCGACGGAGGCGCTCTTGACGCGCATCCTCTCGGAGGGAAGGCGCGCGGTGGGTGTCGAGTACCGCCGCGACGGCGTCGTGCGCACCGCCCGCGCGCGCGGCGAGGTGATCGTCTCGGGCGGCGCCATCAACACGCCGCAGATCCTGCAGCTTTCGGGCATAGGTCCGGGGCAGCTCTTGCAGCGCCTCGGCATAGCGCCGGTGCTCGCTCACGAGGGAGTCGGGCGAAGCTACCAGGACCACCTCAAGACGAGCATCCTCCTCAAATGCGCGCAACCGGTCACGCTCAACGACGAGGTCGCGAGCTTGAGGCGCAAGGCGGTCATGGGATTGCGCTACATCCTCCTCGGCAAGGGCTCGCTCACCATCGGCGCCGGCTATGCGGGAGGCTTCTTCCGCACCGCCGAGGCGGTGGATTCTCGACCCGACATGCAGTGCCACCTCGTTCTCTTCACCACGAACAAGATGGGCGACCGGCTCCATCCCTTCTCGGGCTTCAGCACCTCCTGCTGCCAGCTGCGCCCCGAAAGCCGCGGCGAGGTGATGGCGGCCTCGCCCGACCCCGCGGCCCCGCCCTCGATCCGCGCCAATTACCTCGCCGCCGAGAAGGATCGAAGGGTCCATGTCGCCGGCCTGCGGCTCCTGCGCCGCATCCTCGCGGCACCTGCCATGCGCGCCTATGTGAAAGAGGAATACCAGCCGGGGGTAGGCGTTCAGTCGGACGAGGAGCTCCTCGCCTATTGCCGCGAGAGCGGCTCGACTATCTTCCATCCGACCTCGACCTGCCGCATGGGCACGGACCCGCTCGCGGTCGTGGACCATCGCCTCAAGCTGCGCGGGCTCGAGGGCTTGCGCGTGGCCGACGCCTCGGTGATGCCCTCCGTCACCTCCGGCAACACCAACGCCGCCGTCATCGCCATCGCCGAGAAGGCGAGCGAGCTCATCCTCGCAGAGCGGCGGTAGCTACAGCCGGTCCCTGTTTGATCGAATCGACTTTCAACGAGTGCGTATGCCCGCCATCACCCCTCACCCTCCCAGCGCTGCGCGCTGGGCCCCTCCCTCTCCCTCAAGGGGAGAGGGGATCTCGCCTCTCCCCTTGAGGGAGAGGCCGGCCCGCAGGGCCGGGTGAGGGGTCTTACGGCCGGCAGGCCGGAAACAATGTGCAGCGAGCGGGCGTCGGACATGAAGAGGCGGTTCCGTTTGAGGGGAATCCGCTTTAGCGGAATGCGCAATGTTTCGGCCGCCAGCGCTCCCGAGCTCTCGAGATAGATCACCGGTCCTCCCGGTCGTGCCGCAGTTCGCGCTCGAGCTCCCGGAAGCGCATGGAGAAAGTGGTAGCTACCGCAAGCTGCCGATGTCAAATATGGCGGGGAGGCGTGGCGGCGAGGCGTCGACCGGCCGCCCGCGCCGACGAGGTGATCGAATGAGCGGGCGCCGCACGTCTCTTATGGGTCGAGTAAGAAGTGCCGCCGTGGTATTCCATCTCCGGCTAAAGCCATTCCCAATGTGGTGGAAGCAGCCCCCTCACCCTACCCTCCCCCTCGGAGGGGGAGCTGGGTGAGGGGGTGATTCCGCGCCATAGGAACATGCTGTGGTAATCTTGGACGCAGGCACGCGTCTCGCCAACGAACCATAACTCTGCAACGGAGGCCAACGATGAAGTCCCTGGTTGTCAGACTTTTTGCCGGTGCGATCCTGATGACGCTGTCGAGCCTGGCGCTCTCCCCTGCGGCCAATGCGGATGCGCGGGCGGACATCAAAGCGCTCGAAGAACGCTTCATCGCCGCGTTCAAGGCAAAGGACATCGACGCGATCATGAGAGTTTACGTCCCGGATCAAACCTTGTTCGTCTTCGACTTGGTACCGCCCCGGCAGTATGTCGGCGCCGCGGCCTACCGTAAGGACTGGCAGGAGCTTCTGGACAGTTTCGCTGGCCCGATCAACGTCGAGCTGAGCGAGCTCGCCATCGCCATCGACCACAGCCTTGCCTATGGGCACAGCATCCAGCACGTCGTCGGCACCGACAAGCAGGGCAAGAAGATGGACCTGACCGTGCGCGTGACCGACGTTTACAAGAAGATCAAAGGCCACTGGTTGGTGGTTCACGAGCACGTCTCGGTCCCGGTTGACCTCGATACCGGAAAGCCGGACCTGACCTCGAAGCCTTAGCGGATCGCGCGGGCCGTCAAGCCGAGGAGCGTTCGATGAAGCATCTACGCGTCAACGGTTATGAGATGGCCTATATCGAGGTGGGTCAGGGGCCGCATCTCGTCTGCGTGCACGGTTCGCTCGGTGATTTTCGGGCCTGGTCGCCGGTGCTGGGGCCGCTCACGCGCCGGCATCGCGTCATTTCGCTCAGCCTGCGGCGCTTCTTTCCGGAACATTGGGACGGCATCGGCGACGGCTTCACCATCGCCCAGCATGTGGCCGACCTGATTGCCTTCGTCGAGGCCCTCGGCGCCGGCGCCGTCCACCTGATGGGGCATTCTCGTGGTGGGCACATCGCCTTCCGCGTTGCGCAGCAGCGGCCCGACCTTGTGCGCAAGCTGATCCTGGCGGAGCCTGGAGGCGATCTGGATGCGTCGCTGGCGGCTTCCGATAGAGCCGCCGCGTCGCATCCACCATTGCGCACCCATGTCGCCACGGCGGCGGGGAAGATCGCCGCAGGAGATATCGAGGGCGGGTTGACCTATTTTTTGGATGCGATCGAGGGCGCGGGTGCGTGGCTGCGGCTCCCCGAAGCGACAAAGCAGCGAATGCGTGACAACGCGTGCACCCTGCTCGGTCAGATCAACGAGCAACGCCGCCCCTATTCACGCGCCGATGCGGAATCGATCCGCGTCCCGACATTGTTCATTGGCGGGGAGGACACGTCGGGCTCGCTGCCGGTAATTCTGCGTGCCCTGGCCGCGCATGTGCCGGGGGCGCGCGTCGCAATAATCCCGAACACGACACATACGATGGTCGAGCAGGACCCGGTCCGCTTCAGCGCTGCCGTCCTCGATTTTCTCGATGCG
>DATNIJ010000223.1:0-4295 GCA_035604475.1 Alphaproteobacteria bacterium
GCACGACGTGTCGATCCAGCGCCTGCCCGTGCGTTTCGTGCTTGACCGCGCCGGCTACGTGGGTGCCGACGGGCAGACCCACCATGGCGCTTTCGACCTGAGCTATCTCGGCTGCCTGCCCGATTTCGTGCTGATGGCGCCGGCGGACGAGGCCGAGCTGGTGCATATGGTGGCGACGCTGGCCCAGATCGACGATCGGCCGAGTGCCATGCGCTATCCGCGCGGCGAAGGGGTCGGCGTCCAGCTGCCCGAGGAGGGCACCCCGCTCGAGATCGGCAAGGGCCGCATCGTGCGCGAGGGCTCCGTCGTCGCCATCCTCTCCTACGGCACGCGCCTGCAGGAGGCGCTCAAGGCGGCCGACGAGCTTTCGGCGCGGGGGCTCTCGACCACCGTCGCCGATGCGCGCTTCATGAGGCCCCTCGACGAGCAGCTGGTGCGCCGCTTGGCCGCCGAGCACCAGGTGCTCATCACGGTCGAGGAGGCCACGATCGGCGGCTTCGCCAGCCACGTGATGCATGTCCTCGCGCACGGCGGCCTGCTCGATCACGGGCGGCTCAAATTCCGTCCGCTTTATATGCCGAGCGTGGTGATGGACCACGACAAGCCGGCTGCGCAGTACGACAAGGCCGGGCTCAATGCCAAGCACATCGTCGCCCACGCGCTTGCAGCACTCGGCCAGGAGCAGGCCGAGAAGCTGATCCGCGCGTAGGCGCGGCCCATTGCGCTCGCACGCAAGCGGCGGCGGGTAGCTTTCGCGCCCGCCAGGTGTTTAGCTTTGAGACGTGAGCTCTCGCTTCGAGACGCCAATAAGCGCAATTACTTACTCAACGCATTTGTCGCATACTCGGCGAATCTGCGGGCTCGAGCAATTTGCGCCTCCGCTTCTTCTTCGGAGACCTGATCGTCCGAACGATAATCCCCTTTTGTTCGGCTCTCTTGGCCTTCAATCAAGAACCGGTGCATCTCGGCGGCCTGAGGATTGCTGCGGGCAAAACGCTTACCAAACTCGGCGATGACTGCGGCGTGCTTCAAGAAGGTGGTCCCGCCCGTGAGCAGCATGGCCTCCGCTGCATAGAACATCGCGTAATAAGCGCGCGAGGCCGCGAAGCCATGGTAGCCTCGCTCGGCCAGCAACTCGGCGGCGGCAATGCTTGCCCGCGCCTTTTCAAGAAGCAGGCTTTGCTCGGGAGTCACACGCCAATCCCCTCGCGCCGGACCCGACGATGGAAGGCATCGGCGGCTGCCCGCAGCTTGCTTGGTGAATCGAAAACGCAGGAGACCACGGCGTCGTAGCGTAGAGAAAGACTGGCCACGAGCGGACCTGTGCGTTGAATCTCTCTCCACGAGTCGACGGGAGAGGCGAGCAGGACGAGGACGTCGATGTCGGACTCCGGGCCGGCCTCGCCGCGGGCGTGAGAGCCGAACAATATGACGCCTGCGAGCCTCGGGCCGTAGAGTTGCTCGAGGCCGGAACGAAGCTCGCCGAGAATTTGCGCTACCCGTTTTTCCACACGCGCAGTATAGCACGCTTCTGTGGGCATCCGGATGGCCGCGTGGGATGCCTCTCGATCGGTGGGAGCATGGCAAGGTCTGCGACCAAGATCCGCCTCGATCAGCTGCTCGTGGCACGCGGGCTTGCCGAGAGCCGCAGCCGCGCGCAGGCACTCGTCATGGCAGGCCTCGTCTATAGCGGCGAGCGCAGGCTAGAGAAGGCGGGAGCGCTCGTCCCGGCCGATCTTCCGCTCACGCTGCGCGGGCTGGATCATCCCTGGGTCTCGCGCGGCGGGCTCAAGCTCGCGGCGGCACTCGATCGCTTCGCCATCGATCCGAGCGGCCTCGTCTCTCTCGACATCGGTGCCTCAACCGGCGGCTTCACCGACGTGCTCCTCGCGCGAGGTGCCGCGCGCGTCTATGCCGTCGACGTGGGCCACGGCCAGCTCGCCTGGAAGCTGCGCCGGGATCCGCGCGTCACGGTGCTCGAGCGCGTCAACGCGCGCTACCTCGGCAGCAAGGAGGTTCCCGAGCCGGTGGCACTCATCGCCTGCGATGCGAGCTTCATCGGCCTCGAGACGCTGCTCCCGGCCCCGTTGGCGCTCGCAGCCCCCGGCGCCTTCCTCGTTGCCCTCATCAAGCCCCAGTTCGAGGTGGGTCCTGGGCAAGTGGGGAAAGGCGGGGTGGTGCGCGACGCTCGCTTGCATGAGGAGGCGTGCGAGCGCATCCGCCGTTTCATCGCGGCGCGGCCGGGCTGGACCGTGCTTGGCATCGTCGCGAGTCCGATCGAGGGAACGGACGGCAACAAGGAGTTCCTCATTGCGGCCCGCCGCGAGGACAAGCCGGCATGAGGCTCGAGCTCGAGGTCGCGATCGAGGAGATCGGCGCGCGCGGAGACGGCATCGCGAGCCTCGAAGGGGGGAAGCGGCTCTACGTGCCCTTCACGCTGCCCGGCGATCGCGTGCGCGTCCGCTTGGGTGAGCCGCGCCCGGACGGTTACGCCGGCCGCGTCATCGCACTCCTTGCCGAGGGAGCGGGGCGTCAGCACCCGGCCTGCCGCCATTTCGGCAGCTGCGGCGGCTGCGCGCTCCAGCATCTCGATGGCGAGCATTACCGCGCGTGGAAGCTCGAGCTCCTTGCCAAGTCGCTCGCCCGCCAGCGGCTCGAGGGGTGCGAGATCCGCCCGCTTTTCGTGACCCCGCCCGCGAGCCGGCGCCGCGCCGAGTTCAGCGCGGTACGCCGCAAGGACGATCTCGTGCTCGGCTTCAACGCGCGCTCGAGCCACCAGGTCATCCCGCTTGTCGAATGCCCCGTGGCGCGACCCGCCATCGTGGCGCTGTTGGCGCCGCTCAACGAGCTTCTGTCCGCACTCCTCGAGCCCGGCGCACGCGTGGAAGCACTGGTGACGGAGAGCGACAGCGGTCTCGACCTGCTGCTCTTGAGCGATGCCGCCCTCGGCCTCAAGCGCCGCGAGCGCCTCGCGGGCTTTGCCGAGGCGCATGACCTGGCACGGATCGCCAGGCGCCATTCCAAGGGCAGCGGCGTCGAAGTCGTGATCGAGCGCCGGCCCGTGCGCGTGGTCTTCGGCGAGGTCGCGACGGTGCTGCCGCCTGGCGCCTTCCTGCAGGCGACCCGCGAGGGCGAGGCGGTGCTGCGGCGTGCCGTGATTGAGGCGCTGGGAGAGGCCCGCCGCATCGCCGATCTCTATGCGGGCTGCGGCACCTTCGGCCTGCCGCTCGCCGCTGCGGGACGGCAAGTGCTCGCGGTCGAGCGAGAGAAGCAGCTCACCGAGGCGCTCGCGGCTGCGGCGCGCGCGTCGGCGGGACACTTACGTCTTTCCGTCGAGACGCGCGACCTCGAGCGCCGGCCCCTCGAGCCCCAGGAGCTCGGCCGCGCGCAAGGGGCGATCCTCGATCCGCCGCGCGCGGGTGCCAAGACCCAGGCGGCGGCCCTCGCCGCAAGCAAGCTCGCGCGCATCGCCGCCGTCTCCTGCAATCCCGCGACCTTCGCGCGCGACGCCCGCATCCTCTTGGGCGGCGGCTATCGCCTCGACTGGATCCAGCCGGTAGACCAGTTCCTGTGGTCGCCGCACCTCGAGCTCGCGGCGGCGTTCAGCCGGCGCTGAAGGGGCGCTGCGACCCCTCGCTACCCGGCGAAATCGGGCCTCGCGTCGGGGCTGGAAAAGCGCTCGAATAAGGGCGGATGACGCGTAGAGCGGGATGCGGTCAAGAGGGGCCGCGCAAGGAGGCCCAAACGACATGAGCAGCGACAGCAAGCGTGGCACCGCCCGCGGCAAAGGCGAGGAGAGCGACCTCGAGGTGCGAGCCGCCGCGGCCTTCGCGCGACTTCCCGAGCTTGCCAACGCGGACGAAGGACTGGTGCGCCGCGGGCGACATCTCACGACGGAATGTCTCTGCGAGATCGGCGCCGTGCCCTTCTTCGCGTCGATTGCCGCGGGGCGGCTCGCGGCACTCGAGCGCGGCCCGCAGCTGATGCGCCCGTGGCGCTTCGCCGTCCGCGCCCCAGCGCCCGCCTGGCTCGCTTTCTGGCGGCCGCTCCCCGAGCCCGGCTGGCACGACCTCTTCGCGCTCACCAAGCGAGGCGAAGCGAGGCTCGAGGGCGACCTCTACCCGCTGATGGCGAACCTGCAGTATTTCAAGGATCTGTTGGCACTCCCCCGCCGCCTCTTCGAGGGAGAGAAGAGATGAGCGCCGAGATCGAGCCCATCCTCGGCCGTTATGCGAAGATCGAGATCGGCGGGCGCCCGCACCGCGTCTATTTCGAGGAAAGCGGCGCCGGCATAC
>DATNIJ010000224.1:0-5004 GCA_035604475.1 Alphaproteobacteria bacterium
GTCGGAGATCAAGGCGAGCCATCTCCTGCTGCTCGACCGCGAGGGCAGGCTCGTCGAGGGCGAGAGCGCGCCCGAGCCGAGCGCCTACTATATCCATTGGCGCCTCCACCGCGGACTGCCCCATGCGCGGGCCGTGCTGCACTCGCACATGTCCTACGCGACCGCGATCACCACGCTCGCGGACGGCAGACTCGAGCCGATCAGCCAGACGGCACTTGGCTTCCACGACCGCATCGCCTACGACGACGACTACAACGGGCTCGCCGTCGACGCGGCCGAGGGCGACCGCATGATGCGCACGCTCGGCAACAAGAGCCTGCTCTTCCTCGCCAACCACGGCGTCATCGTCACCGGGCGGAGCATGCACGAGGCCTTCGACGACCTCTACTACCTCGAGCGCGCGACCCAGCTCCAATGGCTCGCGATGTCGACGGGCCGGCCCTTGCGCCGCGTGCCCGCTGCGGTCGCGGCGAAGACCGCCCAGCAATACGCCGACGAAGGCGGCAAACTGGCGCGGCCTCATTTCGAGGCCTTGAAGCGCATCCTCGACCGCGAAGCGCCCGACTATCGAAGCTAGCGCGCGTCGGCGCTCCCGGCCGAGCCACTCATCCGGTCATGAGCGCGCCGCCGTTGATCGGGAGCACGACGCCGTTGGTGAAGCTCGCGGCGGGGTCCGCGAGGTAGCGGATGGCGTGCACCACCTCGGCCATGCGGCCGAGCCGGCGCAAGGGATGAGCGCGGACGAGCTTCTCGCGCTGCGCCTCGGTGAACTCGCGGCCCATGCGCCCCTCGAGCACGGAGGGGGCGACCGCGTTGCAGGTGACGCCGTAGCGCGCGCCCGCAAGTGCGTAGGATTTGGTAAGCGCGTGGACGCCCGCCTTGGACGCGCCATAGGCCGGGTGCGGGCCGACGCCGCCCACTTGGCCCGAGAGCGAGCCTACGTTGACGATGCGTCCGCCTCCGAGCTTGAGCACGGAAAGTGCCGCGGCGCAGCCGTTGAAGGTGCCCGTGAGATTGACCGCGATGATGCGGTCCCACAGCTCCGGGTCCGCCTCCTCGACCGGCTGCACCGCGACGATCCCGGCGGCGTTGATCCAGGCCCAAAGTGCGGTCTCCTCGGCCGCGCGCTCGGCAAGTGCTAAGACGGCACCGCGCTCGGTCACGTCGAGGGCGGTGGGCACGAGGCCGGGCTGCGGCTCGAGCGGGGCGAGATCGGCGCCATAGACGCGATAGCCGTCGGCCATGAAGCTCTCGGCGACCGCCCGGCCGAGGTCGCCCGCCGCCCCCGTGACCACGGCACCCGCGACGCGTCCTTGCTTCTCTCCCTGAGCGATGCTCACGCGGCACCTCCTCGCTTGCCTGAGCGCCATGATCGGGGCATCGCGCGCGAATTGCAATCCGCCCTTCCGCCCGCGCGGACGAGCCGCCATGATGGCGCGAAAGAGGGGGTCTCATGGCAGAGAGTGCGCTCGGTCTCGCGTCCTTCGCGCTTTTGGCTTGGCTCTTGAGCGAGAACCGGCGCGGGGCCGTCCTCAAGGGGGTCGCGGATTTCCTCATCCTTCGAGACGGGCCTTCGGCCCTCCTCAGGATAAGGAAATCCGCTGGACTCTCAGGCCGCCCCCGGGACGAAGTGCCCGGGGGAGCGTGCGAAGCGCGCGTCTCGAAGGGCGAGATGGCCAAATGCGATAACCTCAGCCGAATCGGGGATGACGGCTTAAGGCGCATGAACAGCACCTCAGCACCGCTCAGCCAAGTCGCGCGAGCACGTAATTGGGAAGCTGGAAGCAGGCTTGGTGGACCCCCGGATTGTAGTAGCGGGTCGCGATCGCCACGGCGGCAATGCGGCGCTCGATCTCGGCGGGAGCGGTGCGCCGGTGCTCGGGATCGAGGCTGGCCCAGCCGAGCGTCATGAAGCTGCCGTAATAGCTCGGCACCGGCACCACATAGAAGCTCACGTCGGGGAAGAGAGGCTTGAGCCGCTGCCAGGTCGTCGACAGCTCCTCGGGCTGGAAGAAGGGAACGCCGTTCTGGGTCACCATGATGCCGCCGGGCCGCATGCAGCGCTTGCAGTTGGCGTAGAAGGCGGCAGTGAAGAGCACCTCGCCCGGGCCCATGGGATCGGTCGAATCGACCATGATGACGTCGAAGCGCTCGGGCGTCTCGGCCACGTACTTGGCGCCGTCGGCGATGACGATCTCCGTGCGCGGGTCCTCGAAGGCCTTGCCGGGTATGGAGGGCAGATACTTCTTGGAGAGATCGATCACATAGCGGTCGATCTCCACCATCACGACGCGCTCGATCGCCTTGTGCTTGAGCACCTCCTCGAGCAGCCCGCCGTCGCCCCCGCCGATGATGAGGACCCGCCTTGCGTTGCCGTGGGCGATGAGCGGCACGTGGCCCATCATCTCGTGATAGAAGAACTCGTCGCCCTCGGTCGTCTGGATGACGCCGTCGAGTGCGAGCACGCGGCCCATCACCTTGTTCTCGAAGATCACCAGGTCCTGCAGCTCGGTCTTCTCGCGGTGGATGATGCGCTCGACCTTGAAGCTCTGGCTGATGTCCTTGTAGAGGGTTTCCTTGTACCAATCCACGGTCCGCTCCCCCTCCGCTTGCCCGCCCGGCTCTCCGACGCGCCGCGCGCCTCTTACGGCCCGCGCAGGGGCAAATCAAGGGAAAAAAGGCGGACGCGCGGGCGCAGCTAGACGAAGCTCGCCTCGACCTCGCCCAGGCGCTCGAAGCTGGCGCGGATACGCGCACCCTCGGCGAGTGCGAATTGGCGCGTCAAGGAGCCGGTCATTACCAGCTCGCCGGCTTTGAGGCCGCGCCCGAAGCTATGGAGCTTGCCCGCGAGCCAGACGAGCGAGCTGAGCGGGTTGCCGAGCACGGCATCGCCGCGGCCGGTCGCAACCTCCTCGCCGTCGATCTCGACCTTGACGCCGATCGAGGCGAGGTCGATGTCGGCGCTGAAGCGCGTTCCGCGTCCCACTACGAAGGCCTTCTGCTGCGCATTGTCGGCAAGTGCCAGGGGCAGGTCCTTGGTGAAGTCGCCGCGCGTCTCGATGATCTCGAAGGCGGGGTAGCAGACATCGATCGCGCGCCGGGCCTCCGCCGTATCGACGTCGGGGCCGGCGAGATCGCGGCTCAGGCGAACGCAGATCTCGTTCTCGAAGCCGGGCTTGATCAGCTCCGCGTAGCGGAACTCCTCTCCGCTCGTCTTGAGCCCCTCACCGAGGAGACAGCCGAAAACGGGCTCGTGCACGCCGAATTGCCGCTGAATCGCTTCCGCGGTGAGGCCCACCTTCCAGCCGATCTGACGCTCGCCGATCGCCTCGCAAAGGGCGATGAGGCCGAGCTGTATCCTGTACGCGTCGTCGAGGGAGAGCCTGCCGCTCCATGCAGGCGGGAAGAAGACGCCGCGGTCGCGCTCGCTCCAGAACTCGGTTATCGCGGCGGCGATGTCGAGGGCGGGCACCGCGTACCTCAATCGAGAAAGAGGTCGGGGAGGAGCGGCTCGCCGGGAGCGACCGCGTAACGGGAAAAATCGGCAATGCCTTCCTCGCGGAGTACCTCCTCGTCGATGAAGAAATTGCCGCTTGCGCTGCGGCTGTCGCGCACGAGGATGGCGTGCGCGGCGTCGGCCACGATGCGCGGCTTGCGGCATTTCTGCGCATCGGTGCCCGGAATCATCTGGATTGCCGCCGTCGCGATCACCGTGCGCGGCCAGAGCGCGTTGACGGCGATGCCGTCCCGCCTGAACTCCTCGGCCATGCCGAGCACGCACATGCTCATGCCGTACTTCGCGATGGTGTAGGCGACGTGGGGGGCGAACCAGCGCGGATTGAGGTTGAGCGGCGGCGACAAGGTCAGGATATGAGGGTTCGCAGCCCGCTTGAGATAGGGCAGGCAAGCCTGAGAGCAAAGATAGGTGCCGCGCGCGTTGATGTCGTTCATCAGATCGTAGCGCTTCATCGGGGTCTCGAGCGTGCCGGTCAGGCTGATGGCACTCGCGTTGTTGACGAGGATGTCGATGCCGCCGAAGCGCTCCGCGGTCTCCTTGACCGCATCGAACACGCGCCCCTCCTCGCGGATGTCGAGCTGGAGCGGGAGGCATGTGCCGCCGGCCGCCTCGATCTCCTTGGCGGCCGTGTAGATCGTGCCCGGCAGCTTTGGATGCGGCTCCGCCGTCTTCGCCGCAATGGCGATGTTGGCGCCGTCCGCGGCCGCGCGCAAGGCGATCTCGAGCCCGATGCCCCGGCTGCCGCCAGTGACGAAAAGGGTCTTGCCCTTGAGGTCCGCCATCCTTCGCCCTCCTGCTGCCGCCGCCCGCCGGCACGCCTTGATCAGCGGCCGCTGAAGCGGGGCTTGCGCTTCTCGACGAAGGCGCGCACGCCTTCCGCGAAATCCTCGCTCGCCGTGCAGTCGGCAAAGCTCTCCGCCTCGGCCTGGAGCTGCGCCTCGAGCGTGCTCGAGAGCGCGCGGCCCAAAAGGCGCTTGGTGTTGCCGTAGGCGTGGGTTGGCCCGGCGGCGAGGCGCTCGGCAAGCGCCTCGGTCTCGCCCTCGAGCCTGTCTACGGGCACCACCTTGTTGACGAGGCCGAGCGCCAAAGCGGCGGCGGCATCGAAGCGCTCGGCGAGGAGGGCCATCTCGGCCGCCTTCTTCATGCCGACGATGCGCGGCAGATGAAAGGTGCCCGAGCCGTCCGGGCTCGTGCCGATGAGCGAGTAGGCGAGCGTGAAGAAGGCATCTTCCGCGGCGATGGCGAGGTCGCACGCCATGACGAGGCTCATCCCGAAGCCGGCGGCGGCACCGCGGACGCTCGCGATCACCGGCTGCGACATGCGGCGGATGGTGAGTATGGTCGGATGCACCTTGTGCACGAAGAGCTCGAAGCGCCGGCGCCGCTCGGCGGGCGGAAGCTCCAGGCCGCGATGGAAGAACTTGAGGTCGCCGCCGGCCATGAAATGCTCGGCAGCGCCTCGCACGACGACGGCGCGCACCGAGGCG